>RFZB01000157.1 GCA_009920915.1 Sphingomonadaceae bacterium | reverse complement strand
AGGAATGTGGAGTTGGTTGCCGAGAGGGTCAATCACCTTGTGACCTCGGTGACCCCTATCGCAACGGGCGCGCTGGCCATGTATTCAGCGCTTCGATCACTGTTGGAGTGATGGAAGGCGTTCCTTCACTTAACCGAGAACGAGACCACGCTCTGGGTCTCTCGACCCAATGAGTCGGTGATCATGAGTGCAAGCTGATGCCTGCCGGATGGCAGTACGGCTTCACCGACACTGATGCCGTCCTTGGTCACCTTGGCCACACCCAGCAGCCGCTGCGTGATGTCGATTCTGAAGGCGCCGTAGAGCACCCTGAAGGTCTCAGGCCTAACCTCTGCAGGCGGCGTGACCAAAAAACGAAGTTCAATCGGCGTGGGCGCACCGACAGGCTTGCTCACATCTGGGGAAACCAAGGAGATCTGAGGCGCACCAGGCTGCGGCGCGCTGCGCGGCGCGATCAGGCCACCGGCCGCCTGGGAGGCTGATGCTTCTTCAGGCGTGATCAGCATCACCCGCTGTGCTGCAGCACCGTCCAGCAGCACCATTCCGATAGCCGCCGTCACCAAAAGGTTCACCAGGTTGATCTTCATGGCAATGTGACCACCCGAACCCGACGGTTGGCTGGAGACTTGGGATCCGCCTGATCCAACAATTCACGGAATCCCTTGCCAACGGCCTCTAACCGCTCTGTCTGAACGCCTGTGGACGCCAGGTAGGCAACCACTGCATCTGCTCGCCGCTGCGACAGTTGATCGTTGTAGGCCTCTGTCCCCTGCCCGTCTGTGTGCCCCTCGACCCGAAACCGGAAGTTCTGCAGTCTGGGGTCACTGAGCGCAGAGGCCAGACTCTTGAGCAAATCTCGTCCGTCTGGGCGAAGCCGAGCCGAGTCAAAGTCAAAGTTGACGGTGAGGTCTAGCGTGGGCACCAGATTGCGAGTGGCTGCCCCAAGGCTTCGGGTCTTCGGTACCGGCGTGAGGGCCTTCACCATGTCATCAACACTGGGTGCGGTGGGGGTCTGCGCAGCGGCAAACCCACAAACGAATCCCAGGAGCCATGTACAGAGGATTCGTTTCATTGGACTTCCTCCACCTTCACCAGTGTGGCGGCCATCTGCCCGCTGCGGCCTTGAACGCCACGGCCTACGAAGAAGTCCACCAAGCGCTGACGGGCCGTCACGTCTGCCACCGCAAAGGTAAAGGCCCCGCCTCCGCTGTCTTCATTCGGAACGAAGATCTTCTGATCCCTGGGTGATGGCGTTACAACAAATAGAACCTGGTTGGTACCCGCGGGACCTCCCGCCGTGATCGACCAACCGGGCCGTGGGAAGGTGTACCTTGTGTTGGCTTTGATCTTGTTGTCTCTGTCCAGCTTGTTGGGGTAGAGCAGATAGAAGCTCTTCCCATCGGACCCCAGCATCACCGCATACAGGTACCCGTCGGTTCCCGAAGTGACCGTAAACCTAAAGGGATCCTTCTTGATGGTCAGTTGTCTGGGAGCCTGAACGTCCAGCTTGAGCTTGCCATTGCGCTGCGACAGGATGTCGTCTAGCGTCGCTCGGGATGCGGCCAACTGGTCTTGCAGTGTCTCGACCGGCACCTCGGCCATGGCGACCGGTGTTGGGGCCTGCGTTGTGTTTGGGCCGGTTGGTGACGGTAGTGAAGGCAGCGCAGGTGCGCTTGCCATCGGCCTATCCGGTGCCGACTGCGCAAGCGCAGGTGCGGTCGAGGTGGTTGTTGGGGTTGGGCCAGGCAATGTGGCCAATGGTGTCTGGCTGGGCACAGCGGTTGGCTTGGGGGGATCTGCCACCACGATCAAGTTTCTGGACCCCCGAACTTGGATGTTTGAGGGAAGCATGCCCGCCGCCCGGTGCGGCTCCATGAGTGCATTGAGTTTGGTCTGCGCGCACGCTCGGACCTCGTCGAGCGTGATGGCACCGCTTCGGTTCAGATCTTGGGCCTCGCCCAACAGGCATTGCCCCATGGTGTGGGTCGCAAGGCCCCCCAGCTCTTCGTTATCCCAGCTCACCTCATTCTGGTTCGCCGCGGAAATCTGCACGAAGTTTTGCTCGGGCACGCCCAGGCGCTGCATGGCCGGCATGAAACTGCGAGTGGTGCTGAGTTGGTTCACCGCGACACTGCACTGGTCCCCGGAGCGAGCCGTGACCTTGGGCCGCATGCCAGCCAACTGGGACAGAGACCGTGTCCGGGCGGCCCCCAATCCACCCGAAAAGCAAGCGTCGACCATCACAATCGCCTTATCAGCCTTCTCGGCGATCTTGGAGGTGTAGCTGGCCAACTCGGCCTCAGTGATGACGTCGTCGAGTGTGTGACGCCCTTCTGTGTAGGGGATAAATCCTTGCTCACAGCCCTTCGGGGAGGTATAGCTGGTGCCATGCCCCGAGAAGTAGATGAATACCCGGTCGCCGAGCTCCGCCTTTTGCCGGAGCTGCTGCAGGGCGGCCATGATGTTGGCTTTGGTGGCTTTCGCGTCTCTCAACTCCACGATCTGCGTGCTCGGCACACCCATCGCGATCGCCATGCGGCGTGCAGTGGCCAGGTCCTTGGGGACACCCAAGAGGGGCGCCGACTCCGAGGCAGCGGTGTACTGCCCAACCCCAATGAGCAGGGCGTGGGACTGACTGGCACTAAAGACAGGTAAAGAGGTCACCACTGCCAACAGAGCTGCAATCGCAGTGACGATCTGTCTGAAAACCGCGTGCAGCTGTTGTTGATCTCTATGGAGGGCGGCCAACCTGAGCGGGATCCGAGGCAACTGGGGTTTCAGCATCTGCATGTGCAAATCCTAGCCTCAGGCCGGAATACGATCAATCTGACCAACTCAGAGCCATGCCGGCGAGTCCCAAAACGGTCATGCACCGCCAATGGAATCGTTGGACGACGAAGAGGCCGAGTGGGCTGAATCCTGCGCATTCTGAAGCAGGCCCTAGGTCAACGCGGCGTCCTAGGGCGCAAAGAAACGCACGCCCAGCGCAGGTGAACATGCGTGAGCTAGACAAGAGCCTTGCGCATCGGCACGAAGTCAATCGGGATGCCGGCTGGCAACGTGACCGTCACCGGATCCTGAGCTCGGTATCCCATAGCCGAATAGAGCCGAACGCCGGTTAACGTGGCCATCAGTTCGGCTTTGGTGAA
>RFZB01000156.1 GCA_009920915.1 Sphingomonadaceae bacterium | reverse complement strand
AGTTCAGACGAAGAGGACGTGATCCTGTCCGTCGTGGACGACATGATTCACTTTGAAAACGCCTACTATGGCGATTGGTCGGTGTTCACGGTGGATCAGGACGAGTGTCGACGGCCGAACGACACCTTTCGTAACAAGCCAAGGCACAACCGCATGCAGGGCCACCGCAGCCATGAGGATGATTAGAGGTGAGCCGTTGATATTCGACTAGCGCAATCAAATAGCCTTGACGCCCAGGTCAGTGAGGTAAGCGTAGATAGGGTCGTAGAAGGATGGGTCACGTGTAGGATCGCTGTGGTCTCCGGGCGGCACAACGATCACCATGCCCTGGCGTGCGCGAGTGAGCAAAACGCGATAAGCATTTTTCAAATACATCTGGCGATGGACCGCATGGATCTTTTGCCACTTACTGCCCACAAAAGAGCGGTACTCCCAGTCATGGGTCCCGTACCGCAAGTCTGCATCCCAGACAACACAAGCCCAGTCGAGCTCAAGTCCTTGAACATGAAACTCAGTGGCAACGTCTTCTAGGTAGTATGAAGATCGGACATCGTCTTTTTCGTCCAAGAACCAGTGGATGGGGTCCATGGGCGATTTCACGTCAATGGCATGAGGCTTCAGCCGCTGGGCTTGGGATGAGACCACCATCCCGAATCGTTCACTACCCCGGGCTTTTGTGCGCAGCCAGTTCTTGGCGTTGTCTAAATCTCGGGTGACGACGATGGGGTATCGCAACTCCACTTGTTTCAAAACAGCCCGTGCACTTTCGAGGTGTCGATCCAGCAGGTGTTTCACAAATGCAGAAACATGCTCGGCACGAAATGAGCGCATGGATACGGCCAGGTGAAGGTCCTCGTTGTAATGGATGTTCTGGTGTTCTTTTAATAATTCAAGGGCGGCACCGGCTCCGTATTCCGAGTCCTGAAGGTGTGGCGAGATGTGGACTTCCCATTCAGGGTAGTGCTCGTGGATGGCGCGCAGCCATTCGCCAATACCGGCTTCACCGGTATTGATCTCCTGACCACCGCCGACAAGACAAATCACCACAGACCAATCAGGGTGGCGATCCAGACACGAAATTAGGAAGTCGGGCTCAGATTGGTTGAAGTCCGGGCGGCCTTTTTTGCGCGCCATGAATTGCGAGGTTTGCTCCAGTGTCCAAGCACGCTGGGCTTCGTCAAAAATCACGACGTGGTCAACGGGAGGCCGCTCGTCGGTCAGATAGGCGTCACGAAAGTGGTGGACGTTCTGAATAAATGCTTCAACAGCTTTGCGCGCCTCGCCTTTGCGAAGCTTCTGACCAACGGCTTTCTTGCGGGCGACTTCGTCGCGCGTCAACGCTTCTCGCAATATCGAGACCAGGGGACCATTGCCGGACAAATAGACGCTGTGCAAGTCGCTTTGGGCGTCCATGTGTTTAGTTGCCACATCCAA
Source organism: Sphingomonadaceae bacterium (assembly GCA_009920915.1). GTDB lineage: Bacteria > Pseudomonadota > Alphaproteobacteria > Sphingomonadales > Sphingomonadaceae > Aquisediminimonas. Next base: position 1,746 of record RFZB01000156.1, on the reverse strand, counting down.
GCCGACCAAAGTTTTGCCGGCACCGGGTACACCTGTTACGAAGCATATGGCTTTCTTGCGATCGCTTTTTGCCTCATCAATCAGATTTCCGATAGCAACGGATGTTTTGGCTAAATTTTTCTCGCCTGCATCGCTGCGCGAGAGTTCTGCGACGGAGTGATTGCCATAAAGGGCAGATGCAGCCTCAATGATGGTTGGTGTCGGACGGTATCGTCCAGCTTCCCATGCCGATGCATCGATAGCTGTCCCAGAGCTCCATTGCAGGACAGTATTAAGTGTCTCCTCAAGGAGTTCGGGGGATGTGTTGATGGGCTGCAAGACGCCATCGTTGTGATGGCTGGTTGAAACGATGCCATTCACATTTTTGGCATTCGTCGCCACCAATATGGGGGCAATGACGCAATGGTGGCTGGTCTCGTGAAAATTCTTCAGATCGAGAGCGTAGTCCCAGACCTGATCAATAGCTGACCGATTGAATAGGCTTTCGCCGACCTTGAATTCGATCACGAAGATGACGTGATCAATCAGCGCGAGGACGTCGATCCGTTTGCCAAGACGGGGAACGACAAATTCGAAGAATATCGAGCCTCTTCTTGCAAAGGGGAGCAGCTGATTTTGCAGAATGCTTATTTGCGAGCGCCATGCATCGCGCTGCGTGGTCTCGATGGAGAAACCACTGTTCTCCGTCAGGACGCCAAGCACTGAGCTTGGCTCGGCGTGAACAAAATTGGCGATGTCCGAAGAATAAAAAGCCCGCGACGGTTTTGCGGTCAATGCGCTCACACTGAAACCTCCCTGTGCAACGGCAACCGGCTATTGATGTTTATATGCCGTGCCATTCAGTGAACGCTCAAACGTCAATATTCCCCGCCCTCAGCGCATTGGTCTCAATGAAGTCGCGACGCGGCTCCACCTCATCGCCCATGAGCATGGTGAACACGCGGTCGGCCTCGATGGCGTCGTCGATCTGCACGCGCAGCAGGCGGCGCACGGTGGGGTCCATGGTGGTTTCCCACAGCTGCTCGGGGTTCATCTCGCCCAGGCCCTTGTAGCGCTGGCGGGCGGTGGTGCGTTCGGCTTCGCCAATGAGCCACTGCATGGCCTGGCGGAAGTCGGCGACCTTTTCTTCCTTCTGCTTTTCGCCTTCGCCGCGGGTGACCTTGGCGCCTTCGCCCAGCAGGCCGCGGAAGGTGTCGGCCGCTTCGGCCAGCGCGGCGTAGTCGGCGCCGTGCACAAAGTCCTGCGTGAGCACGCTGCTCTTGATGTTGCCGTGGTGGCGGCGGCTGATGCGCAGGATGGGCTTGTCGGTGCGGGCGTCAAACTCGGCGGCCACTTCGGCGGGCACGCCGGTGGTGTTGAGTTCGCGCAGCTTGGCCTGCAGCGCGGGGGCGCAGGCAGCGGCATCTTCCAGCGTGTCCAGGTTCAGGGTGATGCCGTCGGCAATGGCGCGCAGGGCTTCGGCGTCCATGAAGTTGGACAGGCGCGCGATCACGGCCTCGGCCACCTGGTGCTTGCGCGCCAGGGTCTCGAGTGTTTCGCCGCTCAGCACCTGCGGGTTGGCGCCGCCGGTGTGCACGGCCGCGTGGTTCATGGCCACGCGCAGCAGGAAGCCGTCGAGCGCAGAGGCGTCTTTCAGGTACAGCTCTTCCTTGCCGTTCTTGACCTTGTAGAGCGGCGGCTGCGCGATGTAGATGTGGCCGCGCTCGACCAGCTCAGGCATCTGGCGGTAGAAGAAGGTCAGCAGCA
>RFZB01000155.1 GCA_009920915.1 Sphingomonadaceae bacterium | reverse complement strand
CAGGATCCACAAAGGCCAGACCTTCGGCGAGCTTTAGCGCCGTTTCAAAGCTATCTGCGAGCCGGGTTTCCATGCCGTCGCGCACAACAATACGGTCCACCACAACTTCAATGTCGTGCTTGAACTTCTTATCGAGCGCCGGGGCCTCATCAATGTCATAAAATTGGCCATCAATGCGCACCCGGGTGAAGCCGGCTTTCTGCCATTCTGCCAGCTCTTTGCGATATTCGCCCTTGCGGCCCCGCACGACAGGCGCGAGCAGATATAGCCGCGTCCCTTCTGGCAGGGCCATCACGCGATCGACCATCTGGCTGACCGTTTGCGCGGAAATGGGCAGGCCCGTGGCAGGTGAATAGGGGATGCCAATACGCGCCCAGAGCAGGCGCATATAATCGTAAATCTCGGTCACCGTGGCGACAGTTGAGCGCGGATTACGGCTCGTCGTCTTTTGCTCGATGCTGATCGCGGGAGAGAGGCCCTCAATATGATCCACATCGGGCTTTTGCATCATCTCCAAAAACTGCCGCGCATAGGCTGACAGCGATTCGACATAACGCCGCTGGCCCTCGGCATAGATGGTATCAAAAGCGAGGCTGGATTTGCCCGAGCCGGACAGGCCCGTAATCACCGTCAGCGTATCGCGCGGAATATCGACATCAACGCCTTTGAGGTTGTGCTCGCGGGCGCCCCGAACCTGAATATGAGTTAGCATGACCCTGCTGTTCCACATCTGTTCAGGCGGGGCAAGTGGGCGAAAGGGGGGATTTAAGTCTGTTGTGGGGGCAATGCGCGCCTAACGATTGCGCCAGCTGCCGGATTGGCGAAAACGCGGCAGTACCTCGCTTTGCGGCAGGGCGCCGGGCAAATACATATCGACGTCGGCCAGTGCGAGTTTTGGTGCTGTTGAGAGAGTCGCAAATTCAGTCTGCGTGTCCGAAAGGGGTATGCCGGGGTCTGAGGCCGGGCCACGCCAGCGCAAAGGCCCAGGATAAGGCTCTCTACCCGCATAGGCCATGGTGAAGGCGCGGGCTGCGCCTTTGCTGCCCGGCAAGCGATAAAAAATATGGTTGCCCAGCACAGCCGTGATGACGAAGTTTCGGTTCCAGACGGGGTTTACTTGCAGCGTATGATAATGCGTAGCCATGCCAACCGGGCCATAAACATGGCCGGATAGCGCGTCTCGAGCAAGCTCTGCGGCTTGGGCCCATAGGCGCGGCTCAGGCCGTCTTCGCATGGACCCATCACAGGCATAGCTGAATTGGCAACCGGGGCGGTCTGATCCTTGGTAAATCACTCCACACACAGTGTTTGGCCACGCGGGATGCCGAACGCGATTGAGCACCACTTGCGCCACGGCACGTTGGCCATCTTCAGACTCAGAGGCCGCTTCATAATATATTGCAGTCGTTAGACACTGCTCGGCGCGCCTAAAATCTTCTGACGATATGCGCCCCATGAAAAATGGAGCCGCCGCTGGCCCTGGTTCAAAAGCGCTTGGAATGGAGAGCGTTAGCCCGCCAGTCTGCGGCGCTTGAGCCACAAGGGATTTGGTCACACCGCGCGGCTGTGGCAAGGCAACCGACCGCGCAGTTAAGGGCAACGGATCCTCCAATTGCAGCGTGATTTGTGCCGCCCTTATACCGGGGGACACGGCATAGCTTGCCCGCTCAGACCCAAATAGGCTGAGCGCCAGCGCAGCACCTATGCTCAGCACCCAACTGGCGGGATGCGCCAAAGCCGGATGCACGCGGTGCTGCGGTAACAAGAGCGGGGCAGAAGACGACGTCACGATGCCGTCTTGCGCCAGAGTTCAGGTCAAAAGCGCGTCCCAATTTTGGCCGTCCCGATACGGGACAAGTCGTTTTGAGACTGAAACCAAATCTGTTCAGGCGTCCCACGCCGATAAATTGCGCAAAAACGCTTCCCAAAGCGGATACTCCCCCCTTAAAGGCCCGGTAACTGATATAGTTTTGGAGCGAATTCATGGGTGATGTGGTGCGCGTGGCGCTGGCGGGCTTGGGCACTGTGGGGGCAGGCGTTATCAAGCTTATTGACGCTAATCGCAGCTTGATTGAACGCCGCGCAGGCCGCCCAATTGAAATCGTCGCTGTATCCGCACGTGACCGCAATCGGGATCGTGGCGTCGATCTGGGGCGCTTTGAGTGGGTGGATGACAGCACAGCTCTGGCCACGCATCCCGGAGTGGATGTTGTTGTTGAGTTGATTGGCGGGTCAGATGGCCCGGCCTTGGTGCTGGCGCGCAACTCCATTGCGCAAGGCCGCGCCTTTGTAACAGCCAATAAGGCCATGATTGCACATCATGGGTTGGAACTTGCCGGTGCTGCCGAAACAGCCAATGTGCCCTTTAAATATGAAGCGGCCGTTGCGGGTGGCATCCCTGTTATCAAGGGGCTGCGCGAGGGCGCGGCTGCGAATGAAATTTCCGGCGTGTTCGGCATTTTGAATGGCACGTGCAATTACATTCTCTCGACCATGGAAAGCGCCGGGCGCGACTTTGCAGATGTCCTGGCTGAGGCGCAGGCGCTGGGCTATGCGGAGGCAGACCCAAGCTTTGATATTGATGGTGTCGATGCAGCGCATAAGCTGTCGATTTTGGCCAGCCTCGCTTTCGGCACTGCCATTGATTTTGCGGGCGTGGATATTCGCGGTATCCGCCACGTGATCGCAGCGGACATTGTTGAGGCACAGGCCTTGGGCCACCGCATTCGTTTGGTCGGCATGGCCTCTGCCAGCGACAAAGGCTTATTCCAGCGCGTTCAGCCCTGCCTCGTTCCACTCGAACACCCACTGGCGCATGTCACAGGATCACTCAACGCCGTGGTGGCAGAAGGCAATTTTGTTGGCCGTCTATTCCTACAAGGCCGTGGTGCGGGCGAGGGGCCAACAGCCTCGGCCGTGGTGGCAGACTTGATTGATATTGCGCGCGGTGAAACTGGCCCTGCCGCTGATCCGGGAGTTCGAGGACTGCGAGCTGAAGGCATACCCCGACCCGGAGACCGGCGGCGAACCCTGGACGATCGGCTGGGGAAACACCACCCATTTCGACGGGTCCAAGGTCAAGGCTGGCGACACCATCACCCAGGTGGTCGCTGATCAGATGCTGGACAACTACGTCCGCAACATCCTCGTGCCAGCCCTGGCGCAACGGATCCCGACCTG
>RFZB01000154.1 GCA_009920915.1 Sphingomonadaceae bacterium | reverse complement strand
CGAAGCACGGTCATCGGCGTGAACGGCGACGGTTTCAGCACTAGCGTGTTGCCGGCCAACAGGGCGGGCGCGATCTTCCAGATCGACAGCACCACCGGGAAATTCCATGGCGAAATCCCCGCCACCACCCCGATGGGCACATAGCGCGTGACTTGGCGGCGGCCCGGTCCGGCCTCAACCTCGCGGTCAGGTAAGGTGAGGGTGGCGGTTGCCTGGCACCATTGCGCGGCGGCCATGACCTCGAACTGCGCCTGCTCCGCCGGTTTGCCCTGTTCGCGGGTGAGCATCGCGGCCAGCTCCGCGACGTTGGCCGCGATCGTCTCGCCAATCCTGTTGACGATTGCCGCACGTGTCGCCCAGGGCGTGTCGCGCCAGGCAGGAAAGGCGTTGCGGGCTGCGGCAATGGCCGCTTCAAGCTCTGCCGCACCGGCATCGGGCACAGCGGCGAAGACCTGCCCGGTCGCGGGGTTGCGCACGTCTAGGTGGTTATCGGCCGATGCAGCCTTGCCGTCGATCGTCATGGTCAGGGTGTCTTGGGGCACAGTCAGGTTCCTTTAGGCCGGGAGTTCCAGGATCGCCTTGACGCATTTGCCAGAATGGCTGTCAGCAATCGCCTGGTTGATCTGGTCGAACGGGTAGATGGTCGAGAAACGCTCGATCGGTAACTTTCCAGCGGCGTGCAGCGCGATCAGTTCGGGCAGGAATGTGTCAGGGTCGCTGTCGCCCTCGATGATGCCCTTGATCGTGTAGCCATAGGTAATGGCGGGCACGATCGGCAGCGGCAGGGCCGCGTCGAGACTGCTGGGCACGCCGACCAAGCCGAGCGCGCCGTGCGGCGCCAGCATGCCTAGTGCGGCAGAAATTGCACCGACATTCCCGCTGGTGTCGACCACGTTGTTCGCGCCTTGCGGCAGGATGGCCCTGACCTGCTCGGCCGTGTCTCCCGCTGCCGGGTCGATGGCATGGTCCGCGCCGAGTTCGAGAGCCAGCTGCCGACGCGTGTCAAACGGTTCGATCATGATGATGGTGGAACAGCCCGCAATCTTGCCGCCTAGGACGGCGCTGAGACCCACGGCGCCTCCGCCGAGGACAACCAGACTGGATCCAGTTTGCGCCTTTAGTGAGCGCAGCACCGCACCTACACCGGTCTGGATCCCGCAGCCAAGCGGCGCAAGGCTGGCAAGATCGGCCTCGTCTGGCAAGGCCACCACATTGCGTTCGTCGGCAATGGCGTGCGAGGCGAACGACGACTGCCCGAAGAACCGGGCCGAAACCTGCCCTGTATCATCGTGGGCGCACGAGCTCCCGTCAGCCCGGACACAGGCAAAGTTAAGCGCGACGAATTCCTGGCAATAAGCTGGATCGCCGCGATCGCACTGGCTGCACCGCCCGCATGAATTGAAAGTCAGCAGAACCTTCTGGCCAGACTGGACCTTTGTCACACCTTCGCCAACCGCTTCTACCACGCCGGCACCTTCGTGCCCGAGAATTAGGGGAAAGGGCGATCCCATCGCGCCGGAGGCAAAGACCAGGTCAGTGTGGCAGATGCCGACCGCATGGATGCGGACTAGGATCTCTCCGGCTCGTGGCGGATCGATTTTGACCGCTTCGATCGAAAAGGGCTGGTTCGGTTCGCGCAAGATTGCCGCGGTACCCTGCATTTCTACTCTCCCGGGTTTATCGTTGTTCCACTTTTCCAGTTCTCCCGGCCATTGGCCCCATACTTTTGTCTTGGCGCCGCGTTGGCATTGTCACCTAGCCCGCATGTGGATCGCTCGCCGTCTCTTTCAGCGGGCAAATGCAGACAGGATGTGTCGCCTCGTCATGATGCTTACTGAAACTCAGGTTGCAATTCGAGATGGCGTCCGCGCCTTTGCTCAAGAACGGATCCGTCCCAATTCCCAACACTACGAGCGCGCGGGTGGTTACCCTGATGGCTTGTTCGAAGAGCTTGGATCGCTGGGCCTGTTCGGGCTGATCGCGCCGGCCGCCTATGGCGGCTCGGACGCGGACTATGTATCCTATGCCCTCTCACTTATCGAGCTGGCGGCGGCAGACGGCGCCCTTTCGACCATCGTGTCGATCCAGAATTCGATCCTTATTTCGGGGCTTATCAAGGACGGAACGCCCGAACAAAAGCAACGGTTTCTTCCAGAGCTGATTTCCGGCCGGATGATCGGTGCCTTCGCACTTACCGAGAACGACGCAGGTTCAGATGCTGCTGCAATCAGAACCAGAGCCGAGCGTGTCGCAGGTGGTTGGCGCCTAACCGGGTCCAAGCAGTTCATCACCTCGGGTCAGATCGCCAAGGTGATCATGGCTGTGGCGGTCACCGATCCTGCCGCTGGCCGGAAGGGTATGACTGCCTTCCTCATCCCAACCGACCGCGTCGGTTATTTGGTCGACAAGGTCGAACACAAACTGGGTCAGCAGGCATCCGATACTTGCGCCTTGCGGTTCGAAGACCTGTTCGTTGAGGACGACCTAGTGCTTGGCGCACCGGGGGACGGATACCGGATTGCGCTAGCCAACCTCGAAACTGGTCGTATCGGCATCGCCGCCCAGGCCGTCGGCATGGCACAAGCCGCGCTTGAGATTGCGGTTTCCTATGCGAAGGACCGGAAGTCGATGGGGCGGGCGATCATCGAGCATCAGGCGGTTGGCTTCCGGCTAGCGGACCTCGCGACGCGCCTGGAAGCAGCCCAGCTGATGGTTCTTTCTGCGGCCCGTTTGCATGACGCGGGTACCCCAGCTCTGAAGCAAGCTTCGATGGCGAAGCTTTTTGCCTCGGAGATGGCCGAAGCCGTCGTGTCGGGGGCCATCCAGACGCTTGGCGGCTATGGCTATCTGGAAGAGTTTGGCCTTGCGAAAATCTACCGCGATGTGCGGGTCTGTCAGATTTACGAAGGCACCTCGGACATCCAGCGGATGATCATCGCCCGGGCCCTTTGATGACACCGGGTTATTGGAAAGGACTGCCATGAAAATCGAAGGCATCGCTGCAATCGTCACCGGAGGTGCTTCCGGCCTTGGGGCTGCAACCGCCGAACGTCTGGCAGCCCTGGGGGCCAAGGTCACCCTTTTCGATCTGAACGCCGAACGAGGCACCGCATTTGCTGATCAGATCGGCGGGCGCTTTGCCGCAGTGAACGTTACCGATGAGGCGGCCGTCGCTGCGGCCATTTTAGAGGCTGAGGAAGTGAACGGGAAGGCCCGGATTTTGATAAATTGCGCGGGTATCGGTCCACCGGCAAAGGTCATAGGCCGCGATGGCAATGCCCTGCCGCTCGCTGATTTCGCCCGGATTATGAACATCAACCTCTTGGGGACATTCAACGTCTTGTCGAAATTCGCGGCGCGCATCCATGATGCCGATCCGATC
>RFZB01000153.1 GCA_009920915.1 Sphingomonadaceae bacterium | reverse complement strand
CGAAATGCTTGTTCCATCAGAACACATCCTCCTCGGCCTTGATGCGCGGCAGGAACTCAAACCGTTGCACGCTCAGCACGTGCTTGCGGCGCTTGGTGCCGCTGTCCCTGTCCTGCCATTCCTGCATCCGCAGGTTGCCAGATACAAAGATCGAATCACCTTTCTTCAGCTTGTCCACGATGATCTCAGCAGTCTTGCCCCATGCTTCAACATCAATCGCATTATTGATGTATTCGCCGTTCTTGTCCTTGCCTTCCTGAATGCCGCCGCCGAAGTTGCAGACCATAGTGCCGCTTTCAAATGCTTTCAGCTGTGGATCGCTGATGATGCGAACAATGCCGGATGCGTAGAGGCTCATGGGTTGATTGGTGTGATGGAGTTGGATTCTTCAAAGGCCAGCACATCAGCCAGCGGATACTGCACCCGCGGCGTGCCGGCCGGCGTAGCGAGGCGCGGCAGGGTCACATAGCGTGGCCCTGAACCGCGCGCGCGCTGGCCTTTGATCGTGCTCGGCTTGACGCCCCAGCGGGCGGCTAGCTGCTCAGTGGTCAGGTACGGCTCAGTCATCATCAAATGCGCCTAAGTCAGCTGGTACGGTCAGCTCAGCCTCGCGGCTGAGTGCCAGCTGCATCAGCTGCTCATTCTGCTCATCGCTCAGCTCACCCTTGCGGGCCTCCATCCGTGCGGTCACCTTGGCCAAGTCGTCGATGGTCTTGGCCTTGGCGATGGCAGCCTTGCCAGCCGCAAACAGCTTGGCATCACCGGCAGGCGCTGGCACTGCCGCCACTGTCACCGGCTCGATCGCCTGCTGCTCCATCTCATCGGTGCTGTAGACGCCGCTCAGGTTGGCGGGGAATGCCTTCCTGAGGGCAAGGGCCTCCGAGCATTTGGCAATCATCGCGGCTGGCATCTTGCTCCACAGGCCCTGGCCGGCGTTGTAGTCCGCAAACCGTGCCACGCCGGTGAATGGATGAGATGAACCCTTGCGCCAGATGGTGGTCTTGGCCGCGGCAGGTGGCTTGGCGCTGATCCATACATCAGACCACTGGCCATCATCACCGCACCATTCCGTGTGGCTGCCGTCCAGCTCGCCGGTGCGCTCGGCAATGGCGCGCAGGCCGTCAATGCCGGCCTGAATGGTCATCTTGCCGCCGCGCTTGATGGCGTAGATCTGCTTCGAGAACGGATCCAAGCCAGTGCGCTGGCAGGCATAGGCGAACAATCGCAGCTCGTCGCTGCTGCACCCGGGCGCGATGGTGGTAGCGATCAGCTGCGTCTGCTCTGGGGTCCAGAGCGCAAGGGAGCTAGAAGTCATCGGATGTGATGGTGTCAGAGGTCTGCAGTGCCCACCGCGGCAGGCTGATGGTTTGCGTGCTGTAGCCGGGCCATTCGCTGATCGCGCGGCAGTCAGCGATGGTGTCCAGGTTCTGCCGCCGCAACACGATGGCATGATCCATGGCGTCGCTGTCCAGCTCGTAGACGCCAACCGCGAACGGATAGGTCTTCTCGACTGCGATGAACACAAACCGCCGCGCGAAGGTGCCGGCCTGGTAGTGATCGGCCTGCACGTGATACCGCCAGTGCGCCACCGACCTGGCAAAGCCGGCAGGGCTGGCATCCGTGCAGGTCTTGAGATCTACCAATGTGTCATTGGTCATCCAGTCCGGGCGGCACTTGCAGCGCAGGCCGCTGATCGTGTCATCCCACCAGAAGGACTGCTCAGCCTTGCCGGTCTTGAGCAGCGCCGCGGCATCAGGATGGCTGCGCACGCTGGCGCTCATGGCCATGGCCTGCTCCATGTCGGCGGCTGACACCGGCTCAATACCGGCGGCCTCCATCTCAGCAGCAGCGGCCTTGCCGTCCTTGGTGCGGCGATCAGGCGCAATGCCGTAGCGCGCGCTGAGCTCGTCAGGCTCCAGCACTGCGCAATGCACAAGGCTGCCAAGCCGCATGGCTGCAGTGGGCGGCACCACCGGGCGATTCGGATCAATGAACCGCTTCCAGTAGTGGTAGGGGCTGGCGGCAACCGCGTGCAGGTGGCTGGCACTGATCGCCGGGTCGGCGTGGTAGTCGGCGTTGCTGGTCATGCGTTGGCCTCCCATTCGCCGCACCAATCGGCATCAAATGTTTCTGGCCATAAAGATTCAGGAAATCCGCCATGCAGCTTTGGTTCTTCACAAGGATGCCAAGTTGCAGGCTTAGGTGCATATCTTTGGCATAAACCTGTTGACAAGGCCTCAGACCTTAAACCCCTGAAAGCAGCCCAATAATTGCAATTCATGCAACATTGATCCTGTCGAGAAGTTTTGATCATGCGTTACCTCGCGCCTGGCGGTGGAGGAACGTCTGCGGGCCGTAGCACTGCTGCAGCTCCGGGAATGCCAGCAGCAGGCGCTGGCGGTTGCTGGGGTCAGCGTGGAGCCCAGCATCAGCGAGGCGGCGCATGAAGCCACCGCCGTATGCGATGGCGGCCTGCAACGTCCAAAAGGAATCAGATGAGGTCATTTGCGGATGTAGGACTGCGTGCCGGAATGAGTGGTAGTCGGAACGTCGGCGGCGTGAATGCCAATGAATGCAGCAGTGGCCGCGGCGATCAGGAAGCAGATGGCGTTGCTCATGCCAGCACCTTGCGGACGGCGTAACGGCTGCAGCACAGCCGATCAGCAATGCACCGCTGGCTCATGCCTTGCTTGTACCAGCGGCGGATGCGTTGCTCACGGCTCTCGGTGAGCCACAGGATGACGGCTACCACCAGCAGCAGAGGCAGCAGCAGGTAAAAGATTGGTTCCATGGTTGGGGTCGCAATGAGTGGTTGCCGGATTGGGCGCGGCTCCGGCAGGCCGCGTGGGGGTCAGGCAGGCTGCCAACCCTGATTTACCAATGAGCGGTAGCAGTTGCGGGCGTTGCCGGTGAAGTGCTTGCGGACGCAGGCCTTGTACCAAGCCTGCTCATTGATGCTGTAGCGCCAGGTCGTGATGATGACGTGCTCGGCGCCGGCAGGTGTGAAGGATGCGCGCTGTTCGAGCTTGGCGTTTTCAAGGGTGAAGGTCATGGTTGGGGTCGCAATGAAGGCGGGACTCTCGCCCCGTGCAACCATCATACACCCTGTGCCTCCCCTGTCAACCGTGCGCCGTCGCATTGGTTGATGTGGCGGCCTCCGATACGGTTTCAGCTGCAGCCACCGCGACCGCAGCACCGCGTCCATCCTTGCGGGTAGGACCGACCGCTGAGCAATAAAAAAGCCCGCCTAAGCGGGCTAGCGCATCACCGTTTCAGGTCGCACTCCAGATCGCTGCAGGCATCCAGCAGATCAGCCAATGGTCCCGAGCCGGTCAGCTCTTCCCATTGCTCATCAGAGCAGAAATCCCGCAGCGCTTGGAATGCCGTAACCACTTGATCGGCAGTGCCGAGCGCTGTGGCCAGTTCCTGCAACTGGGTTGCGAGAGTATTCATTTGT
>RFZB01000152.1 GCA_009920915.1 Sphingomonadaceae bacterium | reverse complement strand
CCGGCCACGGGCGTGGGTGGTGGCAGGACGGCCGGCCACGGAAAGGCAAAGCCATAGCGGCCCGATTGCATGGCGTTTTTTGCTTTTTGAAGGATGCGTGCCTGAGTCATGGCCGCCCTTTCGTCCAAGAGCGCGCGGCAATCAAGCGGAAATCATCGCCTGCGGTTGGTCAGCCCCGCGCCTGCGCTTTCTTGGTCTTTAAGCTGGCCGTGGCAGAGGCAGGGTCATCGGGCCAATTATGTTTGGGATAGGCGCCGCGCATTTCCTTGGCGACATCACGCCAGCTGCCCGCCCAAAAGCCCGGCAAATCCCGCGTGGTTTGGATAGGCCGCCCGGCAGGCGAGGTGAGCGAGAGAACCAGCGGGGTGCGGTCTGGCCCAATGACAGGATGGTCTGCCAAGCCGAATAACGCTTGCACGCGCAGCTCCACTGTTGGCCCGGCCTCGGCCCCATAATCAATGGCGTGGGTGGTCCCGGCCGGTGAGGTAAAGCTGGCGGGGGCCAGCCGATCGAGCGATTGTTGCGCCTCCCACCCCAATAGAGTCTTCAGCGCCTGCACCAGTGCGCCATCGTCAATATCGCTTACGCGTCTTTTGCCCGCGACCAGCGGTGCCAACCAAAGGTCGAGACTGGCCAACAAGGCGGCATCTTCCAGCACATCCAGCCCGGCCCAGCGGGCGCGGGTGCGCAGCCGCGCCGCCCCCTCTGGCCAGGTGAGAACCTCCAACCCATGGGTGCGCACGCCGTCTACCAAGGCCGCTGCAATTTCTTCGCTGCTGACCTTGCTGTCTTGTCCCTTGGATAGGGTGATGGCCCCTAGATGCCGCCCGCTTTCGGCCCGCACACCCCCTGTTGCGGGGTCGAAATCCAACCGTGCGCCTTGGGTGATTTGGTCCGCAAACAGCGCCTCAATCCGTGCCTGATCGGTCGGCACGGCAGACAAAATCCGCGCGCCAGACGCCGCGCCTTGGATATCGGCAATGGCCAGCCATTCTTCGCGCACCAAGGGGGATGTCGGGTCCAATCGAAATCCGCGCCCGCCCGCGCTGATCCAATTCTCTCCCTTGGCATCGCGGCGTTTCGCCACACGATCGGGAAAGCCCTGTGCGATGATGCAATCCAGATCATGCAACGACGGTGCAGCTTTTTGGGGAACCAAATCTTCAGCCAGCTTTGCCCAGCGCCGGGCAAGCCCGCGGGCGGCTTCGGCGCGCAGACCACTCTCCCGACGCCAGCGTGAGAGGCGCTGATCGAGATCGGCGTCATTGCCGCCCAAACCGCGTTCAGACAGAAGAACCGCTGCCTCGGCCGCCAGATGGGCGGCACCAGCTTCAGCAGCCTTTAACAGCATATGTGCCAGCCGCGGCGGCAAAGGCAGGCGCGCCATCGCGCGGCCATGCGGCGTTGGCCGGTCTTCGGCATCCACGGCGCCCCAGCCACGCAGCCGCGTCCACGCTTCTGCCACAGCAGGAGCGGGCGGCGTATCGAGCCAGCTGAGGCTCTGCGGGTCGCGCACGCCCCAAATGAGGCAATCGAGCAGCAACGGGGAGAGATCGGCCTCTAAGATTGGTTGCTGCCGCGCGGCGCGGCCGGCCCGCTGGGTGGCAGCCGCTTGGCTCACCCGTTCTGTCACCAGCCGCGACAGGCCCGCCGCCCGGTCATAGCGCGCGCGCCGGGCAAGGCCTGAATCGACCACAATCCGCACGCCATCAATGGTCAGGCTGGTTTCCGCAATTGATGTGGCGAGAATGATTTTGCGGCGTGCGGCAGGACGCAGGGCCGCGCGCTGATCTTTGGGGTCCAGACTGCCATGGAGTGCAAATATCTCTGCCTCCATGCCCGCCAATCGCTCCCGCGTCCGCTCAATCTCCCCCACACCGGGCAAGAAGGCGAGCACATCGCCCGGCTCTTCTGCCATTGCCCGGCGAATAGCGGCGGCCATTTCATCCTCAATCCGCGCCTCGGCGCGGCGGCCAATATGGCGCAAGGTCAGCGGGAACATCTTGCCCGCGCTTTCAATGACGGGGCCATTGAGCAAGGCGGCAAATCGTGCGCCATCCAGCGTGGCCGACATGGCGACCAATCGCAGATCAGGCCGCAAGCCTGATTGTGCATCGAGCGCCAGTGCGAGGCCAAAATCACTATCCAGACTGCGCTCATGCACTTCATCAAACAGCACGGCTGAAATGCCCGCCAGCTCTGGATCAGCCTGAATCTGGTTGCGGAAAATCCCTTCGGTCACCACCAAGATGCGCGTCTTGGCCGATTGGCGGCTATCCATTCGGGTGGCGTAGCCAACAAGATCGCCCACAGGACTTTCCAACAGCTCGGCCATCCGTTCCGCCGCAGCGCGGGCGGCCAGACGCCGGGGGGAGAGCAAGAGGACCCGCCCATTACACCAAGGCTGATCGAGCAGCGCGGGGGCGACCGCCGTTGTTTTGCCCGCACCGGGCGGCGCGACCAGAACAGCATTCGGCCCGCCGTTCAGCGCGGCAAGCAAATCAGGCAGGACGGCGTGGATCGGAAGCGTCACAGGGCCTTAATAGGCGCGCGCGATCGCAAATTCGACAGCTTCGACCAAAGCGGCTTTTGCTTTGGAGGGCGGAAAGATGCCCAACGCATCAATCGCCCGCTGGCCATAGAGGCGGGCCTTTTCAAATGTGTCGGACAAAGCACCAGTTTGCCGCAACAAATGCTGGGCATGTGCCAAATCTTCAACCGAAGCACGGCGGCCTTCCATCGCATCACGCCAAAAGGCCTGATCCTCAACTGAGCCGCGCGCCATGGCGAGAATAACCGGCAAGGTCATTTTGCCATCGCGGAAATCATCGCCCACGCCCTTGCCCATGGTTTCAGCGTCGGATGCATAATCAATCGCATCATCCACCAGCTGGAAGGCAATGCCCAAATTGCGGCCATAGGCATCAAGCGCCAGCTCCACACTTTCATCCCGCTCGGCAATCACCGCCGAAATGCGGCAGGCCGCAGCAAACAGAGCAGCGGTCTTTGCGCCAATAATATCGAGATATTGGTCCTCATGCGTCGCCACCTGACGTTGGGCCGTCAATTGATTGACTTCGCCTTCAGAAATCACGGCACTGGCACTCGACAGAATTTTCAGCACTTTCAGGCTGCCATCTTCCACCATCAGCTCAAACGCGCGGCTGAAGAGGAAATCGCCGACCAAGACGCTCGCAGAATTGCCCCAAATGACATTGGCGGTTTTGCGGCCACGACGCAGATCCGAATGATCGACCACATCATCATGCAGCAAAGTTGCCGTGTGAATAAACTCCACAGACGCCGCGAGCTTATACTGCCGCGTGCCCGGATAATCGAGCAGCGCTGAGGTGGCGAGGGTCAGCATCGGGCGCATCCGCTTACCCCCGCTGGCAATCAAATGACCCGATAATTCCGGGATCAGCGGAATCTGCGATTGCATGCGATCGAGAATCACAGCGTTGACCTGATTCATCCCCGAGGCCACAAGCGCGATCATCGGATCGAGCGAGGGGGCTGCGGATTTTGATAACCTGTGTATGGTTGCGGTCATAAAGGGCGCATTGGCC
>RFZB01000151.1 GCA_009920915.1 Sphingomonadaceae bacterium | reverse complement strand
CCGACGTCAAAATGGCAACGCGCTCTCCCAAAACGGGCGTGCGCGGGCGCTTTGACTTATTGCCGCTGAAAACGCCGCACGCCGAAATGGCCAGCAGTGTTGGCAGCAGGACAAGGACTTTGCCACGCGAAGAGAGAGACCCAATCATTTGGCACTTCCTTGGTTAGCAGCCGGGGCACGGCCAGACAGCGAGGCTGCCATATTTGCCGCGCGGCCACGAATGGTTTCCGGCACGCTTTTGTCTGCTGCAATTGCATCAAACAACTTTGCGGCATCTTGAACTCGGTTTTTCTTTAAATAGGCAATTGCCACCATTTCACCGGCGCTGCCAAACCAGGGATTATCCTTTACCGCCAAAGGCGAGAGCCGGGCAATCACTTCATCCGGCGAGACCCGGTCATATTGCACTGCCGTTTGGCGGACGGCTGCCAAATCACGCCATGGCTGGGCAAGGCTTTCATCCTTGGCAATGGCGGCGTAGGTTTTAGCGGCCTCGTCCAGCTTGCCTTTTTGCAGCAGCACGGCGGCCTCCGTCAGCATCGCAGTGGCGCGATATCCATCGCGCGAGGACGTCTTGAGCACCGCCAGCGCTTTCATCGCCGCGGCATCATTGCCCGAAGAGGCAAGCCGTACCGCCTCATCCAGCTTTTCGCTTTCCAGCGCCGAGGCCTTTGCCTGTTGGTCTTGCCAGAAAAGCCAGCCACCCAGTGCCGCCAGCGCCAAAATCACAGCGCCAATCAGCACCCGGTCATAGGTCTGCCAAAAGCCCAGCAGCCGATCGCGCCGCAGCTCTTCATCAACTTCGCGGATAAAGCTGTCTTCTGAGGTGTTAATCGGCGGGAGCGCCAAGGCCAGTCTCCTGATAGCAAGTGAATAGTCCCTTAGCCGCGCGGCGAACCAAGGGGAAGCGGCAAGAACATCATGCCAAGTAGAGCTGATCCTTGCCAGGGAATGTGCGGTTGCGGACATCCTTGGAATATTGCTCCACCGCTTCTGCGACAAAGCTCGACATGCCCGCATATTTCTTGACGAATTTGGGCGTGCGCTCAAACAGACCCAGCATATCTTCAGTCACCAGCACCTGACCATCACATTGGGCCGAGGCGCCGATACCAATGGTCGGGCAGGCCACTTTCTGCGTGATTTCAATGGCAATGGGTTCCAGAACGCCTTCAATCACCATGGCAAAGGCCCCTGCCTCTGCCATGGCGACGGCGTCTTCCACAATTGTGCGGGCTTCCTGATCGCTCTTCCCGCGCACGCCATAGCCACCCAAAATGTTCACAGCCTGCGGGGTTAGGCCGACATGCGCCATGACGGGAATGCCGCGTGACGTTAAAAATTCAACAGTCGGTGCAAGGACTTTCCCGCCCTCAATCTTCACGCCAGCCGCTCCTGTCTCTTTCAACAAGCGCGAGGCATTGGCAAAGGCCTGTTCCGGCGACCCCTCATAGCTGCCAAAGGGCATATCGACGATGACCGCAGCGTGGTAGCTGCCACGCACCACGGCGGCGCCGTGTGCTGCCATCATCTCCATTGTCACCGCCACTGTGTGCGGCAAGCCGTAAATGACCTGCCCCAGCGAATCTCCCACCAACAGCATATCGCAATGCGGGTCCAGCAACTGCGCCATGCGCACGGTATAGGCCGTCAGCATGACCAAGGGCTCGCCCCCCTTGCGCTGGCGGATGCGCGGCACAGTTAGGCGCTTCATGGGCGTCGGCGTCGGGTTGGCGCGGCTTGTGGAGGTATCAAGCGTGAGCGTGGTCGAAGTCGTAGACATGCAGCCTCCATAGACTGAGCCGCCGCCAGAGGCAAAGCCTGCAATGCACTCTGACGCATCGCTGTGCACATTATGACAGTTTGACGACATTTTCTTGCCCAATCTCTAGCGATTGAGTAGGCGATGCGCGATGCAGCCCAGACTGGCTGGGCATGATGGGGGCCAGCGGCGCCAAATGACCGAGATACGCTCGCAGAATGGCATGACGACTGCGCCCATAGCGGCGCGGCGCTGGCGCTTTCCGGTCAGCTTGTTCCCTTTAAAATTCCATCGCGATCTGCCACGGGGAGAAAAGCTGTTTCTGGCAAGCTTGCTGGGCTTTGTGCTGGTTACTGGCTTTGCCCTGTGGCTCGCCACCCCGGTTACTTTTAAACTGTTGATGCGCGGCATGCGGCTTTACCTGCTGCTGCCCTTGGTCAGCGTCTCGGTGGTGTGGGGCGTGATCCGCCTAGCTGAGAAATTTGCTGGCCATCGCTTTGCTATTTTCCATGCCCGGGCGCAGTGGATGGTCACCACAGCGCTGATCACCAGCCTCACCATTCCCGTCTATGGGATGTTCAAACAATTCATCCTGAAAGCCCGGGGATTTCCCTTTGACCCTTTATTGGCCTCGATCGATCGGATGCTGTTTTTCGGCTATGATCCTTGGCAAGTAATGCACGGCGCATTTGGGTCAGTCTGGTTCACTCTGTTTTTGGACCGCGCTTATGGTGTGTGGCTGCCGATATTGATGTTTTGCCCAGTGCTGTGGGTTGCGCTGATCCACGACCCCTTGGTTCGGGCGCGGCTTATTGGCTGTTGGCTGGGCGTGTGGGTGATCGTGGGCGGAGTTGCGGCTTGGCTGCTCGCCTCTGCGGGGCCGATGTTTTACCCGCATATGATTGGGCCGGAGCCAAGTTTTCAGGCGCTGCATGATGAGATTATTCGGCTGGGAGAACAAGTCCGAGCGCAAGGCAGCCTTTTGGCGACACCAATGGGCCATAACCTCTTGATGAGAGTATATTTCAGCGGAAATTATCTTCCCGGCTTTGGCATATCAGCCATGCCATCGGTGCATGTTTCAATGGCAACGCTGTTCGCCATTGGTGGCTTTTGCATTCACCGCTGGCTTGGCTGGGCATTTGTTGGATATGCGATCCTGATCTGGATCGGCTCTGTCTATTTGGGCTGGCATTATGCCAGTGATGGCATTGTGGGCGCTGCACTTACATTTGGCTTGTGGAAACTCTCGGCCCAATTGGCCCGGCCATTTTCAAAGCCCGCTGCCAAGCCACCCGAAACGCAGGGCTAAGGTTGAGGCTCGGCAGGCGCGCTTGAGATCGTCAGTCCAGCGCCGCCCGTGCTTCGGCTGCGTTATCAGAAAAAAGCCCATCCACGCCGGCCGCGACAAAGGCTCTGATTTCGGACGCTAAATCCCCCCTGTTGCGAAGGTCTGCCCCGTGCTGCAGATCGACCGGCAAGAAATAATTCTCGGCGCGAAAGGTCCATGGATGCACCTTTAAGCCTGCTGCGTGGGCGTTGGCCACCAAGGCGGTGGGCGTGGTCAAACGACCAGAGGCGTCACGGGGAATAATCAGCGATTTATCTGGCCCAATCCCATCGGCATAGCGCGCAATGTCTGCCAGGCCGGCAGGGCTGATCATTTTGGCAGTTGGCAGATCTGGTCGATCTGCGGGGTGGCCATCAGCCTCAATCAACTGAATAAGCCGAACCTTGGTCTTCTGGCGCAGCGCTTGCAGATTGCCCACCTCAAAAGACTGGATAAAAACGGGAGACGTCGGTTCGGTTAACCCGTGCCGCGCCAAGGCCGCCAACAAA
>RFZB01000016.1 GCA_009920915.1 Sphingomonadaceae bacterium | reverse complement strand
CTGGTCGGCGCCAGCCTTGCGCTGCGTTTGGCTGACAGCGGGCTCAAGCTCGCTGTCGTGGAAACGCGCGCGCCCCAGACTGTGCCCGCCACCGAAAGCCTGAAAGACACCATTGCCCGCGTGCTGCCCTATTGGGACAGCCGGATTGCGCCCGAATTGCGGGCTGGCAAACGCGTTCTGATTTCAGCGCATGGCAATTCGCTGCGCGCGCTCGTCAAGCATTTGTCGAACATTTCGGATGATGAGATTACGGGCCTTGAAATCCCGACAGGCCAGCCGATTGTCTATGATCTGGCGGATGATCTGTCCGCGCGCGACCGCTATTATCTGTCAGAACGCTGATCGCAGAGCGCCAACATTGCGCTTTTGCGGCCAGTTGGCTAAGGCCTGTCAGCCTTGGATCTTAACGCAAGCAAGGCCATCAAGATGAGCGAGATCACGCCGCATGTCGGCATCATCATGGGCAGTCAGTCCGACTGGGCAACCATGTGCCACGCCTCTGAAATTCTGGCCGCGTTGCAGATACCGCATGAACGGCGGATTGTATCGGCGCACCGCACGCCGGATCGGCTGGTGGACTATGCCAAATCTGCCAAAGGCCGGGGGCTGCAGGTGATTATTGCAGGGGCGGGCGGCGCGGCGCATTTGCCGGGCATGGCCGCATCCATGACGGACCTGCCCGTGCTGGGTGTGCCCGTGGAATCCAAAGCGCTAAGCGGCATGGATAGCCTGTTGTCCATTGTGCAAATGCCAGGCGGCATTCCCGTGGGCACTTTGGCCATTGGCAAAGCGGGTGCCATTAATGCGGGGCTGATGGCCGCAGCTATTTTGGCGCTGAACGATGCTGATCTGGCAGCGCGGCTAGCCGATTGGCGCAGCGCCCAAACGGACAGCGTGGCACACGAACCAGCATGACACTTCCTCCCGGATCAACAATCGGCATTATCGGTGGCGGCCAATTGGGCCGTATGATGAGCATGGCAGCGGCCCAATTGGGCTATCGTTGCTTCATTTACGCCCCTGAATCGACCGGCCCGGCAGCCGATGTCTGCGCCAAATGGGTGCAAGGGGACTATGCTGATGAAAAGGCACTGGCAGCCTTTGCCGCATCGGTGGATGTCGTCACTTTTGAATTTGAAAATGTTGATCCGGCTCCGTTGCGCCGAATTGCTGAAAATGCCCCCGTCCATCCGCCACTTGAGGCCTTGGAAATTGGGCAAGACCGCATCCGGGAAAAACGTTTTGCTGCGGAGTGCAATGGCCGGACCGCGGACTGGGCAGAAGTAAACAGCCGGACAGACCTAGACCAAGCGCTGAACGATATTGGCCTGCCCGCAATCCTAAAGACAACCCGCTTTGGCTATGATGGCAAGGGCCAAGCCCGCATCATGAAGGCCCCTGATGCCGATGCCGCATGGGCGGCACTGGCCGAGGCTGGCCCGTTGATCCTTGAGAAAATGGTGCGCTTTACGCATGAATTTTCGCTGTTGGTCGCGCGGGACCAAAAGGGCAATATTGCCTTTTGGGACACGCCCGAAAACGTCCATAAGGATGGGATTTTGGCGACATCGCGCGTGCCTGCTGATGCCAAGGTGCTTGAGCAAGTGCCCGCGGCCCGCGCCTTTGCGCGACGGATGGCGGAGCGGCTGGATTATGTCGGCGTGTTCACAATTGAGTTTTTTGCCAGCGATGATGGGCCTGTGTTCAACGAAATGGCCCCGCGCGTTCATAATAGCGGCCATTGGACGATTGAGGGGGCTCTAACCTCGCAATTTGAAAATCATATTCGTGCTGTGGTGGGGCTGCCTTTGGGATCAACCCGGCTCTCGGCACCTGTGGTTGAAATGCGCAACTTAATTGGGGCGGATGCCGATAAATGGCTAGAATGGGCGTCCGACCCGCTGACCCACCTGCACCTCTATGGCAAGCACGAGGCTCGCCCCGGTCGCAAAATGGGCCATATCACCCGGTTAGGCCATATCTGATCGGCGTTAAAACCGCGCCGCGACGGTCACGCCAGCGCCTTGTGTATCGGCCCAGGGAAGAAAGGCAGCTTGGCTCGCTTCATCGCGCTTTTTGGTGACCAGAAGGCCAATTCCCGTCCCGATGCCAGCACCGACGATGACGTCGGTCCAATAATGTTTCTTGCCCTCAACGCGCGCGACACCGACAAAGCTGGCAACCAGAAAAGCGGGAACGCCAAGCGCAGGCCCCTCTCGGTTCATAATCGTCGCTGCTGCAGCAAAAGACCGGGATGTATGGCCTGAGGGAAAGCTTTTGCGATTGCTGCTATCTGGGCGCGTGCGCGGAAAGGCCTGTTTCAGCCCTTCTGTTGCGATGGATGTGACGCCAAAGCTGCCGGCGGCCTGCCATGCGCCAGCCCCATCCCCCCGCAAGGCGGGCAAGCCGATCGAGGTGGTGATCAAGCCGTACGCGCCAATATCACTGGCGGTTTTCCATTCGGATGTTCCCGCAACAGCCGGCGTTGCCAATAGGCACAGAGCAGTGCTGGCGACAGCCAGAAGGGAGCCCCGCCCCATATCAAGCGGCCGTCATCAAAAGGGAATAGCCGATCCTATCCATCTTAGGCGCGCGTCAGCGCTTTTCGATATTGGCAGCTAAAGGCGGGCCACTGACTGCAGCCGGTGCCTGTTGTGCCGATTGAAAATCTTGCAGAGGTTCACCTGGTTGCGGCTGGCTGGGCGCCGGAATTTTCTGCGCTGCCACAAACGCAAGGCCAAGCGATGCCACCAAAAGTGCAAAGCCCAAAGCGCCAACGCGGCGCGCGGGAACCATGCGTTCAACCAGCGCATCCTTCAAAAGAAACTGATGGCGAACGGCGCCAATAATGTGGAGCGCAAGCAAGGGCAGCATCGCCTTGGCAAGGATGGCATGGACTGTTTCTGCTGCCTCATGCACGTCATGCCCCCAATTTGGAAGGTGCGGCCAAGGAATAACGCCAAACAAGAAAGTCGGCACCTGGACGCGCGAGGTGGAAATGATAATCCAGCCCGTCAGCGGCACAAGGATCATCACTGCATAAAAGCCCCAATGCACGGCCGTTGAGAGCATATGAAACAGGCCGGCATCCTGGGCCTTGGCCGGGCGCGGCGTGAACAGCCGCAAACCAAGCCGCCAGAAGGACAACAGCAAAATCGAAATCCCGATCGATTTGTGCAGGCTCATCACCCAGAGCAGTTCTGGCCCACGGCGCAGCTCTTCTGAGCGCTCCCCCAACCCAAAGTTGAAGATGAGCAGCAAAGCGACACCCCAATGCAGCAGCATGGCGGTGGCGGAATAGCGAGTGGCCTGTTTTGTCATGCCGCATATCATGCGCCAACATCAGGGACAGGAAAAGCCCCAATTTTCCGCACAAGTTGGCCGATGGCACAACGGCGCGTGAAAAACCGGCTTGCCACGCCGCCGACATAAGCCAAGACTATGCCATTGGGAAGAGGGGTGGATCAGATGACCATGGCTGAAAATGATGCAGAACTGGCGCTCCGACTAGCCACGGCAGCAGGCGCGCGCCTGTTGGAAATACAACAGCATAGCGCGCTTGCTGGCAAAGCGCTGGGCGATGCCGGCGACGCAGCATCCAACCAGTGCATTATCGATGCCCTCCGCTTGGCCCGGCCAAATGATGCTATTTTATGCGAGGAAGAAAAGGATGATCACACCCGCCTATCTGCCGCGCGCGTTTGGATTATCGATCCGCTGGATGGCACACGAGAATTTAGCGAGCGGCGCAGCGATTGGGCGGTGCATGTTGCGCTTGCCATCAATGGCACGCCAGCCTTAGGCGCGGTTGCGCTGCCGGCGCTGAATAGGACGTTCAGCTCTGCCCATCCGCCCAGTTTGCTGGCCCCAAACAATCCCCCGAAAATGTTGGTCAGCCGCACCCGCCCTGCTGCGCAAGCAATGGCTGTCGCAAAGGCGTTGGGCGCAGACGTGCTGCCAATGGGCTCTGCAGGCGCCAAAGCGATGGCCGTGGTGCGCGGCGAGGCCGATATTTATCTGCACACGGGCGGCCAATATGAATGGGATAATTGTGCGCCTGCCGCCGTCGCCCTAGCCGCGGGCCTGCACGTCAGCCGGACGGATGGGACGCCGCTGCGTTATAACAACCAAGATACCTATATGCCCGATCTGCTGATCTGCCGCCCGGAATGGGCCGCGCGCGTTTTAACATTGATGGCCGACCTGCCCCGCTAAAGGCTTGGCTTCCCTCCCCCCGCGCGGCATGCAATAGCAGCGCAAAGACATTGGGAGACAGGCAGCATGGGTGATTTTCTGACAGTTGAGCGCAAGGGCCGCATTGCCATCCTTCGGATGAACAAGCCGGAGTCGATGAATGCGATTGGCACCCATGAGGATTGCGAAGATATCTGCTCCACGCTGCAGGCATTGCAGGATGATCGCAGTGTGAGCTGCCTGATCCTGACCGGCAGCGGCAAAGCCTTTAGCGCGGGCGGCAATTTGAAGGTTGCGCGCGCGCTGCTTGATGTTGAAATCCCCGCAATTGCCGCGGTCAATGGCCATGCGGTGGGCTTAGGCGCAGATTTGGCGTGTCTGTGCGATATCCGCATTGCCGCCAAAAGCGCGCTGTTTGCGTGCAGCTTTATCAAGGTTGGCATTGTCCCCGGCGATGGCGGGGCTTGGGCGCTGCAACAAGTGCTGGGCTATGCCAAGGCGGCTGAGCTGTTCTTTACCGGAGATCGCTTTGATGCCGATACCGCCAAAGAGCTTGGCCTTGTCAGCCAAGTGGTCGAAGACGATCAACTGATGGATGCGGCAATCGCAATGGCAGAGCGGATTGTTTGCAACCCACCTCGCGCCCTGCGCCTCACCAAGCGCTTGCTGCGCGAAGCCCAGCACAGCCGCATGTCGGACATTTTGGAACTCTCCGCCGCCTATCAGGCGATTGTCCATGAAACAGCGGATAATCGGGAAGCGATCAACGCCTTTGTTGAGAAGCGGCCACCGGTGTTCACCGGGGAATAAGGCCTAGCCTTGCGGATCCTTATGCAGCCAATCGGCATGGCGCGGGGCCTTTTTGGTTTCGCTCCATTCCGCCAGCATCAGTGGCGCAACGCGGCGCAATTCGGCGTGCTGCTCTGCCGTCCCAATATTGCACGCCAGTTCGAGCCGATGGCCATTGGGATCAAAGAAATAGATTGAGCGGAAAATGCCATGATAGGTGGGGCCGAGCACCTCCACCCCTTGCGCCTCAATATGCGCTTTTGCCGCCAACAGCGCGTCCATATCCGCCACTTCAAAGGCAATATGCTGCACCCAAGCAGGCGTATTGGCGTCGCGGCCCATATCGGGCTGGTTGGGCAGTTCAAAAAAGGCCAGCACATTGCCGCCACCAGCATCGAGGAAGATGTGCATATAAGGGTCATAGTCCCCAGTTGAGGGCACATGGTCTTCCGCAAAGGCGGTCACATAATCCATGCCCAGCACGCGGGCATACCAATCCACAGTCTCCTTCGCGTCGCGGCACCGATAGGCGACATGATGAATACGGTTGAGCTTGGGCGCGGACGTCGTCATGCGTCCGCCCCGTTCACCTGCAGCGCGCCACGTTCCAGCTGATCGCGCTCCATGGATTTGAACAGCGCGGTGAAATTGCCTTCGCCAAAGCCCTCATCTTTTTTGCGCTGGATGAATTCAAAAAAGACCGGGCCGACCATCGTCTGAGAAAAGATTTGCAGCAGCAAACGCGGATCGCCTTTCTCAGTCGACCCGTCGAGCAGAATGCCGCGGCTTTGCAGCGCCTCCACGGGCTCGCCATGGCCGGGCAGCCGCTCTTCCAACATCTGATAATAGGCATTGGGCGGCGGCGGAGCAAAAGGTGTGCCGCTGGCTTTCAATTGATCCCAACTGGCAATCAAATCATCACTGGCAAAGGCGATATGCTGAATGCCCTCGCCATTATATAGGCGCAGGAACTCCTCAATCTGGCCGCCGCCACCGCGACCCTCTTCATTCAAGGGAATGCGGATTTTGCCATCCGGCGCAGTCATCGCGCGCGATGTGAGGCCGGTATATTCGCCCTTGATGTCGAAATAGCGGATCTCGCGGAAGTTAAAGACCCGCTCATAAAAGCGGGCCCAATGGTCCATCCGGCCGCCATAAACATTGTGCGTCAGGTGATCGATGATCTTTAGCCCCGCCCCAACCGGATGCCGATCAACGCCCGGCAGATAGTCAAAATCAATGTCATAGATGGTCAGGCCATCGCCATAACGATCTATCAGGTAAATGATCGCGCCGCCTATGCCGCGAATGGCGGGCAAGCGCAGCTCCATCGGGCCGGTGCGCGTTTCGACGGGCTCTGCCCCCCGATCAAGCGCTTCCTGATAGGCCTGTGTTGCATTGCGGACGCGAAAGCCCATGCCACAGGCGCTGGGGCCATGTTCTGCCGCGAAATAAGCGGCCGGGCTTTTGGGTTCATAATTGGCAATCAGGTTAATTTCCCCTTGCCGCCACAAGTCCACATCCTTGGAGCGATGGCGGGCAATGCGGGTAAAGCCCATGGCTTCAAAGACGGGTTCCAACAGGCCCTTTTCCGGCGCGCAGAATTCAATGAACTCAAAGCCATCAAGGCCAAGAGGGTTTTCAAACAAATCCGCCATGACGCGCCAGACTTTCGATATTTGGTTTCAAATGAAACTATATCGTTGCAGCAGGGCCGAAGTCAAACCGCATTCATCTCGAAACGCTTAGGATGTTTGAAGATGCTTGGCCGGGGCGGCCGCCCGCACGCCAAATGCAATGAGCCGCGCAACGGGTGCAGACACCAGCCAAAGGCTGGTCATCATGAGCGCCCCCAAAATGCCATCCGCAGCATAATGCCACCCCAAATGAATCGACGCGATCCAGATGAGTAGGGCGTAGCATAGGAAAAAATAGCCAAGTCGACGCGATTTCTGGAAGCCGCCAATGACGAACAAAGTGGCCATCGCCACGTGCATGGAGGGCATTGCCGAAATACCACTGGCAAAGACCAACGGCCCACCCTGCGATTGGCGCAACATATCTTGGAAGTAGAGCGCCTGGACACTCAGCCCATAATGCGACGCTTGACGATTGAGCGCGTGCAGGGCCTCTGTCATCCGCACATAGCCTTCATGCGGCCCGACCAGCGCGTTAAAATAGCACGGACCCGCAGAGGCCAGCAGCCATGCCCCATAACTGCCAATCAAAATCCAAGAGATGACCCAAGTACCAACCAGCCGACCACGCACCTGCCGATCGGCAATCGCAACCACCACGGCGGCTGGAAAAAGGAACATGATGGGCAGCCACAGTGCATAGGCAGTGTCGAGAATAAGTGTGGGCAGAAGCGACCCGAAAAGTGCGTGTGTCACCTCCCACGCATCATGACCCAAAAGCAGCTTCTGTTCAGCTGCGGCGATAATTGGATCAAGCGGGAAACCTCGGCCCGGCAGAACAAGCTGCTTGAACACCTGAAAATAAGATAGGGTGACCGCCGTGGCGACAATTGCGCCAAGCAGCCAAGGCTTTTGACTGGGGTCAAGTGGCGCGGCGCGGCCCATGCGGTGCAAAACAGCACGCGCGCCCACAACAATGCCCCCCGCAAGGATCGCCAGCGACAAATAAGACAGGTTGAGCAGCAGAAAAGCACCCGGCTGCAGCGAGGATACGACAAAAAGCGGCGCACAGCCAGCCATCAGCAACGGGATGAGCAGGGCGGCTGCGCGCACCGCAAGGGACCGCGCACGACCAACCTCTATTCCCTTTAAGGCTGCATCACGCTGTGATTTGCCTGCCAAACTTGATCCCCCACATGGCACACCCGACTGCGCATTGCCGTTCGTGACATGGCCATCTGCACCTAGCCGCTCGAAATCGAGCGGTGCGGGGTATTTGCAGAAGTGCCAAAGCGAGTAAATGACAAAACGCTGACACGACAAGCCAACACGACAACCGGACAATTTAACCCTGCTACACCCGCCCATTTGCGGGGAGCGACATCAGGCGCAAAGCGGCAGATAGGCTAAAGCCCCTAGGCCGACATCACCGCCTTAGCCCGCTGACCCTGACATAGATCGCTCAGCATTTTGGCGCCGATCAAGGACTTGCGACAGCAATAAATGGGGCGCCGCCACAACTGAGAGAATTTGAAAAGCAGCTGACGACATCTGCATGGGATCAGCCGAGAAAAATCCGGGTGCGAAGATATAGGCCCCGATCAGGCAGCTTGCACAGATAACCCCGCCATAAAGCCATAGCTCAAGCCGCGACCATTGCGGCAGCCGCCGTTCAATGCCTCGCATATGCAGTGGCGAATGCAGAAAGACAAAATAGATCAAAAATCCGACTTGGGGCGGAAAATAAGCAAGCCCAATCAGCGCGCAAATATGGGCCAACGCCCAGGCGCGGCTGCCCGCGGCCACAGCCTGCCAAATGCCAACAATCGTGACCAAAATCGCAACCGGGGCAATGGCGACCAATGCTCTTTGGATCCACTCCGCCCCTGGGCCCGCCATAGCCAAGAATAGGTCTGACACAGCAGCGGGATTGAAAAAGGCGGCCACGCAAATGACTGATGCACCCGCCATGGTGCGCAGCAGGCCATTATCGAGCATGTCCCAATCATCCCCGAAATGGATGGCGGAAAAAGCAAGGAAAAGCGCAAGGGCCGAAATGGGCGAGAGGTGCCACAATGCGAGCATTAGGCCAGCAACGCCAATATAAGCCCCGAATATCAATGCCGCGATCTGCCATTTCAGCCGCAAGGCGGCTTGCGCAATGGCAATATCAAATGCGCCATGCGGAAGCCCGCCAATCAACATCAAGGCTGCGGCCAAGCTGAGGCTTAAACTGCCAGCAACAGAGGCCCCGCTGAGTTCAGCAAGGGCAATGCCCGCAAAAACCAGCCAGAAAAAAAAGGGGACCGGCACACCCTGAACGTGTGTGCCAGCCCCGTCATTCGGCCGGGCCCAAGACAGTTGAGCAATCCGAGCCAATTTCAAGTTACTTTGCCTTAGCGGTTTCAGCCTCTGACTTGCGGACCGCGATAACCCAAATCAGGACGCCGACCGCCGCCTTGGCGACCAAGTCAGCGATTGTATAACCAATTTGAATTGCGGTTTCGGCATTGGCACCCGAGATATTTGCATAAGGCGCCATATACACAATTGGGTAAAAGCCCCACGAGGCGAATGTCAGCAAACGGGCCTTTTTGACCAGTTCACGAACATTTTCTGGCTGACGCTCAATCGAAGCGCCAAGACCGCTGAACAATTCCCAAATAATGTACAGGAACGGAATGGCCGACAATGTGCCCCACAGCGCGCGGGTCGGGATGTCAGACGCGATTTCGCCCGGATACCCCAAGACGATCATCAAAGCAGCAGCGAAGCCAAGCTTCATGGACTTGCTGACTGTTTCTTCAGAGCTCAAGCGCATGACAAGCACCAACTCAATCAAGAGCAGCGGCACAGTCAAAAGCCAATCGACATAGCGATAGGCATCGTTGAAAGCATAGCCCGTCGCAACAATGACGCCGTCTTTCACGGCATAGGCAGCTTCCCAGCTCTCAAAAATCCGCCAATAATGGTAAGCTGCAATCGCACAGACCAACCCGGAAATTGTCACAGCTGTTTTATAGTGATTTGAAACCTGCGACCGGCCGAACCACAAAAACAGCGTAGCTGCCGCCATCGTCGCAAACGTGAACGAGAAAGCGTTATAAACTAACGAATATTGAAATGGACTAATGATATCCATGGCATCCTCCATAACTGGAGCCCAAACCATTAGGGCTAGGGCCCTTCTTTGAGAGGGACCAATTTCTGGAAACCCTCCCCCCATACGCCGCGTCCGACTCTGGTCGGATCTTTCTAACGTGAGGGCTATCATGCCCAGCGATGATGTCAAAGCACTATACCGGCTTTGGATCATGTAATACGAAAGTTTAGGGTAGCTCTAACCTTATAAAAAGGCAGGAAACTCAAGCATATCCATGCCTTCATCTAGATAATTGCACGATCCCAGACACCCTGTCCTCAGCTCATTTTGATGTCACCACGGGCTTTTGTGGACTGTGAAGGTCTACCAATAGATTTAAATCTGCAAAAAATGCTTGCTGAGTGCAGTTTTTCTAGCATCTGTGCACGCAGGGCTTAGTCATCCTGTGCGTGGCTGGTGAGGCGCAATCCCCATCTGATGGCTTCTAAATACATTTTACGCACATCCGGGTCTCGCCAGCTATTTCGGGTATGCCCGATGCTGGAATAAAAGACGCGCCCTGCCCCATAGCGTCGCGTCCACGCAATCGGGATGTCAGAGGTGCCAGCCGGCCCAGTTTCCATCTTGTCTTGATTGATGCGCAGCAGAACACGCGTGTCTTTGCGCGAAAAGCCTTTCGGCACATAAAGTTCATTGAGCTGCGAAAAATAAGTCGGCCAGTATCGGAAAGCTTCCGCGCCGCTGCACGTTATGACTTTGGCAACACCGGCTTTGTCCAATATATTTTCGATCGGTCAAAGGTGCAGGGTTCGCCAATGAACTTCCAACTGACGAACACGTCAGGTGGCGCCATCCGTCCCAACGCAACGGTCGATGGCCGTGACGTAACGGTGACGCAGCAGGCGCCCGTGAAGCAATATCTGGCCGCTGCCACCTTCCTTGATCCGAACTGCGTTGCCTTGGCGGCGCCACAGCGCAGCTGGCGCAAGCAAGTGTGCAACGATGTGAACACCTATTCGACGGACAAGATCTGGGGCCACAACCTCCAGATCCAGAACGAATTTGATGGTGTGACAATGAAGTTCACTGGGGGCCATCGCGAATGGCGCAACAACCCCATTTCTGATCTTGATGGCATTGGTGCCTTTAAAGGCCCGTTGTTCACCAACACCACGCTGCTCAACGGCTTACCGGTGTCGCTGCTCGGCTTGATCCAGCAGCCCGCAGCTGCGGCCTTCCTAGCCTCGCAGCCTGTGCCCACGGTGCAGCAGAATTTGTACGACACGCAAAATGATCGCCGCCAAAAGCAGACCAGTGCTGAGCTGGAATTCTCGGCCCAGAATGATCATCTGGACTGGGTCGTCGGCGGCTTTTGGTTTAAGGAATCGGG
Source organism: Sphingomonadaceae bacterium (assembly GCA_009920915.1). Taxonomy (GTDB): domain Bacteria; phylum Pseudomonadota; class Alphaproteobacteria; order Sphingomonadales; family Sphingomonadaceae; genus Aquisediminimonas. The sequence continues at coordinate 20,385 of RFZB01000016.1, read as the reverse complement.
TTCAGAATATAGCCAGCAGAACAGCGGCTTCATTCTCGATACAAATTCGATCTTCCTGTCACGCTTTGGGGCGCTTGGCCCAAGCTTGGCCGCTGCCAACCCGGCACGCTTCCGCATGGTGCAAACCAAGTCGGTTCTTGTTTACACAGCTGACTCAGATTCGAGCGCCGTTTACACACAAGCGACCTATTATCCCGGCGGTCGTGATGGAAAGCTTCGCCTGACAGCGGGTGGCCGCTATACTTGGGACAATAAGTCCATGGTCCGCACGCAAAATGGCCCCGCCCCGTTGGCGGCGGCAGAGTCAGGTGCGGCAAAGTTTAGCCGGTTCACCTGGAATTTGATGCTCGGCTATGATCTGACTGACGATGTCAATCTTTATGCCCGCGCCGCCACAGGCTTCCGGTCGGGCGGCTTCAACTCAGGTGACCCCGTTATTGCCGGTACAACCACCCTTTCGTCCTTCGCGGGTGAAAATGTTACGTCGTATGAAGTGGGCCTGAAGTCGGAATTGTTTGACCGCAAGCTGCGCTTCAACCTTGCCGGCTATCACAATGTGTACAACAATCTGGCAGTGTCGATCCCGCAGGCCAATTCAGGCACGGGCACCTTTACGACCCGCGTCGCAAATGCCGGTAAGGTCAACTATACAGGCATCGAACTGGAAGCGCAGGCCATTTTGTCCGACACCTTCTCGATTGATGGCAATCTCGGCTATGTCGACATCAAGTATAAGGAATTCCTAGCAGGCCAGCCTGTCACGGGAACAACGCCTGTCAACATCGCCTCGATTGTGACGCCGGGCTACACCTCGCCCTTCACGGCCAATATTGCCCTGAACGCACAGGCTCCGTTGAATTGGAACAACGCACGCCTGACAGGCCGTGTCGGCTTCACCTATGAAGATGGGAAGTACAGCTTTAACAACTACATCTCTTCGCCGTTTAACGAAGCGATTAAGGGCGACAACCGCAAGACAGTGGATGTGCAAATTGCGGTGGAGCGGATCGCTATGGGCGGCACCGAAGCCGAAGTCCGCTTCTGGGGTAAGAACATCACCAACCAGCATCCGCTGGTCCGCGGGATTGATTTCGGGGCCCTGGGCTATGCCGGCGGCTATTATGCTGATCCGGCAACCTATGGTGTCACCTTCGGCGTTAAGTTCTAAGATCAAAACCCCGTTTAAAGGGAAGGCTCGCAGTGCTCCGGCGCTGCGAGCCTTTCTTTTTTGCATCTCGACTGGCGGGCTTGGATCAGGCCCCGGCTTAATAGCCCTTTTTACGGAACAGCACCTCACCGCGACGGGCAACGTAGAGTTTTTCCAGCGTGACTGGATGAAAATAGGCTTCGACACGGTCACCTTCGGGGGTGGTGCCATAAACTTCGTAGCAGCCGCCATCGACCTTTGACTTGCGAACCGTCCACCCTTGCTTGGTGAGCTGTGCTTTCAAGGCGTCTTGGCTTTTCCAACGCGATTGGGGGGTTGGCTTGCACGTTATAGCGCCCGTGGCATGAGCCGGGGCTGTGGGCAGCGCCACCATAGCTGTGGCCACAAACAAAGCCGGTAAAAATCGACGCATCATCAAACTCCTCAAGGTTTAAGGGGGGACATCCATGGTTTTAACACGCGTATTAGCGTCAGGATAACAAGGGGCAGGAAATGCAGAAAAGCCGCAGTGATACTGTTGTGGACCCAAACCCAATGCAACAGCACCAGCACCGCTGATGGATAGACAAGGCGCTGGACGCGTTTCCAGCCAGCCTTGAGCCAGCGCATCGCCAAATCATTGCTGGTCAGCGCCAAAGGAAGCATCAAGACCATGGCGGCCCAACCCGTCCAGATGCCGGGTGCCAACCATTCCGCAAGAATGTCGTCCAGATTGCCCATATCAATGAGATAAAAACAAAGGTGCAACACCGCGTAACCAAAAGCCGCCACTCCAATCCATCTGCGGTGGAAAAGCAGGAAGGTCAGCCACTTACGGCGCCCTATGGCCGCCACCAGAGGCGACAGCAGCATCGCGAGGATCATCAAACGCGCTGACCATTCACCCGTCTGTTGGATCAGATCCATGCTATCGATTTGACCCTGCCAATAGCCAAGACCCAACCCCAGCGCCGGGATAGCCAATATAAGGCCAAGCAGATATTGGTTATTGCTAATGGTTCTCATTACTGGTGGACTAGCTGGTCGGTGACAGACGATCAAGTTTTTTGATATTGGCGCATGGCGCGCCTTAAGAGCGCCCGTTTAACTGAGCCTCGGGTGTTGCAGAGCCTATCGTCCGTTGCGGCCTGACCTTTGGGTTATGTTGTGATGGAGTGTTCGCACACCACTTTTACCTGAACGCCAAAATGGTTTGGCGTTCAGACCATGTTGCCCTTGAGGCATTTTCGGAAGGTTCCCTGACATGCGTTTTCTCCAAGCATTTGGTGCCGTTTTGTTAGCTACAACCGCCACCACTGCATTCGCACACAACCACGGCAAAGCGCCCAACCTTGTGGAGGCGGCCATTGCGTCTCCGGATCACAAAACACTTGTCGCTGCTGTAAAGGCCGCCAATCTGGCCGACACGCTGGCTAGCCCCGGCCCATTCACGGTCTTTGCCCCAACCGACACGGCCTTTTCAGCCCTTCCTAAGGGCATTATCGCCTCCCTGCTGGAACCAGCGAACATCACAAAGTTGCAAGCCGTCCTCACCTACCATGTCGTTCCCGGCAAAGTGGCAGCAGCAGACTTGATTAAAGCCATCCAGGCAGGAGGCGGGTCAACGAGCTTGAAGACCGTGGAAGGCAGCGTCTTAACCGCAAGCCTCGCCAATGGCGCGGTCGTGCTGACTGATGAAAACGGCGGCAAAGCAACCGTGGTTGCGGCCGATGTGAAAGGCTCTAACGGCATCATCCACGTGACCAATGCGGTCTCCTTGCCGAAATAAGCAAATCACACAGTGCGTTAGATAAAGGCCCCGTCGTCACTCTTGTGGCGGCGGGCTTTTTTTGGACAGTTGGCCAGAATTTGCCAAAAGAATATTGTGCCCCGCACCTGGCAGGCGGCGAGCTCCGCGATATACCAAAGCGTAAAGCAGCATTGGCTTCATGGTCCGCGGCTTGAGCACAGATAAATGGGGTGTTCGTAAATGGCGCGCCATGCGGAATGAAGATGAGAACTGCTACCGGATCGAAATCTCAGAGGTCTAGGCTTAGGACCTATCAATTGCTGGTAAGAAGATGATTGGTTGATTCAACGGCAGCCTCAAGGGCGGGCTGAACTCCAAGCTCCATGCCGTCTGCGATGGTCTTGGCTGACCGATCATTGCGCCCTCACGGAAAGTCAGGCGAGCGGCCAAAAGGGTTCAATTCTGCCGCTTTCCAGCTTACCGAAGGCCAAGGTTCTGCTCGGTGACAAGGGCCACGACATTGACTGGTTCGGCGCCGCGTCGCAACCCGTTGCGATCGATACGCCCACACATTCATGTCCGCCGTCTCCATCGTCGCAACCGCCTGCTCCTAGTTGTAATCAATGAGCTTCCTGAGCGTCCGTGCGTAGTCTCAAAGACCCGGTCGGCCTCGCGAAAACAGCCCAGAACTGAGGCATTTTGAGCCCAAAATCGGGAATAATTATGATGGATGCGGCTTTATGTTTCTTGCTCATTGCGAAACAAAGATGGTCTTCGGCTCCGTATACGCCATCAATCCCTCTATGCCGCTCTCAACTCCTAGGCCAGATTGTTTGTGACCGGCGAAGGCTGCATAGGGACTGAGTGCGAGAGCCTCGTTGATCCAGACATTGCCAGTTTCCATCCGGTCTGCCAGCTTCAGCGCCGCATCGATGTTCCGCGACCATATCGTTCCGGCCAGCCCCATGTCGCTGTCGTTTGCCCAGGCAATTACTTCATCGACATCGCTGAACCGGATCAACGGAAGGATCGGACCGAACTGCTCTTCCTTAACGATGCGGCTTTCTGGTGGGGGATTGTCAACGAGGGTCAGTGGCAGGAAGTAGCCTGTACCAGCGGTTGCCTCGCCTCGGATCATCGCGAAGCCATGCGCCTCACAGTCGGCGACGATGTCATTCACGCGACCGAACTGCAGCCGGTTCTGGATCGGGCCATGGGTAATACCGGGTTCGCTGCCATCACCCACTTTCGCCGAGACAACAAGCCGTGCAAGGGCATCGCGGAATTCATCGTAGATGGCTTCGTGTACATAAGCGCGCTTCGTTGCAATGCAGACCTGCCCGCTGTTGACAAAGGCCGAGCGGAAGACTTTCTGCGCTGTCTCTTCGATCGGGACATCGGGCATGATAATGGCGGCATCGTTGCCGCCTAGCTCCAGGGTCAAACGCTTCAGGCCTAATGCTGCGGCGGCCATTACGCGTTTGCCAGTTGCCGTGGAGCCAGTGAAGCTGATCTTATCGACGCCGGGGTGTGCGGTCATCATCGGACCAAGCGCATCGCCGCCGGAGATGATGTTGAGCACGCCCGCAGGCACAAAATCGCGTACAAGTTCGCCAATGCGAAGCACGGTCATCGGCGTGAACGGCGACGGCTTCAGCACCATGGTATTGCCGGCCAGCAGAGCCGGCGCGATCTTGAAGGCCGAAAGCGCGACCGGGAAATTCCAGGGCGAGATAGCCGCAACTACCCCGATCGGAACATAGCGGGTGATGTGCTTGCGTCCGGGGGCCGTCTCAGTTTCGCGGTCGGGCAGGGTGAGTGTTGCGGTCGAACGGAGCCAGTGCGCTGCGGTCATGATCTCGGTCATGGCCTGATCGGCCGGTTTGCCCTGCTCACGAGTGAGCATGGCTGAGAGCTCTGCCGCGTTCTGGCCAATTGTATCGCCAATTCTGCTGACAATCGCAGCGCGTTCCCCCCACGAAGTATGCCGCCAAGCAATGAAAGCTTCGCGGGCTGCCGCCACGGCTGCATTCAGTTCGGCTTCGCCGGCGTCAGGCACGGCTGCAATGACAGCGCCGGTTGCCGGGTTGCGGACTTCCAGGAAAGCGCCGACGGTAGCGGGCACTCCGTCGATGGTCATTGTCAGCTTAAGCTCTGCCATGGACTAGCCTGCCTTTGTGACTTGTTCGTGCTCGCTGGCGACACGCCACTTCGATTGGCTGGCGCCATCGCTCGTGCCGGCAACAACAGGGGGAAGCCGGTTGCCCGACTCCCCCCACTGCAAGTTTTCGGCTGTGGGTCGGGTGATGAAGCAGGCGGATTTCAATCTTGGTCAGAACTTGGTCCGCAAGGTCACGCCATAGGTACGCGGTTCGTCGAAAAAGGTCAGATACGAACGCGCTCCAGCAACGCCGCGAAGTGGGGCGTTGGCCGTTACTGTCCGAGTTATTTCATTGGTCAGATTGGTTCCCCAGACTTCAACCGTAAACCGCTTGTCAGGCGTCGTGAATCCAACGCGGGCGTTCACCTTCAAGAAGTTCTCCTGCAGCGGAAACACGTCGCCATTCGTGTCCCGCGGCTGGACCTGAACTCGGAACGAGCCAGAGTATTGCAGGTTGACATTGGCAAGGAACCCCCAATCGGATCCTCCCAACGGGCCGTCATAGGTAAGCCCGGCAACGCCCGAGAAACTCGGGGAACGAACCAGCTTCGCTCCGCAAAGGCGACTGATGGTCGGAATATCGCTCGCGACAATCCCTGCGGCGCAATCCGTTGGATAGCGCGTGTTTAGGTATGTTCCGGAGAGATTGAGCGTGACGTGATCGGCCAGCTTGCCGAAGACTTCAGCCTCGACTCCAGTCGATTTCACTTTGCCGACGTTGAACGTGCGGAACTGCAGCCCGTTGAATTCAAGCTGTTGGAAGCCGGTAATGTCCATATGGAACAGGGCAACATTTACATTCATCCTGCCCAGGGACGCCTTCACGCCCAATTCGTAAGCATCGACTTTTTCAGACTCGAAACGCGGATCGGTATATTGTGGCGCAGCCCCGGTGGTCAGTACTGCGGCCGAATTGCTCAGGATGGCTGCGGTTGGATCCAGATTGAACCCGCCCGATTTGAACCCATGGCTGAAGCTCCCGTAAACCATCGTATCTGCGTTGGGTTTGTAGGAAAGCTGCGCGGTGTAGGTCAGCGCATCATCCTTGAAGGTGTTCGAGAATTCTCGCGGAAGCGGCAGAAAACGACTGGCCAATCCTCCGCCCAATCCTGCAGGCGCAGCAATGGTGACCGGGGTTGCAGTGTTGAAGCAATTGAGGCTTTGGAGCCCCCCTCTGACCGCTGCAGGCAAGAAGTTATACGCGCCTGTCAGGAGTCCGCTTACGACTGCCTGACAGGCACCGTTGCGTCCTTGAAGCTGCCGGAAACTGCCATCCTTTGTTTCGTTCACATAGCGAGCGCCCAATGTGACACTGAGCTTATCGGTGATATCGAACACATTATGCGTGAAGATGGAGTACGTCTCACCGTGCTGGTTGAACTGGTTCGAAGCGTTTGCGCCCGCAGCGTTGACAGGGACCCCTCCATTTCCGAGAGCAGTGAAAGCAAAGAGCGGATTTGGGCCAAGCGCGGTTCCAAAATTGAAGGCGCTGGCAGCAGCCTGAAAGTGTGCACCCACGGTCGCCGTAGCCGTGCTGACGATCTTTTCGTCACCGAAAAATCCACCAACCAGCCAATCCAGCTTGCCATCAACTGCATCACCCTGAAGACGCAATTCGTGCGTTGTTGACTTGATGCGATCGCCGGTCGGAGGCTGACCAGGAAGACTCGATTCGCCTCCCGCTCCTTGGGTGAACACTCTCAGCCCGACGAAGTCTGTTTCGGCCGTGGACGTCGATTCGTAATCCCTGTACGAGCCGATATAGGTCAATTTGGCACCACCAAAGTCATACTTCAGTTCGCCTGAAAATCCCCACTGCTCGGCGCCATTGAAAAACTGACCGCCGTTGGATCGAAGATTGCGCAGGGCAGAGGGGCCTGAATTCGTTACACCTGAATTCGGCAGGCCGTGAAGTGCGATATTTGCGGGGTTCAGCGCCAGCTCGGTCTCGCGGAAAATCACGCCGTCGCAGCACTTCTCGTCGATTTTCGAATAGTCTGCGATCAAGCGAATGCTGAGGTCCTTGCTCGGCTCAAAGTATAATTGGCTGCGAAGAATCCAGCGGTCCTTGTCGTTGCTTTCCGCACCAGTTGCGCTCTTCACATATCCGTCGCGCTTTCTCCATGAACCTGTCAGCCTGAACCCAACATTCTCAGCAATAGGTCCACCTAGGCCTGCTTGCAGGTTCATCAAATCGTAGTTGCCGTAAGTAGCATTGGCAAATCCATCAAAGCCAGTAAGGCTGGGCTTCTTCGTGGTAATGCTAAGAACACCGGCAGATGTATTCCGCCCAAACAATGTTCCCTGAGGCCCGCGCAGCAGCTCAAGGCGCTCGAGATCAACGAGTTCACCAAGCGCCACGCCAGGCCTCGACTGATAAACGCCGTCGATGAATATGCCTACGGAGCTTTCGAGTCCGGCATTGTTACCAGGCGTGCCAACACCGCGTACTCGGATTGCAATGCCGGAGGTTTCGGTCTGCGTGGATTGGAAAGAAAAACTTGGCGAAATGCTAGCCAACTGCTTCACGTCCACCACGCCCTGACGCTCCAGCGCCGTCGGACTGACGGCGGTGACAGCAAGAGGAATGTCCTGCACGCTAGCCTCGCGAAGAGTCGCTGTGACGATGATCTCACCGTTATCGGCGGGATCATCTGCGGTGGCCTGGCCAGATTGCGCCAATGCCGGTGCGGCGAACGTCAGGCTGCATACCGACGCCAGCATCGCAATTTTGAGGCTCGTCTTCATCTGCATTTCCTCTCTCCCTGTGACACGGTTCGAAAGCCCGGACGGCGATTCCGCACCCTAATTGGGGTGGATTTAAGAGCGATCGCCTTCACCTCGAATCCGGCTCTTTCAACTTGATCGTGATAGAAACTAACCAGTAAGTTTTCGTTGTCAAGCGGCCTTGGTCCCGCTAGCCAAGTGGTTGAAACGGTCGGCGAAGCGGCAACCGATTTCGTGGCGCTTTGAACGTTAAGGCAGGCATGCCACGTGAACCAGGTCGGTGCCACGAAGCCTTTGAATCTGGTGCAGCAGAGCAGTGATCACTCCCATTCCTCGCGGCCAGCTGACCTCGCCCCGGAAGTCTTCACGTCCATCAAGAGAATCGAACCACTTACCCAGGCGCGGGTGGAGGCGATGCAGGGGGTAGGATGCCTCGCTTAGGCGCCTGACATAGATGTACCAGGCGATGTCGAGCAGCGTAAGCTGGTCGCCGAGCAGGAATGCCTGACCTTCTAAGCGACCCTCAAACTGTTCGAGCACCCGCCTGAAGCGTTCGAACGCCAAACGAGCGCGCTTATCGCTTACGCCGCTGTTGCGGATCATTTCACGCCAGAATTCGGCTTCGCGCAATCGGTTCGGATCGGCAACGCCTTGAACATTGCCAGAACCAAGCTCCTCGTATTTGCGTATCTGGCTCTCGGGCTTCTTCGCAAGGAAGGCTGGAACCACGAACCGCATCGTCAATGCCCTGATATCGAGATGAAGGTCGTCTTCTTCGCGCAGCAGGAGGTGCATCTCCTCGTTGCGATCCGCCGGTATCAGTGCTGGCTCGGGAAAAGATGTTTCCAGATATTCGAGAATATCGTTGCTCTCGATAACAACCTTGCCGTCGTGAACCAGCGCCGGGACGAGGCCGCGCGGATTGATCCCCATGTACCACGGCGTGACGTGCTCACCCTTGGCAAGACTGATATGGTGCGAGGTCCAGTCAATGCCCTTAAGATTGAGGAAGATGCGAACTTTCTGCGAGCAAGACGAGCCTTTGAAGTGAAACAGGTGCAACCCGCGCCATCCCAGCACTTCCTTGGTCAGGACATCACTTTCGTGCAGCATTACCATTGGCGAATCCTCTTATGTTTGAAGGATGCCAAGCAGGCCAATACGGTCACCGCGGGGCGATAAAAACGGTCTGCATGCCTCGCGCGTAGACGCCCATTTCGTCTGCAAACAGGGTATGCGCAGTGCCGTGACCATTACCCGCCGTGTGCGTTTCAGCGTCGAGCAGGAACCAGTCGCCGACGGGCATGCGCATGAACTGCACGGTTATATCCAGATTGGGCATGGCCCATTCAGTCGGTCTCAAGGCATTCCCGAAGCCATGACCGAAATCGGCGAACAGGCAGGCCTTCACGAAGTTGGACGGCGTTTGCCCCTCAATCACCTCACCGCCGTTCATGGTCATCCACCACACAGAGCGCCCGGGCACACCCGGATCGCCGCTGACTCGCCGGAAGGATACCGATCCGCCCATCTGTGCGGCCTCCGGCACCTTCCCCAAAGGCATGTCCTCGGGCTTCGGATAGTTTGAGGGCATTGAGAAATCAGGTGTCGCAAGGCGGCGGACGCGCAAGACATGAGCTTGTGCTACGACCTCGCCATTGGCCAGCAGGCTGACGCAGTGAAGCTTGGTTTGTTCACCGTCGCGCAATACCTTGACCGAGCTGGAAAGTGGCAAATTTGGGACCTTGCCAAAAATATCAAGCTGGAAGCGCGCGATCGCGAACCGCTCGTTGAGTTCGGAATCTTCGGCGCACGATGCCAGCAGGCAGCTGGTCGGGCCGCCGGCGATCCATTTGGTGCCGTGCCAAGGGCTGCGCGCCAGTTCGGTCGGGAGGAAATTGTCACCATCTCGAACGAAATATGTATTGGGTGCAAGATGGAGCCTTGCATGGGGTGATGGCACTCGACTGACTCCGCATAATCCGGTCAATGCTCACGCAGCCAAAGTGCCGTTCAGGGAACGATCCCCTCACTTTTTGACGCAGGAGGCACCATGCATAAACAAAGACCAATTGGCCTGAATTACCTCTTCTTCTGAAAGTCCCTTTTTCTTCTCGACGAACCACTTTCCAGGACCAAGAGCCAGCGCAATGAATGAGCGGGCAAAAAGTTCGAGCGGGATGTCATCGCGTAAATCTCCAGCCTTCTGGGCAGCCGTTATCTGGGACTTGATGTAAGCAAGGTACTCACCCGCAAGGCTATCGATCTCGTCACGATCGGTCAGCCGGTGACGCTCACCGTCGATTATCCGGACTTCATGGCGATGTTCGATCGCGAAATGGGTATGGAAGCGGAATAGCTCATGCAGCTGATCCAACGGCGGGGCCTTGCCCGCTGCAATTCGATTGGCCTCTTCGAGGGCGCGCTTGTGGTTGCGCCGGACAATCGCCTGGAGGATCGCGGCCTTGCTTGAACCGTATTTGTAAAGCGTTGGCTTGGATATGCCGAGACGACTTGCCAGCTCGTCAGTGCTGGTTTCGTGGAAGCCCTTCTCGGCAAAGAGATTGCTTGCAGCCTCAAGGACTGAATCAGTCAATTCCTCTTGTCGGCTCCGTCCCATGTCTGCACCCCATTCTCGATATTGAAACTAACCCGTAAGTTTAGATACGTCAAGCAACTTGGACTGATGCTTGCGCCTTTGCGGGGGACGACTTTGACGCTGCGGACTCGGCTCAAGCCATGGCCCGCTTCAAAGTCAGGACAGGGGTTTAGGCAATAATGCCAGCGGTTACATCAAAAAACTGACGCGCCAGTTTTGTACGGATGGAACCTACCCAAGAGGTTGATAGCTTCAAAGGATAAACTGATCGCCAGCCGCCCTTACCGTAATGTCTCCAATCGACACGCCAAGCGGCTGGTCGATCACGTGGAGGATGGCCTCGGCAATGTAGTCGGGTGAGAGGCGGGCATAGGAAATGCCCTCAGGATCCATCAAGTGCTCCCCCTTGCCCTCTTCGATCGCCAGCAACATTCCAGCAAGCTCGCCGGCGTTCTGGCCAACAATTCCGACGCCAGCGGCGCGGTTGATAACCGAGCCTGTCAAGCCCGTGCCTGGGACGCCGGTTGGCTTCACCACTGAAACCTTGATCTTGCCTCGCGTTTCCACCCGAAAGCTCTCGGAGAGAAAATTGACGGCGGCCTTGGTCGCACCATAGACGGCCGCGCCGACGACCGGGAAGTTGCCATAGATTGAGCTGACATTGACGATCTGCCCACTGCCTCTCTCCATCATGGGATCGTGAGCGGCGATCATGCCGTTGAGCACCCCCTTGATGTTGACATCGATCGCGCGGTGCCAGGCCAGGTGTGCGGCTTCATGATCGCTGAAGAATGCCAGAGGCATGAGCCCCGCGTTGTTGATCATTACATCGACCTGACCGAACGCGCTCACTGCGTCAGCGACCAGAGCCTTGACCGCATCAAGATCGGTCACGTCGACCTGCCTGGCCAGCGCTTCGCCGCCAGCTTCGCGGATCTGGGCCGCCACCCATTCGGCCCCATCGATGTTCACGTCCCCCAATGTGACCCGCGCACCGCGCGCCGCGGCCTTTCGCGCGACCAATTCGCCGAAGCCTCCACCGGCCCCGGTTATGACGATGGACTTCCCTGCAACATGGTCGTTCATACCGTGCATCCTTCCTGAAGGGTTTACTCTGCCGGCGCTGCAGCATCGGAGCGGCGTGTGATTTCCGGCCAGAGGCCGCAGCCGCCCAGCTTCGCGACGCGCCGCCCCAATATGCCTGCCCAATAGGCGTCGTTTCCGCAATCCCCGCGCCAGTCCATGAGTCGGCGTGTATAGCGGTTGAGTGCATATTCCATCGTAAAGCCGATTGCCCCGTGCAGTCGATGGGCGATGGGGAAACACCTCTCGATTGCCATGTTTGCTCGAAGTTTCGCCGCGGCGACCTCGAACCCAGTGCTGTCGTCAAGCGCGCATCCCTTGTCGAGCGCCGCGGCCATGGCCTGTCCAGCCGCGTCAATCGCTGCCGCTTCAACCGAAAATTCCGCCATGGCCTGCTGCACCGCCTGGAAGCGCCCCAAGGCCTTGCCAAACTGGACCCTGGTGTTCACGTGTTCGAGCGTTAGTTCGAACGCCGCTTCCAGCGCTCCAGCCGATTGTGCCACCAGGGCAAAGGCACCCAGCGCGCTGAGATTGGCCGCACAATGAGCGTTCGCCAATGGCGCACCGGCCGGACAGATGCGGTCGAAGGGCTCCCCAGCAAGAGAATAGCCTTCGACGATCTCGCTCGTGGCTACTTCGACAAGCCTTAGCTCACCACCCTCGATGCAGACGACGCTCCCGCAATGCCGTCCATAGCCAACCTGGCCATTGGCCTTCGCCAGTCCGATCGGACCAGCCGGAGGGATGATTCCGGCCTCCATCAACAACCGGTGCGCTATAATAGTGTCGCCTAGCGGCGCCGAGAGCGCATGCCGTCCCGCAATTCTTAGCACGGCATAGGCATCGCCCCAGCCACCGCCAAATCCGCCCTGCTCCTCCGGAATCAACAGGGAAGCAAAGCCAGCCTCCTCGATCCGGGGCCAGGCCTTATCGAACCCGGCTTCGGCAAGGTCGGAGAATAGTCCGTCCGCCATATCGCACAGCAGCTGCCGGGACTCGCTCATGCCCAATACCTCCTCACCGCAACCCCAGACCTTTGGCGATGATCCCTCGCAGAACTTCGGGAGTCCCACCGCGCAACGAAAAACTAGGCGAGGCGACCAGCACATGCGCCAGCATCCGCCCCAAGGCACTCCCTGCGAGCAGATCGGCATCAACGGCCGCCTGGATGAGCCGCGGCATGGCCTGTTCGAAAGCGTTACCCAGATCCTTGACGATAGAAGCCTCGATCACTGGGTCTTCACCAGCAGCCAGCTTGGCCGCGGTCGACATCGACATTTGCCGCAAGGTCCAGACCTCGGCGGCCAGCCTCCCAATCAACTGGGCGACAGGTTCCGGCGGATCCGCGCCGATAACATCGACCAGCTCGGCAAAAAGCATATGAGTCGAAAGATACCGCTCCGGCCCGGAGCGCTCATAAGCCAGCTCAGCCATGGCTTGTTTCCAGCCCTCGCCCTCGGTTCCGACAAGAGCTTCCAGCGGGATCAGGGCATCATCGAAGAACACTTCGTTAAAATGATGCTCGCCGGTCATGTCGATGATCGGCCGCACGCTGATACCAGGCAAATCGAGGTCAATCATCAACTGCGAGAGGCCAGCGTGACGCTCCGATCCGGGATCGGTCCGCACCAAGGCCAGCATCGTCTGACATGCATGAGCATTGCTGGTCCAGATCTTCTGGCCATTGAGGACCCACCCACCGGCTGTTCTGCGCGCCTGACTGCGAACGCTCGCTAGGTCTGAACCCGCGTTCGGCTCAGACAACCCGATGCAGGCATAGACCTCACCGCGCGCGATTCCGGGCAGGTATTTCTCGCGCAGGTGCTCGCTGCCATAGCGCAGCAGCAAGGGCCCGGTTTGGCGATCGGCGATCCAATGGCAGCCGCACGGTGCGCCGTGGGCCAGGAGCTCCTCCAGCACCACATATCGTTCAAGCACCGAGCGTTCCTGTCCACCATATTGCTGCGGCCAGGTCAGTCCGAGCAGGCCCGCGCCGCCAAGCGCAAGCGAGAATTCCGCATCGCATTTGAGCCAAGGATTGCAGCGTTCTTCGGGCGTCCAGCGATGTTCATGCTGGCGCACAATCTCACGCACTTGCTGACGAAGACTCGTAACAGTGACCGGGGGATCAAACGCTCTGATCGGAAAAATCTGCATGACAGCGCAATCGTCCCTTTTGCCAACGACGCAGGCACCGAATCTTGCCGCGTAGCCCGAATGGTCTGGCTCTCCCACGAACAAGCAGGCTTGACAAGAAAAACTTACCAGTTAGTTTTTATGTTGTACTTCCGAGTGACACGCCACCCGCATTTCGGCATTGATTCGGTTCCATCCCGAGGAGTGAGATTTTCCGATGGCTTTGCGTACGCGAATTACCGAGCGGCTTGGGATCGAGCACCCGATAGTTCAGGGCGGGATGATGAATGTCGGTTACGCCGAGTTGGCATCCGCCGTTTCAAACGCGGGTGGCCTGGGCATCATCACCGCGCTGACCCAGCCTACCCCGCAGGCGCTGCGGGACGAGATCGAGCGCATGAAGGCAATGACCTCAAAGCCGTTCGGGGTGAACATGACGATCTTTCCTACTGTCAACTCGCCGGACTACAAGGGTTATGCTCAGGCAATCATCGATGGCGGTGTAAAAATTGTCGAGACAGCCGGCACCCAGGCCGTTCGCGAGATCTGGGAGATGCTTCGCCCGCATGGGGTGGCCATCCTCCATAAGTGCACTGCGGTTCGCCATGCGCTTTCCGCGGAAAAGGCCGGATGCGACATCATCTCGATCGACGGGTTTGAATGCGCCGGACACCCTGGTGAAGACGACATTCCAGGCCTGGTCCTGATCCCGGCTGCCGCTGAAAAGGTGAAGATCCCGATGCTTGCCTCAGGCGGTCTCGGGGATGGACGGGGCCTGGCCGCAGCCCTCGCGCTCGGCGCTGACGGGATCAACATGGGAACACGGTTCTGCGCGACAAAGGAAGCGCCAATCCACGACAACGTGAAGCAGGCCTATGTCGACAACGACGAACGGGGCAGCTTCCTGATCTTCCGCGCATTCAAGAACACCGCGCGGGTCGGGAAAAGCGCGGCATCCGAAGAAGTAGTCCGCCGCCTTTCAAACCCCGATGCCGTGTTCGAAGATGTGCGTGAACTGGTTTCAGGAGTTGCCGGTAAGGAACTGCTCCGGACCGGTGATCTTTCCAAAGGGGTCTTCTGGGCTGGCATGGTCCAGGGCCTCATCCACGACATTCCCACATGCCAGGAACTGATCAGCCGGATTGTTGCCGATGCAGAGAGTATCATCAGCAGTCGGCTTACCGGCATGATGGCCTGACCAACAAAGGAGTTTACCGATGCGCGAAGCTTATATCATCGACACATGCCGCACGCCGCGTGGGATTGGCAAACCGGGGAAGGGGGCGCTGTCTCACCTGCATCCCCAGAATGTTGGCGCTACTGTCCTGAAGGCGCTCAAGGAACGCAACAATCTCGACACCACGACAGTCGATGACATCATCTGGTCTACAAGCACACAGGAAGGCAAGCAGGGTGCCGACCTTGGCCGGATGGCAGCACTAGTTGCGGGATACGACGTAAAGGCGTCGGGAACCACGCTTGACCGGTTTTGCGGCGGCGGCATCACAGCGGTCAATCTCGCTGCCGGATCGGTGCTTTCAGGCATGGAAGATTGCGTCGTTGCCGGCGGCACAGAGCTGATGAGCTACCAGCAGATCCTGGCCGCCCAGCGCGCCGAATTCGGCATAGAGCCACGATTGATTGGCTCGCACAATGAAGTGCTCGATGCCATGCACCCCCAGTCCAACCAGGGCGTCTGCGCCGATGCGATTGCAGCAATCGAGGGGATCGGTCGGGAAGCACTCGACGCGCTTGCGCTGGAGAGTCAGCGCCGAGCCGATCGCGCGATCCGCGAAGGGCGGTTCGACCGTTCGGTGGTTCCGGTTTACAACCCCGATGGTTCGCTTGCGCTCGACCATGAGGAGTTTCCACGCCCGGAAACCTCCGCCGAAGGGCTGGCATCGCTCAAGCCTTCATTCCAGATCATCGCTGACGTCGATCTTGGCAATGGACGGACTTGGCGCAAGCAGATCCAGCGGGTTTACACCGACCTCCAGTTCGAGGCCGTGCACCATCCGGGCAACAGCTCGGGCGTGGTCGATGGCGCGGGCGCCGTCTTGCTTACCAGCAAGGACTATGCCGAGAAGCATGGCATCAAGCCGCGCGCGCGCATCGTGGCCTATGCCAATCTGGGCGACTGCCCCACGCTGATGCTCAATGCTCCAGTACCGGCAGCTCGGAAGGTGCTGCAGAAAGCCGGCCTGACAGTGGACGATATCGACCTGTGGGAGATCAACGAAGCTTTCGCGGTAGTCGCCGAAAAGTTCATCCGAGACCTCAAGCTCGACCGCGAGAAGGTGAACGTCAACGGCGGCTCGATCGCGCTGGGGCACCCGATCGGGGCGACTGGCGCGATGCTGATCGGCACCGTACTCGACGAACTGGAACGCACAGATGGCCGCTATGGCCTAGTCACGATGTGCGCCGGCGGCGGCATGGCCCCGGCGATCATCATCGAGCGGATGGCTCAGGGTTAACGCCGATCGCGTTTAGAGCCCGTTCTGTACAGGGCAGGCTCTAAAGCCTTGGCAGGTCCTTCAGCGGACGGCTTGTGTCGGCCAAGTCTTCGGGCGCGATCATCGCACCTTTCTCGATCAGTTGACGCGCCTGAACATAGTCCCTGGTCGCGTTGATCGCATCGATCGCGATCAGACGCCCGGCCTTGAGATAGATCACCGAAAAGCTGCGCGACGCCCGGTCACCGCGCAGAATGGCAGCGTCATATCCTGACGAGATCCCAACAGTCTGAAGCTTCAGATCATACTGGTTTGACCAGAACCATGGCGTTGCTGAATAGGCTTGTGGTTCACCCACGATAGCCTTGACTGCACAAGCAGCCTGGTCGTTGGCATTCTGGACGCTTTCGACCCTCAGCACAGCGCCGCCGGCGAAGTGGTTGGCCTGTGCAGCGCAATCGCCGATGGCGTAGATTAGATCGTCGCTGGTGCGGCAGAAGGCATCGACCTCCACACCATTCCCACCCTGGATTCCCGCGGCCAGCAAAGGCTCGACCGAAGGGATAATTCCGATCCCGACAATCACCATCTGGCATTCGATCAGGCTTCCATCTTCGAGACGCACGCCGCTCACCCGTTCCTTGCCTTCGATCGAACGCAAGGCGGTGGACGTCCTGAGATCGACGCCATGCGCACAGTGTTCGGCTTCGTAGAACGACGACACATATTCACCAGCCACCCGGGCGAGCACACGCGGCAAAGCCTCGAGGAGCGTCACCTCTTTGCCAAGCTTCCTTAGCGCGGCCGCAGCCTCAAGTCCGATGTAACCACCACCCACGATCACCGCGCGGCTCACGCCTGACAATTGGCCCAGGATAGCATCGGCATCGCCCCGCGTCCGGACAACATGAACCCCTTCCATATGCGCGCCAAGGCAGGTCAGTCGGCGTGGTTGACCGCCCGTTGCCCAAATCAACTTGCCGTATCCCAGACAGCTGCCATCGCGCATGGTCACATGCCGCGCCGCAGGATCGACCGCAGTCACTTCAAGTCCGAGCAGCAATGCGATAGCTTTGTCGTGCCAGAACGCAGCAGGGCGGATCAGCAGGCGTTCCCAGTCCTTGTCGCCAAGCATATACTCCTTGGAAAGCGGTGGCCGTTCATAGGGTAGCTCGTTCTCGCGCCCGACGATGGCGACAGTACCTGCGAACCCCTGCTGACGCAGCTGGATCGCCGCATAGGCCCCGCCTTGGCCACCCCCCACAATCAAGACATCGAAGTGTTGCATGTGTTTCCTCACGTTGACCAAGGCTCAATCCGACGCTCGGGCAGGCCAGCTTCTTTGGCTATGAACTTTGCCTTGACTGCCACCAGCGAAAGGTGAGCCATGCAATCAGCGGAAGGGCGATGCTGCCTGTTATGGCGAGCAGTCCGGATTGGTCGGCCAGGGCAGCGGAACCTATGGCGGCAAAGACCAGCGCGACCGAAAGGTTGCCAAGCCCGGTAATGATCAGAAACTGTCCCAGCCGCATCCCGGCCATCCCGGATGCAATCGTGGCGAGTTCGGCAAAGACTGGCACTGGCCTCGAGAAGATCAGGACCAGCGGCCCCAAGCCACTGGCAAACTTGTGCGCCCGGATCAGCTCCTGTTCGCCAAGCAGTTTGAACGCGAGCGGCCGCGCCGCGAGAACGCCAACAGTATAACCCAGCATGCTCGCCGCCATCAGGCCAATCCAGATCACCACTGAGCCGACCGCAAATCCGAAGATCGCGCCCGCGAGGGTATTGGTCACGCCGTTCGGAACCGGCAGGAATACGTCGAGCGCGAGGGCCAGGATGATTGCTCCAGCCACCAGAAGCGGACTGGACCGTGCGGATTCGACTGCCAGGTTCGCAATCCGCTCGATCTCGGCAGCGAAATAGACCGGCCCGGCCAGAACCACGGCCCCAACGAAGAAGAGCGCCAACCAACGCCGCAGTCGGCCAGGTGCCGCCCTTTGGCTTGGCACTCGCCGGTTATTGCTCATCTTGAGTGCTTCCCTTCCATCTCTCCTCGACCGACCGTGGCCATCGGGATCCTGGATCAGCGCCGAACGCCTGGAAGTTTTATGACAATCCCATCCAGCTCGGGCCCGACTTTGATCTGACATAGCAGCCGCGAATTGGATGCTCTTTGGTCCTCAACCAGTTCGAGCATCGCATCTTCGGTATCGTTAACTGTCGGCAAGCGGTCGAAGAACGCCGCATCAATGTGACCGTGGCACGTCGCGCAGGCACAAACACCGCCGCAATCGGCATCAACCCCCTCGACCCCATGGCGCACGGCAACTTCCATGGCACTTTCGCCGGGATTGGCCGCCACTTCGCGGCGGGTTCCGTCAGGCTCGAAAAAGACGATTGTTGTCATGACAAGTACCACCTCTCCATTGACTCGCACATTAAGCGACCCTGATTTCATCAACTATCGTCAAACCAGCTGCCGTTCGATCAGGCTTTCGATCTCACTCTGCGAAAAGCCGTATTCGCCCAGCACTTCGCGACTGTGCTTACCCAGTTCGGGGGCCTCGATGTTTTCCCGTGCCGGTGCGCCCGAAAAGCGGATCGGGCTCGGCATCTGCATCACGGTTTCGGATCCGAACATCCCCTGCTGAAAGAAGCTCTCCCGAAGGTTCATGGTCCCATCCATGATATCATCGGGCGAAAGGAGCGGCCCCGCCGGAAGCCCAATCTGCACCAGCTCCTTAATGCACTCATCAGTGGTCTTGTCTTTTGCCCATTCGGTCATGATCTGGCTGAGGGCTTCGCCGTTCACGCCGCGCAGGGCATCGTCAGCAAAGCGCGGATCCTCGGTCAGTTCGGGCTGCCCGATGAACTTAGCCCATCGTGCGAACAACTTGTTGCCGAGAACCGAGACGACGAACCAGCCGTCTCTGGTCTTGATGATGTCCGACGGTCCACCGATCGGCGAGCGATTGCCGGTGGGGCGGCGCGGTGCCTTGCCATAGGCATGTTCCATCAGGATTGGCGCCATGACGTTGAGCGCGGTTCCGATCAGCGAGGATTCGACGTGCATACCCTGCCCGGTCCGTTCGCGATTGAACAGCGCCGCCATGGCCGCATAGGCCGAGGAGACCGCCGTGCCGAAATCGACATAGGCGGTTGCCGACTTGTAGGGTTGGCCGGCCTCGCCCGTAAGAAAAACCCCGCCGCTCACCACCTGGCCGATGCTGTCGAGCCCGAGGGCATCCCGCATCGGCGTGTTCGACGGGAAAGTGCTCGAGGTAACAAGGATGATATCTTCGCGCAGCGCCTTGACCGATTCATAGTCAAGGCCGAAATGCGCCAGCGCACTCGGCGAGAGGTTGGCAACGACCACATCGGCCTTGGCAATCATGCGATGCAGCACGGCCAAACCTTCTGGTTTGCTCGTATCCAAGGTCAGCGAGCGCTTGCCGCGGTTGCCATAGAGGAACAGCGAACCTTCGCCGCTATCAGTAGCCGGCGCTACATATCGGTCATCGCCGCCGCCCGGCTTTTCGACCCGCACCACGTCGGCGCCTAGGTCCGCCAGCATCCCAGCACACAGCGGCCCGGCGATGTATTTCCCGAAATCGACGACCTTGATGCCTTGCAGAATTCCGGACACGTTGCTTACTCCCGACAAACCCTGCTGCTCCCTCTCCAGGCGAGAATGTGAGCGTGTTTATCGAAATAAAACTTACTAGTTAGTTTTTATCAAGTCAACGGCGCGAAGATACAGCCCAATGTAGCTCAAAGGGTGCTAGCCGTCCTTTTGCTGCTCGCGCCAGATCAATGCGCTCGCCTGGGTCGAGAGACTCATGTTCAGAGCCTCCGCGTCGAACTGGGCCTCGAATGACCAGTCTTCGGCATTGTTCAGGTTCTGCTTCATGTAGCGATGGGCCATTCTTGGCCCGTCTGCCATCCGGTGTGCCGCCTTCAGTGTCTCGGCACGCAAGGCATCGTCATCAAGCAGCCGGGTATAGATCCCCTTGGCAAAGGCATCTTCGGCCGACAGCTTCTCCCCCAGCAGGAACAGCTCGCGCGCCACCGCCGTTCCTACAATCTTCGAGAGAAACCAACTGCTCCCGAAATCACCGCTCGCGCCGATCTTGTCAAAAGCGGTAACGAATGTGGCAGAGCGCCCGGCAAATCGCAGATCGCAGGCGCCGGCGATCCCGACCCCAGCCCCGGCCACAGGCCCGTTGACCATCGCGATGGTCGGCTTGGGCATTTCATGCAGCAGCCTCGACGTTTCCATGTTCCCGCGCAGCCCGGCAAAGCGCTGCTCCACGCGGCTGCCGACTT
>RFZB01000150.1 GCA_009920915.1 Sphingomonadaceae bacterium | reverse complement strand
GCACGGCACCTTCTTCGACAACCACGCCCTCAACGACCTCGGAACGGGCGCCAATGAAGCAATTATCTTCAATGATTACAGGGCCAGCCTGCAATGGTTCCAATACGCCGCCAATACCGACGCCGCCCGAGAGGTGAACATTCTTGCCGATCTGTGCGCAGCTGCCCACGGTCGCCCAGGTGTCAACCATCGTGCCATCGCCCACAGAGGCGCCGAGGTTCACAAAGCTGGGCATCAGCACCACATTTTTGCCGATATGGGCGCCGCGACGGACGATGCTACCCGGCACAGCGCGGAAGCCCGCCTCGCGGAACCGGTTTTCGTCCCAGCCTTCAAATTTCGACGGAACCTTGTCCCACCAATGCGCGCCGCCGGGGCCGCCGGGAATGGCCGCCATATCATTGAGGCGGAAGGACAGAAGAACGGCCTTTTTCAGCCACTGGTTGACTGTCCATTGACCATTGACCTTTTCTCCCACGCGGCGCGTGCCGCTATCCAGAAGATCAAGTGCCGCATTGACCGCATCACGCGGCGCGCCCGATGTGGAGGGGGATAAGTCATCCCGGCCTTCCCACAAAGTTTCAATGGTCTGTTCAAGCGCGTCCGTCATGCTGGGTCCAATTCTCCAAGGGCCGTCAACCAGGCCGTGATATCGTGCGTTTCATGATCAATAAAGGACGGGCAAGCTTCGCCCCCCGCTTGTTCTGATCCATTATTAATCCAAAGCGTTGTCATGCCAATATCTTTGGCGGGCTTCAAATTGCGTGCCATATCTTCTGCAAACAGCGCACTTGTCGGGCGAATGCCCAAGGCGCGGCAGAGGCCATCATAGGCGCTGGGATGTGGCTTTGGCTGATAGTCCATCGCGTGAATATCATAGACAGTCTCAAAACAGGCCTCGAGCCCCAAGGCGCGTAACACCCGCTCAGCATAGGGCACATCGCCATTGGTAAAGACAAGCCGACGGCCGGGCAGGGCCATTAGTGCATCGCGCAAAGCCAGATTTTCGGACACGCGATCGAGATCAATATCATGCACAAAGTCAAGAAAATGGCGTGGGTCTGTCCCATGCAGCGTCATCAGCCCCGACAATGTGGTGCCATGATCGCGGAAATATTGTTTCTGAATGCGATGCGCTTCACCGTGATCAACATTGAACATCTGCCGCAGATACAGGTTCATTCGTTCATCGATGAGCGCAAACAGATCACAAGACGCTGGATAAAGCGTGTTATCCAGATCAAAGATCCAAGTATCGACGGAGGGCAGAGCGCGGGTCATGCGCCGCCCTTAGCAGATGGCTTGCAAACTTAAAGTCGCCCCGAAAGCTCGGCTTGAAGAAGGACGTGCATAATCAGGTGTGGTTTTGGTGCAGGCCGGTCCAGCTTCGATTGACAAAATCCGCCCAAAATCCTAGAAGACTGGCTCACCCATCCCGCCGGGATAGGATGTGCCGTTGCGCAGCGCATCTCACGTATAGGCGGGACAGGGTCTCTAGACGCTTGAAGCTGCGGTTTCCTGAATAGGGAGACTTGCGGCTTTTTGTGTTTGGCCGCGCCCCAGTTTTGGTACGAAAAAGGCGAGAAATCTACATGGCGAAGCAAGCAGCGAAGGCAGACGCGATGGTCGCGGTTGCCAAGAAGCGCATCCGGAAAGTCTTCGGGAATATTCACGAAGTCGCGCAGATGCCTGACCTGATTCAGGTGCAGCGCGAATCATATGAACAGTTCCTGCGGTCTGATCCGTCGATCGGTTATGTCTCTGGGCTCGAAAAGACGCTGCGCAGCGTTTTCCCGATCCGTGACTTTGCTGGCACGGCTGAGCTGGATTTCGTCAATTACGAGCTGGAAGACCCCAAGTTCGACGTGGAAGAATGCCGTCAGCGCGGCATCACCTACGCCGCTCCGATGAAGGTCACGCTGCGTTTGATTGTCTTTGAAGTCGACGCTGAGACGGAAACCCGCTCGGTTCTCGATATTAAGGAGCAGGACGTCTACATGGGCGATATGCCGCTCATGACCGAGAATGGCACCTTCTTCATCAACGGCACAGAACGCGTCATCGTGTCGCAGATGCACCGCTCGCCTGGTGTTCTGTTTGACCATGACCGCGGCAAAACGCACTCATCGGGCAAATATCTCTTCGCCGCCCGCGTGATCCCTTATCGTGGCTCGTGGCTCGACTTTGAATTCGACGCCAAGGACATCGTCAACGTCCGTATCGACCGCAAGCGTAAGCTGCCGGTGACGACGCTGCTGCTGGCTTTGGGCCAGTCGCCTGAGGAAATCCTCAACCACTTCTACAACACAGTCACCTTTGGCCGTTCCGCCGCTGGCTGGGAAGTGCCCTATGTTGCCGAAAACTGGCGTGGTCAGAAGCCGCTTTATGATGTGGTGGATGCCAAGACCGGTGAAGTTGTGTTCGCGGCTGGCCAAAAGGTGAGCCCGCGTGCCGCCAACAAGGCAGAAAAAGATGGTCTGGCCACGCTGCTGATCCCGACGGAAGAAATTTTTGGTCGTTATTCGGCGCTGGACCTCATCAACGAAGCAACTGGTGAAATCTACATTGAAGCGGGTGAAGAAGTTTCGGCTGAAAACCTCGAAAAGCTCGACAAAGCGGGCGTGGATCGTCTCGAACTGCTCGACATTGACCATGTGAACACGGGTCCGTGGATGCGCAACACGCTGAAGGTCGACAAGGCGGAAGACCGCGACATGGCGCTGGATGCCATTTATCGCGTCATGCGCCCGGGCGAGCCGCCGACGCGCGAAACCGCCGAAGCTCTTTTCGCTGGCCTGTTCTTCGATCCAGAGCGTTATGACCTGTCGGCTGTTGGCCGCGTGAAGCTGAACATGCGCCTTGGCCTCGATGCGCCGGACGATCTGACGACGCTGCGCACCGAAGATATTCTGGCTGTCGTCAAGACGCTGGTCGATCTGAAGGATGGCAAGGGCGAAATCGACGATATTGATAACCTCGGTAACCGCCGTGTCCGCTCGGTAGGTGAGTTGCTGGAAAACCAGTATCGCATCGGCCTGCTGCGCATGGAGCGCGCCGTGAAGGAGCGTATGTCGTCTGTCGACGTGTCGACGGTGATGCCGAACGACATGATCAACGCAAAGCCGGCCGTGGCTGCTGTGCGTGAATTCTTCGGCTCATCGCAGCTGTCGCAGTTCATGGACCAGACCAACCCGCTGTCCGAAGTGACGCACAAGCGCCGTGTTTCGGCACTTGGGCCGGGCGGTCTGACGCGCGAACGTGCAGGCTTTGAAGTCCGCGACGTTCACCCAACGCACTATGGCCGTATCTGCCCGATTGAAACGCCGGAAGGCCCGAACATCGGTCTGATCAACTCGCTGGCCTCGTTCAGCCGCGTGAACAAATATGGCTTTATCGAAACGCCCTATCGTCGCGTGATCGACGGCAAGGTGACCGGTGAAGTTGTCTATCTGTCCGCTATGGAAGAAGCCAAGCACACGATCGCGCAGGCGAACGCTGAGCTCAACAAGGATGGCAGCTTTGCCGAGGAAAGCATTTCCTCGCGTCAGGCGGGCGAATTCCTGATTGCCCCGCGTGAACAAATCACGCTGATGGACGTCAGCCCCAAGCAGCTCGTTTCGGTTGCCGCGT
>RFZB01000149.1 GCA_009920915.1 Sphingomonadaceae bacterium | reverse complement strand
ATCCAGCACCTTACAAACTCCGAATTTATGCTCCGCGCTAATTATTCTGCGGCTTCCAGCAATGGGGCCGCTGCTGCGGCCTTGTGCGGCTTTTCAAAGCACATGGCTTCATCGGTCAGCGGGCCATAGCGCAGGTTCTTAATGTCCTTTGCATAGTCCTGATGCAGCTTCCACGGCGCTTCCTTGGCCTGCTTGGGCAATGCGCCCACGGCACGCTGGAAATAGCCGGACGAGAAGTCAACAAACGGCTCCAACTCCACCTGCTTGCCCTTCAGGCGCGGCACGGCAATTTTGGTGCCCGTTGCATCGAGATGATTGATCAGGCGGCAGGCATATTCGGACGTCAGGTCTGCCTTCAGCGTCCAGCTGGCATTGGTATAGCCGAACCACATGAGGAGGTTGGGCACATCATTGAACATCGCGCCCTTATAGAGGATGCGATCTGCCACATTGAACCGTTCGCCATCAATATAGGCTTCCAGGCCCGACAGCATCTGGAGGTTCAGGCCCGTCGCCGTCACGATAATGTCGGCTTCCAATTCCTTGCCAGATTTCAGCAAAATGCCTTTTTCGGTGAACCGCTCAATATGATCGGTCTCAACCGACGCGCGCCCATCCGACAGCGCCTTGAAGAAATCACTATCCGGCACCAAGCACAGGCGCTGATCCCAAGGATTATACGGCGGGGTGAAGTGCTTTTCGACATCAAAGCCGGGGGGCAGCAGCTCGCGCACCATGCCAATCAACCGCTCTGCTGATTTTTCGGGCCGCTTGCGCACCAGCTTGAACATAAATTGCTGCAACAGCACGTTGCGCCAGCGCGTAATCGCATAGGCCAGCCCCGACGGCAGGATTTTACGAAGGCCAAGTGCAAATTTATCTTCTGCCGGGCGCGAGACCATATAGGTTGGCGTACGCTGCAGCATCGTCACATGGCCCGCACCCGTATCCGCCATTGCGGGGACAAGTGTGACGGCAGTTGCGCCACTGCCAATGACAATGACTTTCTTACCCTGATAATCCAGCTTTTCCGGCCAATGCTGCGGGTGGACAATGGTGCCCTTAAAGCTGTCTTTACCCGGAAAATCGGGCGTATAGCCCTGATCATAATTATAATAGCCCGAACACATGAACAGCATCGAGCAAGTAACCTTAAACGGCTTGCCCTTTTGCATGCCTTCCACGGTCCACAGCGCGTCTTCGCTGGACCAATGCGCCTTTTGGACATGGCTGTTATAGCGGATGTGCTGGTTCAGCCAATATTCCGCGATTGTTTCCTTGAGATAGCTCATGATCGACGGCGCATCGGCAATGGCCTTGCGCGATGTCCACGGCTTGAAGCGGAAGCCCAGCGTGTACATGTCAGAATCAGACCGGATGCCGGGATAGCGGAACAAATCCCATGTGCCGCCAAAGTTATCGCGCCGTTCCATGATCGCAAAGCTCTTGCCCGGGCACATTTTCTGCATGTGCACGGCGGCGCCCAGGCCCGAAATCCCAGCGCCCACAATCAATGCATCAACATGTTCAACTGCCATCTGACCCCATCCTATGTCTTGAAGCGTGGATTTTGGCAGGATTCAAAACAGTTGCAAGAGGCAACTTGACGTAAACGTCAAATCTAGGCGCAGATTGACGCCGGACCGATGCCCAGCCGTCATTGCGAGGCGCGATGCGCCATGGCAATCCATGAAGCGGGGAAAGCTTGTCAGCCGCCGCTGGATTGCCGCGCTGCGCTCGCAATGACGCATGGGTAGGCCAAATCCTTATTTCTCAAAAGCGATGCTGATGTTGATCTTCACATCATCGCTGATCAGCGGAACATATTTGGTCATGCCCCAATCGCTGCGCTTCAGCGTCGTTGATCCATGAAAGCCAATGGTCGCCTTGCGCGACATCGGGTTGGGGCCAGCACCGGTGAATTGCGCGTCGAGCACGACGGGCTTGGTGACGCCCAGAAGCGTCAGATTGCCGGTAATTTTGGCTTTGGTGCCGTTGGCTTCGACCTTAGTCGATTCAAACTTGGCGGTTGGATATTTGGCGGCATCCAGAAAATCTGCCGTCATCATATGCTTGGTCAGATCACCGCGCGATGTCGCCAGCTCATTCACCGGGATGGTGATCGAGACTTTGGCATCATTGGGCTTGGCCGGATCAATTGTTAGAGAGCCTGTCGGCTGGCCGAAAATGCCGAAATAATCATTGAAGCCGAAATGGCTGACGGTCCACTGAATTTGGGCATGGTGGTTGTCCACGGCATAGGTGCCCGCCGCCACGCGGCTGGGGTCTGCCTGTCCCGGCAATTGCGGCGCGCCGCCTTGGGCGAGGATGGGCGCGGCAGCCAGCAGGGGCAGGGCCAATAAAATAGCTTTGTTCATCGGGAACTCCTTCAAGCGGGCATAAAAAAGGGGTGCCCCCATTGTTGGCGGCACCCCCTTATTCGTCAACCCAAGCTGATAACAGCTTTGGTTTATGTCTTCAGATTAATTCTTGGCCTTATCGACCAGCTTGTTCTTGGCGATCCACGGCATCATGGCGCGCAAGTCAGAGCCAACCTTTTCAATCGGGTGGGCCGCTGCGGCCTTACGGCTAGCCTTCAATTCGGGTTGGCCGGCACGGTTGTCGAGCACAAAGTCCTTCACAAAGCGGCCGGACTGAATGTCTGCCAGAACGCGCTTCATTTCAGCCTTGGTTTCCGGCGTGATGATGCGCGGACCCGTTTTGATATCACCATATTCGGCCGTGTTCGAAATCGAATAGCGCATATTGGCAATGCCGCCTTCATAGAGCAGGTCGACAATCAGCTTGGTTTCGTGGAGGCACTCAAAATACGCCATTTCCGGCGCGTAACCGGCTTCCACCAGTGTTTCGAACCCAGCCTGGATCAGGTGGGTGATGCCGCCGCACAATACGGCCTGCTCGCCGAACAGATCGGTTTCGCACTCTTCCTTGAAATTGGTTTCGATGATGCCAGACCGGCCACCGCCAACGCCCGAGGCATAGGCAAGCGCAATATCATGCGCATTGCCCGAGGCATCTTGATGAATGGCAATGAGGCAGGGGACGCCGCCGCCCTTCACATATTCACCGCGCACGGTGTGGCCGGGGCCCTTTGGCGCAATCATGATCACGTCGATATCCGCTGGCGCTTCGATCAGGCCGAAATGAATGTTGAGGCCATGCGCGAAGGCAAGTGCCGAACCCGGCTTCATATTGCCCTTCAAGTCATTGTCCCAAATCGCTGCCTGATGCTCATCGGGCGCAAGGATCATGACAATGTCCGCCCAAGCGGCAGCTTCGGCGTTGGACAGAACCTTAAAGCCAGCGCCTTCGGCCTTGGCAGCCGTAGCGGAACCGGGGCGGAGCGCAATCGCAACGTCCTTCACGCCCGAATCCCGCAGGTTCTGGGCGTGGGCATGGCCCTGGCTGCCATAACCGACAATGGCGATCTTCTTGTTTTCGATCAGCTTCAAATCGGCGTCACGATCATAATAAACGCGCATTCTTATTCCCTTCAAAATCTCTCCTCTCCCTTGAAGGGAGAGGATATGAAGACTTGGTGCGGAGCACCTAGTCGAAGTTGGTGAGGGTGACGGCCGCTCTGCCCTCACCCGTTGCGACTAGGCGGCATGCCGCCTA
>RFZB01000148.1 GCA_009920915.1 Sphingomonadaceae bacterium | reverse complement strand
CAGTCGATCGACCGCGAAGTCGATGCCAAGCCTCATACCGTCCGTATTGTCTTCGATTTCACATCCCGCATCCTCCGTGTCAGCCGACATGAGGTGCGCCACCTCGAGAGAGATCAGGGCGCCTCGACCTTCATGAAATGGAAGCCCAGCGTCTCGCCCGATTACCTTCCCGACGAAGAAACCGGCCACTTTGAACGCAAACCGTCGGCAAAGCTCTGGCAAGATTTCGCGGAATACCTGATCGCTGAAAAGATGCATGAACGGAAAGTCAGCCTGAATGAGACACCCATCCGCGCCACGTCCTGGACGCTCGATGTGGAATTCGGGGACTATGAAGTCCACGTGGGCGATGACCAGACCGGCCCCATCGGCGACAAGCTTTCGCTGATGGTGGGCCGACTGATCGTCTAAGGTGGCCGACTAAGGGGCCAGGCCGCTACTCACTTCACACGCTCCTAAAACCGCGCACTTCAGCCATATTTAGGAGCGCCCCTTCACAGGGAGCGGCCTGACCCCGTGGCCGGCCCTAGTCATGGACCCCGTGCTTAAACATCAAATGAATATGGGGCCTTGCCGGTGTTGACCTCCCATTCGTCATACCCCTCAAGACTGCTGCGTCGGTGGCTTTTGCTTCGGCTTATCGCCGTAAGTTGTGATGGCAGGGTGGAAAGATTCGGGGGGAATGACGCGGTTCAATTCGCTCACCAAGACAGGTGCTATGCCGAAATAATCGTCTGAGGTAAAGGGAATCGGCTTAAGGCCTGGGATGACCGCGTTCGCGATCCATGGTCCGACTTCGATGCCTAGGGCGGCAAAGTAATTCCAGTACTCCGTTTCGACCACCACCACCTGCAGATCATTGCCTGCCAGATATGTGCAAAGATTCTGGGCCGCCTCCCAATCAGAGGATCTCGATGAATATAGCACCAGGCCTTTGGATCCCTCCTTGAGCATGGCTTCCACCTGCAGGAGTACCTCATGGTCGCCGCAGTAGAGAGGTTGGCGCTGCTTGACGGATTCCGCATCCGAAAAGAGCTCGTTCCATAGGAATAGCCGATGGATGAAGTTATCACGGTTGCGGCAATCCTCTACGTCGCTCTCGACAACGACCTCCAGATCATCCCCTCCGAGCTCCTTGATCATGATATGATGGCGACAGTACTTGCCATCACCCCATCGGGAAGCAGCCAGAAGCTGGCCTTGAACCCCTAGCCGTGGAGTCATCATCCCATGCTTGAAGCACAAGGCCTTCCAAAGACGTGAATAGGCCGCCTGAAGCGCGCTATTCTTGGCGCCTTTTACAGTGATACGTCCGCGCGTACGAACGACATCCATGCCGGCCGCATCAAAGACACGCCGACCTACGTCATATTCCGGACTCAGTTGCGTAGGGAAATGAGCGTGGCTGACTCGCTGGGCCAAGCATGGATCTGACGACATTTCCTTCAGGGCACGAACCATTGAAATGCGTGCCAGAGGACGGCCATGCACAAGCATCACCGTCACGGTGGAGGCAGGCTGATCGTGTTTTCGTTTCCCTTCAAATATCCGGAGGAGCGATCTCTGGGTAGCGTGACCCGAATACCATGCCGACAGGTCGTTGACCTGGATGGCAATCTTCTCCGCGGGCCAAACCTCCTTTCCGTCGTTATGCGGACTTGGGATCGTCAATGACCCACCGTCCCAATTAGGCTGGGCTAAGCGCTTAAGCTGCCCGCCAATGGAAGACTCCGGGACATAACCTACCAGCAGCAGAGACGTGGAAGGATTGTCCAGATTACGATATATCAGCTGATGCGCCTGTCCGAAGCTTGTTGAACCTGAACTTGTCAGGATGACCTGTAAGCGGGAGCGATTGGGAGGACACGAGCCCCAGGTAATTCTTAGCGATATACCCGATTCAGTCGTCTCAATAGTCTCTTTTTGCGGAGGGTCCATCACCCTGCGAAGGATTGCCAGCTGCCGGTCGACATCCTCTGCAGTCTGCGCAGGCAAGCCCAGCAGCCTATTGTTAGGATTGAACCATGGCCTATGCCCCGAGCCCAGCACGCGCTCGTAGGCCGACATCATTACTTTAGCGTATTTCAAGGCGACCTCAGAAGGCACCACGATTTCAACCTCTTCACCCGGCCTGAGACCCAAATCCAGCGCATGAACACGGACCAATGCGACGAGGTCGAGAAGTACGTCCGTGGTTCGCTGCATCGTGAAGACCGGCACCAAGGCCCGACAACGCTGATCCAGCTCCAAGGTGCCTCGCAGCGACTTCTTCAGCGCTGCTTGGCGGTTCTCAAAGTCTCTGGATATGGCAGGATCTTCTAGGCGGTCTCCATAGGTGGATTCACAAACTATGTTGCGAGGGAGAGGCGACGGCATGATCCGGGGAGGCATCAGACCTCCTCCTGCGTCGTCTTCAACCGGGCCTACATCTCCCAGAAAACAGATTTCGCCGCTTCGATAATCTTTTGTCGATGCTCTGAAATGGTAGGCGACGGAACCGACCATATGCGACGTCGGATACAACGCCACCTCCAGCCCTTCATGCACCAAACAGGGCTGCCCAAATTCGAACTGAGCGGCATCATCCGGACACACTAACCTTTGGCGGAAAAAGTCGGCATAATAGCGGGGAGAATGCCCCAGAGAGTCGGTCGAACGACGCGTCATCTCATCCAGGGCGACACAGATTAGCTCAGCCGTCGGGCGGCTGCACCAGATTGGTCCATCAAAACCTGCGTCAATCCAGCTGGGCAGCATGCCGATGTGATCCAGATGCGCATGCGTGATGAACAAATAAGCCAGCTTGCTCGGAGCGATCGGCAACTCCTCAGGCTTATTACCTTTCAGGGAATTTTCTTCCTGCAATAGACCGCAATCGATCGCCAGCCACCGATCGGTCGGGATATGATGAAGGAAATGCGCGGACCCTGTCACCGTTCCCAGGGCCCCGTGGAATCGGACCTTTAAGGTCGAAGGCTTCTTTTTATCAACACGTCCTTGGGCTTCGTCATCGCCGACAGAAGCAGCGCTTGCAACGGGCGCACCCGTAGCCGAGGAGTCAGGGAACTCGTCGGCAGGGGTGGTCATTCAAGAATCAGTACAATAATCGGCCCCCCCCGCAAGTCCGGGCAAGGGATGAACCTAAACTTTAGTTAACTTTTATTAAGCCCGTGAAGCTAAGCCTTCCTCGTATCCTAGATAAAGAGTCCGGTTTATTTCGATCTGCTGGCCGGCCGCGCAATGGCAAGGAGTCAGGCCGTTACTGAAATGCACTGATACCAAAACCAGCCTTTCCTCCCCTTTTTAGTATCAGCAGAGCAGGAGTAACGGCCTGACCCCGTGTTCGGCCCCCGTTCCAGTCGTAAAAGCGATTCAGTCACCATCCTGCCCCGACCTCCGCTCTTAGGCAACGGAAGACAAAGGGCCCATGTCGCGATACGACACGAGCCCTTGAGCCTAACCTATGCAGTCGAACGTTATCCTTATTCTGCCGCGACAATACCCATCCAACAAATGAGTTCGACGTCTTCTTCGCGGGCAACAGGCAGAGGCGGCCTGTTAACCGCCGGGCGCAGGCCGATATTAAGGATCATACTCGCCATCTTCTCGGCATGCTTCTGGGGGGAAAGGCCGACGAAGTCTTCTCCATTCCCGCGCAGCCACTCCCGCAGCAGAGCCTCCTCTCGCTTG
>RFZB01000147.1 GCA_009920915.1 Sphingomonadaceae bacterium | reverse complement strand
AATTGGTCCAACGAACGATGCTATGCCTATCGAGTCATCTCTCGTTGCTATGATGCGCTCGGAAATTGGGATGCTGCAATGTCGGCTGCGCGACATGCTGTCATCGAAGCGCCGCATACCAGAGAGCCATGGTGCGAGGTGGCCAAGCTTGCCTATCAGCGCCACCAGTGGCCAGAGTGCTACGGCGCAGCCATGTCGGCCCTTGCCATCGAGCATCGCGAATGGGTTTATACTGTTGACCCAGCCGTCTGGGGATCACTGCCGCACGACTATGCCAGCATCTCCGCATGGCATCTTGGCCTAAAAGATGAGGCCCTGAAGCAGGCGCAGTTGGCGGTTGAGAAAAGCCCTGATGATGAGCGCCTCAAGCGCAACCTTGAGGGCATTATTAATGGCTTTGAAGACGAAGAGTAATGCATCTGGCGTGGCCAGTGATTTCTTGCTAGAAACCTCCTGAACAGCACTAAGCTAGGCGGGAAGTATGACAGCGCCACAGACCACGCCTCTGACCTATAATGGCTACGTTTCTCAAATTGCGACCATGGCAGTGGTGCAAACCACGACCGTAGGTGGCGTAGTTGAGGGCGTGGATGCGGAATTTAACTCCATTATCCCGCAGATGCTCAATTATGCCGAGCTTCGCATTCAGCGTGATCTTGACCTGCTGCCTTCCCAGACTTCTCGTAATTACACCCTGACGATTGGCAATAATCAGCTTCAGATCGACGTTAATGACTTCGTCACCTTGCAGACGGTCCAAATCAATCAGGGCGGCAACACTTTTACGCTCCTCCCCGTGACCAAAGAGGTGCTCCAGAATGTCTATGGCTCTTCGGGTTCGACGGGCCGCCCAATCTACTTTGCTATGTTTGGCGGCGATCTCTCTACTGGTGGTAACACTTACAATAACATCATTTTTGGCCCTTATCCTGATGCTGCTTACAACCTCACGATAACCGGCACCGTGCGCCTGCCGACTCTCTATCAGAATGCAGTTGCTCCGCTGGCCTCGACTGGGACCACGTTCATCAGCACCTACCTGCCTGATTTGCTCATTCAGGCATCGATGATCTATATCGCCCAGTATCAGCGCAACTTCGGCCAAGCGTCGAATGATCCCGCGATGGGCCCGACTTACGAATTGCAGTACCAGAACCTTCTGAAGACTGCGATTGTTGAGGAAGCGAGGAAGAAGTACAGCGCAGCCGCTTGGTCGTCCATGTCGCCCGCTGTGGCGGCTACACCGTCGAGGTAAGCCGCTATGCCTCATGCCAGTGTCAAGCTTAAGCCGGGTGTAGACCAGAACGAGACCCCAGCCCTTAACGAGGCTGGCATTTCGACCAGCAATCTTGTGCGGTTCATTTATGACCGTGTGCAGGGCGCGCTGATCCAAAAGCTTGGCGGCTGGACCAAGTTCTATCCCAATACGACACCGGCAATTGTCCGGGCTCTGTGGGCTTGGGAGGATACTCAGGCCAGTTCATGGCTGGCGTATGGAACCGAGAACATCACCACCGCCGCTGAGTTGGGTGCCATCAAGAATGGCGTCCAGCAAGATATTACGCCTCGCTATGCCTCTGACGATGTGGCGGCAGCGGCCTCGGCCACTTCTGGCAGCAGCTATGTGATCATCACCGATGCCACCACAACGGGCATCACCCGATACGTCACTGTCTACATTGCGACCCATATTTCGGTTGGCGGCGTTGTGCTCTTTGGCCTCTACGAGTGCAATCCTGATGGCTACATTGGTGGCACGACCTATTCAGTTCAGGCCGTAGATGCTTTGGGTGTGCCCCTTTTGGCGACCAGCACGACTACGGCAACTTTTTTGCCACTGTTTAGCGTCACTAGCGGCTCTACTGCTGTCACGGTGACACTGCCCGACCACGGCTTTTCTGTAGGCGAAACTTTCCCTGTCTTGATGTCTACCACTGTCGGCGGGGCAACCTTCCATGGCGGCTATCCGATTGTCAGCGTCACTGATGCCGACAACTTCGTGATCAACTCCACGACCACCCCGACATCAACGACCACTGGCTACCTCAACGGCAATCAGGCCCACTACGTCTACAACTATGGTTTTGGGTCGATCCCTTCGGGCACTGGCTATGGCGTGGGGGCCTATGGCAGTGGCGGCTACGGCACAGGCACAGCCGTCATTCCCTCTACTGGCGCTCCTATTGCTGCGACCGACTGGAGCTTGGACAACTGGGGTGAGGTGCTTCTTTCCTCCCCGATCAACAGCTATTCCCCGCCCCTCCAGCCTATCTATCAGTGGGCCCCAAATGGCGGGGCACCTACGGCTTCGATCATCCCTAACGCCCCTCCGGTCAACGATGGGTTCTTTGTGGCGATGCCGCAGCGCCAGATCGTTGCGTGGGGTTCGACCTTTAACGGCATTCAGGACCCGCTCCTGATCCGCTGGTGCGATGTCAATAACTACAACGACTGGATCGGGACCGTCCTCAATCAGGCTGGCTCCTATCGCATCCCCAAGGGCTCCAAGATTGTCGGCTGCATTCAGGGGCCGCAGCAGGGCCTTGTCTGGACTGATATCGGCGTCTGGTCGATGCAGTATGTCGGGCAGCCATTTGTCTATTCGTTCAACGAAATCGGCTCAGGTTGCGGCCTGATCTCGCGCAAGGCGGCTGCGTCGATCAATGGCACCATTTACTGGATGGGGCCCTCTCAGTTCTTCTCGCTGACGGGCAGCGGCGTTCAGCCGGTCGCCTGCCCGATCTGGGACTCACATGGTATTATCCTACCATGAGCAACGGAGGCGAGGTCAACGCCTACGCTAAGCACAATGTGCTGCTCGGCACTTGGGATTTCGGCACCTTGGGCCGCTCGGCGTGGATCGATCAGTCCGTTCTGGGTCCGCCAATCGGCTCCGATCCCAACAATCGTTATATCTATCAGCATGAGACTTCGACGGATGCTGATGGCCAGCCGCTTCTGGCAAGCTTCCAGACCGGCTATTTCGCCATGGATGAGGCTGATGTCCTAACCTTTGTGGATCAGGTTTGGCCCGACATGAAGTGGGGTTATTATGGGGGCGTTCAGAACGCCACCGTTGATATCACCTTCTATGTGGCCGACTATCCGGGGCAGACGCCGAAGACCTTCGGCCCTTATCCGGTGACACAAAACACGACATTCATCTCGCCGCGATTTAGAGGCAGGCTGGTGTCTATCGGCTTGTCCAGCAACGATGTGGGTTCATTCTGGCGTATCGGTAATATACGATACCGCCTGAAAGCGGATGGGAAGTTCTAATGGCATCTCTTGGTGATCTGCTCACAGCAGCCAAAAATGGCGTTACAGCCATTGGCACCCTGACGCAGACCTACATTAATGTGCAGGGTGCGCAGAATTCTGGCCTGATCACGACTGACACTCTGGTGAAGCTTGGCCAGTCGCGGGTGGCGTCAGTCTCCGTGATTACGGCTGGCAGTGCTGTCGGCTACATTTACGATGGCAACCAAGTCACTTCGACAACCAACCCGGTGTATGTTATTCCCAACACCGTTGGCATCACGGTCGTGAATATGCCTGTTGGTCTAGGTCTGGTGGTTGCGCCCGGTACGGGCCAAGAAGTCAACGTAAGCTATTCGTGAGGTCGTCATGCCGCTGAAGAAGGGTAAATCGCAGGCCACCATCAGTGGCAACATCAGCGAGATGATGAAGGCTGGCCATCCTCAGAAGCAGGCGGTAGCT
>RFZB01000146.1 GCA_009920915.1 Sphingomonadaceae bacterium | reverse complement strand
ATGTCGATCATCACCGGGTCTGCCTCAGTAGGGAAGCCAGCAGCGATCGGGTTGGGGGTGAACACGGCGGTGGTGCCGCCGAAGGGCGCCACGCTTGCAACCGCCGGGTCCGAACTTGACACCATCACCATCAGACCAGAGGCCAAATTGGTGCTTGTAATCGCTATATTTCAGGCGACCGTTCAGGCCCCAGCCGCTGTCGGCAAATTGCTTGTCAAAAATCAGGCCGATCATGCCACCCTTGGTTTTGACGCCATTCTCCATATCTGGGGAATGGGTGCCATTGGGCGTTGCGAAGGACAGGCTGCTGCCAAAGTTATTCTGGACCGAGTTGACCAAGGCCCCATCATTGCCCGCAACGCGATTGCGCGTGCTGCCATTGAGCGGAATGGGCAGATAGAAATGGACCTGATCGTCAATATACTGACCCAGCACCTGAATCTTGCCGCTGCCATCGTCAAAACGATAGGTCAGGTTGCCGCGAATTTGGCCGCCCTTGGTATCAAGATTGGTGCGGATGGGGCCTTTATCCGTGCGATAAAAGCCTGACAGCGCATAATAGAGATTGTTGCCCAGCGGGCCGCTGACCGCGAGATCACCACGATAGTTAATCAGGCCAGCAACTGAGCCGGGGCCAAACAAGTTGGAGACGCCACCGCGGACAAATTCCAAGCGGCTAATGCCAAGATCGTTGCGCGCATAAACGTCATAAGCGGATGAGTTCAGACCGAAAGACGAGAGAACCGGCAGGCCATCATACATCAAAGGCGTAAACTGATATTGGCCGCCTGAGGGCAGGCCCTTGACGAAGATATTGGCTGCGACTTCACCGCCGCCGCCATCGGCCTTGATGGTTGGGATGGTGTTCAAAATATCCGCTTGGCTGCTGGCGCCCGCGCGGGTCAGGGCTTCGGTGCCAAGTTGGCTCACGGCAAGCGGCGTATCCAAGGCGACACGCGAGCGGCTGGTGCCCGTCACAATGATTTCGGCCGCTTCAGTCGCGTCGGCTTCATCTGCCGGAGTCGCGTTTGCCGGACCTGTTTGTGCATAGGCCGGGGACAAGGCCAACAGCGAAACGCCTGTCAAAACCGCATTTAAAATCAGCTTCATGTCGCTCTCCTCACCTGAGGCCCAAGCATGGGATGGGCCGGTTATCTCAGCTGGATAACAAGCCATGAATTATATTACAACCCATCATGAGTATTAATATGGGTGGTAATGTTGCGCGCCCGGCTCTGATCTGCAATTGGTCAGGCATGGCGAGTATAAAACCATCAGATCAAGGCTTTCGGCTGCCCTCTGACAGCGAGGCAAAGATCCTGGGCCATGTGCTGCGTAATCGCGGCGCGACCCAGCCCGATATTGTGAAGCGGACAGACCTTTCGCAGCAGACAGTCTCTCGGTTGGTGAATGAGTTGGTGGGGCGCGGGGCGCTGATTTTGGGCGATCGGCACTCAAATGGTCGGCGCGGGCAGCCTCGTGTCGATATCGAAATTGCGCCCGATTATGCCTATTCGCTTGGGGTTGCGTTGATGACCGATGCAATGTCCGTTCTGCTCATGGATTTTGCCGGCAATGTCATCGATTATGATTATCTCGAAATGCCGGTCATGAGCCGCAAGGCGGTCTTTGCCCGTATCGGCGCCGTAAAAGATCGGTTTTTGGACAAAACCCCCCGCGCAGCAGAGCGGCTTGCGGGTGTGGGCATAGGCCTTTCAGGCTATTGCCTCGATGGCAAATCGCGGTTCAATCCGCCGCGTGCACTGGATGATTGGGCGATGGTGCCCATAGACCAAGTATTTAGCGAAGCGTTGGGGCTGCCGGCGTGGGTGGAAAATGATGGCAATGCCGCGGCCATTGGCGAGAGCTTTTTGGGCGCGGGCCGCAACTATTCTAATTTTGTCTATGTGTTTTTAGCAGCGGGTATTGGCGGCGGCGTTATTCTCAACCACCGCCTCATGCGTGGCACGCATGGCAATGGTGGGGAAATTGGCCTCATCATCCCGCGCAATGTTTATCAACTGCCGACCTTAGAGACGCTGTTGCAGTCGATCCGCAAAAGCGGGGTTGAGTTGGATGGGATTTCGGCAATGTTGGCCAATTTTGATCCCAATTGGCCCGGCGTTGATGAGTGGGTAGAACAAGCGCGAGATCCTCTGTCGCTGATTGCCTCTTCAATTGCGGCTCTGTTGGATCCCGAGGCGATTGTTCTGGGTGGACGGTTGCCATCGCAGCTGGCGCAAAAGATTATCCCTAAAATCGAACTTTTTGACGACGCTCGTCGTCAAGAGCCGCGGCCTTTGCCCCGATTAACGCTGTCGCAAACCAATGTAGATGCCTGTGCTATTGGTGCAGCGATCCTGCCTTTGGAACAAAAATTCTATTCTACAATGCTTTAGGGTGTGCGCTTAGACAAAGGGGCCGTGGGCGTGACATAGCGTCTAAACTTTGCCGCTATCCGCCAGACACAATGCGCCACGAGGAGGGGAGAGCCTGACCAGAACCTCGCCAAAATCTGATGAAAATGCTCGGTTAATCAGGCGAGTACACTCAGTAATGAAGTTGAGAACTGATAGAGATAGTGGCGGTGGGCAGTCAACCAGCGTCGAACCTTCTCAGCGAAGAGGCTCAGCAGCCTATGCCTTCATCGCTCGAAGCAGACTTTTGTGGTGCCGTCAGCAGCAACAATATCGCCAGTATCAGCCCAATCGCACCTCCGATTGCCGGGAAGTAGGCAAGGTAACCAAACAGGCTGGGCGGCCCAAATACGTTTGCGTCCGAAGTTAGCCCGCGATTGGATGCAAACATCGAGAAAAGGTAAAATGCACCGTTGCCCCAAACGGCAATTATAACGCCCCAACAGATCATCGCGCTTTTCAAACTGGAAACCGCGCGATTTATGAGTGTTCTTTCCAGCACAAGGGCCATCATCCCATTCATAAGCATGCCAAGATGGAAACTAAGCCACCCGCTCGATGTACCCGGCACGTGCAGCGAAACGAACAGCGGAAAGGGAGATGCTGAAATTCCGCCAATCAGCGAGGCGACCAGAACAAACCCGCCGACCAAACCGATGAATACCGCGAGCAGGCCGTTTTGCTGCATGCGTCTTTGATGGCGCCGGCGAGCTGATATTTCGCTCATCGTGTCAGCCCCATCTGCTCGTCAGCGAACGTCGCTCTGCGAAATGTCAACCAGGCCAGAGGCACCAGCACAAGCTCGATAGCCAGGGCGACGAGAATGAAACTGGGCCCGGTGCCGCTCGTAGGTTGGCCGACCTGGATCAACGACAGCACCCGCCCGATCCCGCCGAGCACGACTATGGCAAAACAGAGCTGGAGGATTGCGCCATAACGGCGCAGGTCGCCAAGGCAAAATAGTTGGACCGCACCCAGTCCCAGCCAGACTGCACCAAGGAAACGGACCTGGCTGTCAAGGACCGGATCGAACGGAGCCGCTGCGGCGGCGCCGACACCGATGTTCGCCTGTCCGGCAACCCCTACGATCACGTCCATCGCTCCAGTCAGCAGGGCGATCAGCGAAAGTAGGGCCGTAGTTATCTTTACTAACTTCATGTCGTTTCCCCATTGGATGCATCCAGCCTATCGCCGATAGCCTGGTTGAACACCTGTGAGCCGGTCAGATTTTGGCCCCCGTCAACAGCAATGCGCGCACCAGAGATGTAAGAGGCTAGCGGCGTGGCAAGGAACGCCGCAACAT
>RFZB01000145.1 GCA_009920915.1 Sphingomonadaceae bacterium | reverse complement strand
CTTGATCAGCCAGCCGCGCCCTGTGCGCTCGGTGCAACGCAGCGAAGGCTGGGACCCGCAATCCGTGGCCAGCCATGCCTTGCCTGCCTTGCAGGCCAGTTATTTCCCGCTGGATCGCTCTGGCGATGTGTTCAGCTGGGATCCTGTTTAAGGAGTTTAAAGATGACCGTTGCAACCTCAAACTCCGCCTTGGGAGTGCAAGCACAGCACTCGGCGGCCCTGGACCAGGGACGTTTTCTGATTCAGCGCTGCCACAGCTGCCATGGCGCCATTTACTTCCCGCGCGAAGTCTGCCCCCATTGCGGCAGCGCCAATTGCCGTGGATGATGAAGACGATCGTGGCCCCCGCCGTCACACGGGTGGCGGGGCGCCTGCACCTCGGCGTGAGCCGGATCGCCCCAGCCGGAGCCGCGGCGTTGATGATCGGCGCCAGCATGGCAAGCTGACCGTTACGCGCGCCTTAGGCGATGAAGATGGCGTTCGTGCTCGTTCGCTCGCGGCCCTGCGCCGCGCGCGGGAAAAGGACAAGCGCGCCCATCAGTCTGGCGGCCCTGCCGTTAAGCAAGTGCGTGATGTTCAGGTTCCGGAATCGATCACCGTGCAAGAGCTTGCCATTCGTATGGCCGAGCGCGGGGCTGATCTGGTGAAGGCGCTGTTCAAAATGGGCATGCCCGTCACGCTGACGCAGACCATTGACCAAGATACGGCTGAGCTGCTCGTCACCGAATTTGGGCATAATATCCAGCGCGTGTCTGACGCCGATGTGGATATTGCGCACGAAGAAGATGTCGATGCGCCCGAAACGCTGAAGGCGCGTCCGCCTGTGGTTGCGATTATGGGCCATGTCGATCACGGCAAGACCTCGCTCTTGGATGCACTGCGTGGCACCGATGTGGTCGGCGGCGAAGCTGGGGGTATTACCCAGCATATTGGCGCCTATCAGCTGACGATGAAGGATAAATCAAAGATTACCTTCCTCGACACGCCGGGCCACGAAGCCTTTACCGAAATGCGCGCACGTGGCGCCAATGTGACGGATATTGTGGTGATTGTGGTCGCTGCTGATGATGGCCCCAAGCCGCAAACAGTGGAAGCCATCAACCATGTGAAGGCCGCTGGCGTTCCCATGATTGTGGCGATCACCAAGTGCGACAAGCACGAGGCGCAGCCGCAAAAGGTGCGTGAGCAGCTGCTGCAATATGACGTCATTGTCGAAGCCATGTCGGGTGACGTTCAGGACGTTGAAGTCTCGTCCAAGACCAAACAGGGCTTGGATGAACTGATCGAAAAGATTCAGCTTCAGGCCGAAATCTCTGAACTGCGGGCCAATCCGGATCGTGCGGCCGAAGGCAAGGTGATTGAAGCCAAGCTGGATAAGGGCAAGGGCCCAGTGGCCACGATCCTCGTCCAGCGTGGTACGCTGCGCGCCGGCGACATTTTCGTCGTGGGTGCCGAAAGCGGCCGTGTGCGTGCGATGGTGAATGACAAGGGCATGCAGATCAAAGAAGCTGGCCCCTCCACCCCCGTGGAAGTGCTCGGCAAGTCGCGACCCGCAAGCGCACGGGCTCTGGCCCGGCCTCTCTGGAATCGATGTTCTCGGCGCTTAAGGAAAAGCAAGCTGTTGAATATCCGCTCGTCGTCAAGGGCGATGTCCAAGGCTCGGTGGAGGCAATCATTTCGTCGCTGGCGAAGGTGGGGAATGAGGACATTAAGGTCCGCATCCTGCATTCCGGCGTTGGGGGCATTACCGAAAGCGATGTGACACTGGCCAAGGCCTCGGGTGCGCCCATTATTGGTTTCAACGTCCGTCCCAATGCCAAGGCGCGCGAAATTGCCGAACGCAATGGCGTGGCGCTGAAATATTATGACGTCATTTATGACCTGCTGGATGATATCCGCGCCGGCATGGCGGGCGAACTGGGTCCGGAATATTTCGAAACAGTCGTTGGCCGCGCCGAAATCAAGGAAATCTTCCCCGCGGGCAAGAAGGACAAGGCAGCCGGTCTGCTGGTCACCGATGGCTATATCAAAAAGGGCATTCATGCCCGCGTCACGCGCGACGATGTTATCGTCAGCAAGACGGTCATCGCGTCGCTGCGTCGCTTCAAGGACGATGTGGCCGAAGTCCGCGCCGGTCTGGAATGCGGCGTGGTGCTGGAAGGCACGAACGACATCAAGCCCGGCGATATGCTCGAAGTCTTTGACGTCGAAGAGCGTGTTCGCACGCTGTAATCCCACCCCCTTTCCGGAAACGGGAAGGGGCCGGAGGCCCTGATGACCAGCCAGACCGAAGAAACCCGCTCTGTCCGTGTTCTACGCGTGGGGGAACAGGTGCGCCATGTGCTGTCAGAAATCCTGATGCGCGGCGACGTGCACGATGATGTGCTTGCCAGCCACCCGGTGTCGATCACCGAGGTGCGGATGTCGCCGGATCTGCGCCACGCGACTGTGTTCGTAAAACCGCTTTTGGGCAAAGACGAAGAGGCGGTGTTGAAGGCGCTGCGGACCAATACAGCCTTTTTGCAGCGGACAGTCGCTTCTAAAGTCCGGCAGAAATATGCCGCCAAACTGAAATTCTTGGCGGATGAGAGCTTTGATGAAGGCACGCATATCGACAAACTGCTGCGCAACCCGAAGGTGGCGCGCGACCTGGGGTCGGATGCTGACTAATGGCAAAGCTTTATTTCTACTATGCGTCGATGAACGCAGGCAAATCGACCACGCTGTTGCAGGCGGCGTTCAATTATCAAGAACGTGGCATGGAAACCATGTTGTGGACCGCTGAACTGGATGACCGGTATGAAGTCGGCGCGATTACCAGCCGCATTGGCCTGAAGGCCGAGGCGCATCGCTTTCGCCCCGAAACCAATTTATTTGATGACGTCTTGGCCGAACAAGCGCGCCGCCCGCTTGCCTGTGTGCTGGTGGATGAGGCGCAATTCTTGTCGCGCGATCAGGTGTTGCAGCTTGCGCGTTTGGCGGATGAGAAGAACATTCCGATTGTCACTTATGGGTTGCGGACTGATTTTCAGGCAGAGCTGTTCCCCGGTTCGGCTGCGCTCTTAGGCATTGCGGATACGCTTGTTGAGCTAAAAGCTGTCTGCGAATGTGGACGCAAGGCGACGATGAACTTGCGCGTTGATGCCGATGGCAATGCCGTGAAAGAAGGCGCGCAGACTGAGGTGGGCGGCAATGACCGCTATGTCGCCTTGTGCCGCAAGCATTTCATGGAAAAGGTTCGTGGCTGACGCTGCACCAGCCGCGCTCAACGGCTGGATCATCTTGAATAAGCCGCTGGGCTTTGGGTCCACCAACGCCGTTTCGGCAGTAAAACGCGCGCTGCGTGTGGGGGGCTATCCCAAGGCAAAGGTGGGCCATGGTGGCACGTTGGACCCGCTGGCAACAGGCGTTCTGCCGATTGCGATTGGCCCATAGGGCAAACGAACGCGGCCATTTCGCGTCGGCATGCGCGTATTCTGTTTCAAAACGCAAGCTTTCTATTGGAAGATTGCAGCACCAACGGCGTTTTCGTTAATGACAGCCCAAGGCCGCTTGGTACTGGCAATCGTGCCCGGCTGGTTTCTGGCGATAAGTTCAAGATTGGCGATTATGTGTTTCGTGTGGCCATTCACGAAGCACCGATGGCATTTGCCAATCCGCCACAGGAAAATTTTGCGCGGCTTGATCCCGCGGCGATTGATGATCTTGCCCCATGGCCGACAGCGCCTTCGGCTCCTCGATATGCACCGGCCGCCGTGGCATCCGCAATGCCGACGACAGATCCTTTGCGGCTGGATGATCCGCTATTT
>RFZB01000144.1 GCA_009920915.1 Sphingomonadaceae bacterium | reverse complement strand
CCCTGCTGCAACTTCGCGAATGGCCGTATCCCAATCGACTGCTTCGTATGTGCCGTCGGCTTTGCGGCGCATGGGCGAAGACAGTCGATCGCGCCCTTGCTGATAGGCGTCCATCCGCTGCGCTTTCTCGCACACATAGCCTTTGGTCACATGATGATTTTGATCCGGCCGAACGCGCGTGATGCGTTCACCCTCTGTCTGCACTTCTATCCCACAGTTCATGGAACAGATCATGCAGGCGGTGGGATGCCATTGGGTGCTCATGCCCTGCCTCCCCGACGGTCTTCATAAGCATCGGCCAAAATCGCACTAGCCTCTCGACAAGCACGCAGCACAGCATCGGATGTCGCCGAATCCGGCAAGGCGCGGGCCAATGCCAATCCGCCAAGCGCAAGCGCAAGAAGGGCAATGTCCTCTCCAGGCGGCGTCTCGCCGAGCGCTTCTTGCCGATTTAGCAAAGACTGCGCGACACACGCTGCATAGGCCCTGCGGAACTCTGTACCTCCATGCGGCACTTCGCTGAGGAGCGCGGATAAGGGGCAACCCGTTTCCGGACTGTCACGGTGTGAACGCGCCAGATAGCGGGCAGAAAGTTGCTTGCGGCTTTCAGCGCGAGAAAGATCCTTGGACAGGGCTTGGACGGGATCGCCGAGGTCGCCCATCGCTCTTTGAAGCGCCGCAATGTCGAGCGCCTCTTTGCTCGGAAAATGAACGTAAAAACCGCCGTGGGTCAGCCCAACATCCCGCATCAGCCGATGCACGGCGTTCCCGGCCAGGCCCTCGCGCCGCAGACGAGCAGAGGCGAGATCCAAGATCTTTTCACGAGTTGCCGCTTTTTTCTCGGCACGACTCATACTGCCCTCCATTTTCAAAAAGGATTTCACATGATATTTATCATGTCAATATAGATGCAAATCACCTTGCACGGCCCTGCGCAGCCAAAACTGCGATATAAGAAAATAGAATAAGGAGGTCACAACCTGCTAGAAAAACACAGGGGTAATGGCCTTGTGGCGCGCCATGCGGAATGAAGAGGCGAACACATTCTGTGTAAAGCTGAAGTGAACAAACAGCAATCGTGCGCCACCCGACGGTCACAGTTATTGGCGCGTCTGCAGTGAGCAGAGTTTAGCCCTTACATCCAATCTACGACCTCGGGCGGCCGAATGGGCAGCTTGAGGTAATGAACGGCATTGCCCTCAGGCGGGGGCAGTTGCCCAGCGCGAATGTTGACCTGTATGGACGGGAGTAAGAGCCGCGGGGCAGCAAGCCCCTTGTCTCGGTCTTGCCGCATCGTCACAAAGGCCCCCTCGTCCACGCCGTCATGGACATGGATGTTGTGCACACGCTCTTCAGCAACAGTAGTTTCCCACGCGAAAGTGTCTCGACCGGGAGCTTTATAATCGTGGCACATATAGAGCGTCGTCTCTGGCGGCAGTGCCAAAATCCGGCGGATTGACTGGTAGAGCGCAGTTGCGTCCCCACCGGGAAAATCGGCCCGGGCCGTCCCATAATCTGGCATGAACAACGTGTCGCCGACGAAAACGGCATCGCCAATGCGATAGGAAATGCAGGCTGGTGTGTGGCCTGGAGTATGCATCACCTCCACAGTCAGTTCACCAATTTGAAATGTCTCGCCGTCGGCAAACAAGTTATCAAATTCTGCACCCGTGCAGGAAATATCGGGGGCATTGAAGATGTCAGCAAAGACCTGCTGGACGACG
Organism: Sphingomonadaceae bacterium; assembly: GCA_009920915.1. Taxonomy (GTDB): domain Bacteria; phylum Pseudomonadota; class Alphaproteobacteria; order Sphingomonadales; family Sphingomonadaceae; genus Aquisediminimonas. The sequence continues at coordinate 2,206 of RFZB01000144.1, read as the reverse complement.
CTGATACCTGCACCAATCCCTACTCTAGCCCCGGTGCGCGCTTTGATCACTGGCGCTGCTGAGAGGTGATCCGCATGGGCATGCGTCTCCAGCACGCGGGAAATGATCCAACCGCCATCTCTCGCCGCCGCCAGAACGGCCTCTACGGACGCTGTTGACAGCGTGGCTGAGGACAGGTCGAAATCGAGCACAGGATCGATAACCGCTGCCTCTTTGGTGGCTGGATCACCGACCAGATAGGTAACCGTAAAGGTCTGTTCGTCAAAAAAAGACTGGATAACCGGGCTGTTGACCATCGAACGACTCCTTTGATACTTGACATATATTAGACCTCGCTTATTTAGCAATAGCTAATAAAGGAGTTTTGATGACGCGCTTGGCAACCGATCTTGAGGCGTTCGCGGCCAAAGCTGGGGAAGTCTCATCAATGCTAAAGGCGATGGGCAACCAACGCCGGTTGATGGTGCTGTGCCAGCTGGCCGAACATGGCGAAATGCGTGTGGGCGATCTTGCCCAAGCAGTCGGGCTGTCGCAGTCTGCGCTGTCGCAACATTTGGCCCTATTGCGTGACGATGGCTTGCTGACCTTCAGGCGCGAGGCACAGGTCGTCTGGTATCGCATTGCCGATGCGCGCTGCGAACAGTTGCTCATCACGCTTCATAACCTCTACTGCCAGATGGATTAAACCGATGACCTTGACCAAATTGAGCCCCGCAGAGGCAAAGGCCAAAATCTCCCAAGGTGCCAAGCTGATCGATATTCGCTCCGCTGACGAACATGCCCGCAGTCGCATTCCAGGGGCGCAGAATGTGCCACTGGGGCATGACCTGAACCTGGGCGATGCCCCGGCCGTGATTTTCCACTGCAGATCAGGTATGCGCACGGATGCCAATGCCGCGCAGCTTGCGGCCAACAGCCCGTGCCAAGCCTATTTGCTTGAGGGTGGGCTGGACGCATGGCGAGAGGCTGGCCTGCCCATCATGGCGGATAGCACAGCGCCGCTCGAAATCATGCGGCAAGTCCAAATCGCTGCCGGGCTTTTGGTGCTGACGGGCGTGGGACTCTCACTCACCGTTTCTCAAGCTTGGATCGGCCTCAGTGCCTTTGTTGGCGCTGGATTGACCTTTGCCGGCGCAACAGGCTGGTGCGGCATGGCCAAGCTGTTGGCGCACATGCCTTGGAACCGCCGCGTGCCCGCTTGAATTGATGGGATTTGACATGATCCTCGCGGCAATCTCTGCCGGCGTTATCATCGGCTTTGTCCTAGCGCTGGTTGGTGGCGGCGGATCAATTCTTGCCGTGCCGCTGCTGGTGTATCTGGTCGGCGTGTCGTCCCCGCATGCCGCTATCGGGACAGCCGCCGTGGCGGTCGCGCTCAATGCAGCAACGAGCCTTGCGGGGCACGCGCGAAGCGGAAATGTGAAGTGGCCCTGTGCCATCGCCTTTGCCATCTCTGGCATCATTGGCGCGGCGCTTGGCGCAGAGGCCGGCAAAGCAATGGATGGCTCAAGGCTCTTAGTGCTCTTTGGTGGGCTCATGATCTTGGTGGGTCTGTCGATGCTGCGTCCGCGCAGCACAATCGAAAATACTGATGTCCGGCTGGAGCGGAGCACTGCCTCGGTTCTGCTTCCCCGTTTGATCCCAACAGGCTTTTGCGTGGGCTTGCTTGCGGGCTTTTTTGGGATCGGTGGCGGGTTCCTCATCGTGCCCGGCTTGGTCATGGCAACACAAATGCCCTTGCGAGTTGCGGTTGGCACTTCGCTGGTCGTCGTGACGGCGCTCGGCCTCACGACTGCCACGTCTTATGCGCTGTCCGGCTATGTAGACTGGCTGTTAGTGGGGTTAATGGCCATTGGCGGTGGGATTGGCGCGGGTATTGGGATTCCCCTTGGCAAGCGCGTCGCCAGCCACAAACGCGTGATGGAGCTGGGCTTCGCCTCGCTAGTGATCACGATTGGCGGCTATGTGGTTTTGCACGGCCTCACCTAGACCATAGAGGTCGAGCTATCCTACAGCTTGGGAATTGTTGTTCCGCCTACCCGAGGGGCCCAAAATGATTGAGCAACGGTCACTGGATTAATTCTTCTCCTCTACAAGTACCTTCGGGCAAAACCAGTGGCAAATAATTGGAGGTTATGTCCTTTTGGCGCGCCCGGCAGGAGTCGAACCTGCGGCCCCAAGCTTAGAAGGCTCGTGCTCTATCCAA
>RFZB01000143.1 GCA_009920915.1 Sphingomonadaceae bacterium | reverse complement strand
GTCGGCCTGATTGTCGAATTGCCCAACACGGCCTCGATTTCGGAATTGCTGGTCAACTGCAATTACGAGGTGATGCTGTAAGCCGGTGCAGGTTTACCCCCTCAAAGCACCAGTTCGATCAGGAACGGACCACGCTTGCCAAACGAGGATTGCAGCAGATCGGCAAAGCCCTCGGTGGTGTTGGTGCTGGCGGCTTCGACCCCCATCGAGCGGGCCATCTGGGTCCAGTTGAGATCGGGATATTTCATCTGGATCAGCTTGCGGAAGGTCATCCCGCCGCCCAGATCAAAATCGGCCATGCCATCAAAGGAGGCCTTGAGCGACGACAGGCCTTCCAATGTTGTGTCAGGACGCGGAAATTCTTCATGGTCCAGCGCCACGCTGCCGTCTTCGTTGTACACGGTCACCAGCGATTTATCGAACGCGCCTTCCGCAATGGCCTTTTTGGCCTTCACTTGGCTGTCATAGCCCAGTTGGTCGACCACTTCGCGGGTAATGCCTTCCTTGGCCGCAATCGCATCGCCACAGACGCCTTGGTGTGATTGCGGGTGCACTTTCATCAGGCGCATATTGCCTGAGCCCATGCCCAGCGGCTTCAGGCCAGCATTGGCTTCTTCCGCGCCAATGGTTTGGGTGTAGCTCATCATTTCGGTGCCACCCGCAATGACGAGGTCTTCCATGCCCGACATGATCGTGGCCGCGGCCAAATTGACTGAGGTGATGCCGCCGCCGCAGAAGCGATCGAGCGTCATGCCAGAGGCGCGGATGTCGTAACCCGCGTCGAGCGCGGCCATACGGCCCAAATCACCGCCCTGTTTGCCCTTTTGCGTTGACGTGGACCAGATGACGTCCTGCACATCTTCGGTCTTCAAATTGTTGCGCTCTTTCAGCGCCTTGAGCACGGTAGCCGCGAGATGCTGTGGATGCATATGGGAGAGGGCGCCCTTGCCCGGCTTGCCAATGCCGCGCGGGGTGCGACAAGCGTCAATGATATAAGCGTCTGCCATGTGTCTCTCCTGAAAATGCAGTGCAATTGAGTCGAACTTTACCTTTACGTAAACCGGCGGACGTTGCAAGTATGCGTCAAGTGGTGTGCGGAAATTCATCTAAGCCACGTCTGGCAGCCAAAATTTCTGGGTTTCTTGGCTATTGTGGGGCTCAGCGCAACCGGCTAGCACCGTCGCAAATTGATTTTTTGGAGAGTGAAATGACTGACCTGCCAACCTCAAACATTCAAATGCTGACCTTGATCACACCCGAGGGAAAGCTGCACCTATCACTGGCTGACGCGCCCGTGCAGGCGCCGCGTGAAGACCAAGTTGTGGTGAAGGTATTGGCAGCGCCGATCAATCCGTCTGACCTCGGGCTGCTGGTTGGGGCTGCCGATATGTCGACGGCCCGTGCAACGCAACAGCATGGCCGCCCGGCCATTGAGGCAGAGGTTTCCCCCGCTGGCATGCGCGCAATGGCTGGCCGTGTGGGAGAAGCGATGCCAATTGGCAATGAAGCCAGTGGCATTGTTATTGCCGCCGGGTCTTCGCCTGCCGCTCAAGCCTTAATGGGCAAGACGGTCGCCGTGCTGGGCGGTGCCATGTATACCCAATATCGCACCTTGCCGGTGCAAATGTGCCTGCCGCTGCCCGATGGCACGAACCCGCGTGATGGTGCCTCGTGCTTCGTCAATCCATTGACCGCATTGGGGTTTGTGGAAACCGTAAAGCGCGAAGGCCATACCGGCATTGTCCACACGGCGGCGGCGTCCAATCTGGGCCAGATGCTCAATCGCATTTGCTTGGCGGACGGTATGCCGTTGATCAATGTGGTGCGCAGCCAAGCCCAATTTGACCTGCTAAAGGGCCAGGGCGCGCGCTATGTGCTGGATAGCACAAGCGCCAGCTTTATGGATGATTTGACTGCGGCGCTGGTGGAAACGGGTATTACCTGTGCTTTTGACGCCATTGGCGGCGGTAAGCTGGGTGCGCAAATTCTTGCCTGTATCGAAGCAGCGGCCGTGAAGCGGATGAAGGAATATAGCCGCTATGGCTCCGACACATTCAAGCAGTTGTATATTTACGGCGCGCTGGATGTTTCGCCCACGACGCTTACACGCAGCTTTGGATTCCAATGGTCAGTCTCCGGCTGGCTTTTGACCCCCTTCATGCAGAAAGTTGGTCCGGAAGTGGTCGAAAAGATGCGGGCGCGGGTGGTTGCGGAACTGACAACCACTTTTGCTAGCCAGTATAGCCATGAAATTTCTCTGGAAGAGGCGCTCAATCTGGAAACGCTTCATGCTTACAACGCCAAGCGGACAGGTGATAAATATCTGATCCTGCCGCACAAAGGCGATTAATTTATTGAGTTAGGTGCAGCTAAACGGCACCTTCGGCTGACATGACGGTCCGGCCATCCCCTCCCAAAGCGGCAAGGTGGATGGTCGGGCCGTCTTGCTTTCCAACAAGATAAAGCGGCTCGCCCGCAAAAGCAGGGGATTGGCCTCGAAAGGCAAAGCGCGTGAGGCGGTTCGGGCCAAGGTGGCGTGCCGCAAGGTCGAGCAACAAGCTCGCCATCAACGGCCCATGGACAACCAGCCCGCGATAGCCCTCGGCGTCTTGCGCAAAAGGCAGGTCATAATGGATGCGGTGGCTGTTAAATGTCAGCGCAGAATATCGGAAAAGCAGGGGTTCACTTGGGGTAAGTGTTCGGTGCCAATTCCAGCCGGATATCGGGGGCTGAGCACAGTCGGCCGGGCGCGGCGCGGCGGGCGCGGTGCTTGCCTCGCGATAGACAATGGTTTGCCGCTCTTGCACCACAATCCGCCCATTGGCCTGGGTGTCGTGCGCGACATCCACAAAAACTAAGCTGCCACTGCCGCCGCTCTTTTCGGTTATCTTCTCAATCGTTGAGACACGGCGGATTACATCGCCGGCGGACATAGGGCCCAAAAACTCAACGGCGCTTGATGCCCACATCCGTCGGGGCAGGGGAATGGGGGGCAAGAAGCTGGCCGGGCTCTCATCGCGGATGGGGTGGCCATCTGGGCCTAGAAGCGACGTTGGTGCATCCGGCAGACACAGGCACCAGTGGAGGCCTTGCGGGGCCATATCGTCCTCTAGGGGCTTATCCAGCGTCGCCTTAAATCGGGCCAGCAGACCGGGGGTTAGAATATCCTCACGGCTTTCGCTGCGCCCGACCCAGGCGTCCCACGCGCTCATTAATAGCTCCGGGGCAGGCCAAGCACGTGCTCGGCAACGTAAGACAGGATCATATTCGTACTGATCGGCGCCACTTGATATAGGCGGGTTTCGCGGAATTTGCGTTCAATGTCATATTCCGCTGCAAAGCCAAAGCCGCCATGTGTCTGAATACACGCCTCGCCAGCGGCCCAGCTGGCCTCCGCGGCGAGCATCTTCGCCATATTGGCTTCCTCGCCGCAATTTTCGCCCGCCTCATATTTGCGCAGGCCCTCATGCACCAGCAATTCAGCAGCGCGTGTCTGTGCGTAGGCGCGGGCAATGGGGAATTGGACACCCTGATTTTGCCCAATGGGCCGATTAAACAGCACACGCTCTCTGGCGTAATTGCTGGCCTTCTCAATAAACCATTTGGCATCGCCAATACATTCAGCCGCAATCAAAAGGCGCTCGGCATTCATGCCCGACAATATGTACCGAAAGCCTTTGCCTTCCTCACCAATCAAATTGGCGGCCGGCACGCGCATATCCTCAAAGAAAACCTCTGTCGTGCTGTGGTTCATCATCGTTTCAATTGGGCGGATGGTGAGGCCATTGCCCTTGGCGGCGTTCATATCGACGAGGAAGACGGACAGCCCATCTGTCTTGCTCGACACCTGATCGCGCGGGGTGGTGCGCGCGAGCAGCAGCATCAAGTCGGAATGTTCGGCACGGCTGGTCCAAATTTTCTGCCCGTTGACAATGTAATCATCGCCATCCCGGCGGGCCGTGGTTTTCAGAGCCAATGTGTATGTGCCGCTGGTTGGTTCAGTCACGCCAAAGGCTTGT
>RFZB01000142.1 GCA_009920915.1 Sphingomonadaceae bacterium | reverse complement strand
CAGAGCGCCAAGCCTATATCGGCCGCGTGCGGGATCTGGCGAAAGGCAGTTGTGCGGCGTGGATGGAAAAGAACGGGTGGGAGGCGTAAGATGACCGACTTCCTGTTAGAACTTCTCTCCGAAGAAATCCCCGCGCGCATGCAAGATAAAGCACGGGACGATTTGGCGCGCTTATTCTCCACGGAGCTGGAGCGGGCGGGCCTGAAAGCCGCTGACCTTATCACTTTTGCCACGCCGCGCCGTTTGGCGTTGATTGCCAAGGGCCTGCCGCTTGAAACTCAGGCTGTGCGTGAAGAGACCAAAGGGCCAAAAGTGGGTGCGCCGCCCCAGGCGCTGGAGGGCTTTTTGCGCAAAATCGGGCTGACGCAGGATCAGCTGGAAGAGCGCGAGGGCACCTATTTCGCGATTGTCGAAAAGCCGGGCCGCAAGACGGCGGACGTGCTGGCAGACGCCATCCCTGCAATCATTCGTGCCTTTCCATGGCCAAAATCGCAGCGCTGGGGGGCAGCTTCGCGCTCGACCGAAAGCCTGCGCTGGGTGCGCCCCTTGCAGGGGATTATTGCGCTTTTGGGTGATGATCTGGTGCCGTGTGAGATTGATGGCATTGCCAGTGGCACGGCCACGGTTGGCCATCGTTTCCACCACAAGGGCCCTGTCGCCATTGGCAATGCCGCAGATTATGCGACCAAGCTGCGTGCCGCCCATGTCATTGTCGATCAGGACGAACGCCGCGCGATGATCCGCGCGGGTGCTGAACAGGCGGCCTCTGCTGCTGGGCTGACTTTGGTGCCGGATGAAGGCCTTGTCATCGAAAATGCGGGCCTCACTGAATGGCCGGTTCCATTGCTGGGTCGGTTCGACCCAGACTTTTTGGCTGTGCCCGAAGAAGTCATCCAGCTGACCGCGCGGGTGAACCAGAAATATTTCATTTGCCGCGATGCTGCGGGCAAACTGGCCAACGCCTTTGTCTGCACAGCCAATATCAGCGCGCATGATGGCGGTGTGTCCATCATCGCGGGCAATGAAAAGGTGCTGGCGGCGCGGTTATCTGATGCGCGCTTCTTCTACGAAACGGACTTAAAGGTCCCGCTGGAAAAGCAGGCAGAAAAGCTGAAAGACATTGTCTTCCACGAAAAGCTGGGGACAGTGGCCGCGCGGGTACACCGGATGGAAGCCATTGCCAAATCTTTGGCTGCAGCCATCCCCGCGTGCGATGCTCAGGCTGCCGGGGCCGCCGCAGCGCTTGCCAAGTCTGACCTTGTGACAGGCATGGTTGGTGAGTTTCCAGAGCTTCAGGGGCTGATGGGCGGCTATTATGCGGCCGCACAGGGCAGGCCCGCTGTCGTCGCAGAGGCCATTCGCGATCATTACAAGCCTGTTGGTGCCAGCGATACTGTGCCCTCAGCGCCCGTAAGCATTGCAGTCGCCCTCGCAGAAAAGCTTGATACGCTGACAGGCTTTTTCGCGGTGGATGAAAAGCCAACCGGCTCCAAAGATCCGTTCGCCCTCCGCCGTGCGGCCTTGGCTGTCATTCGCCTGATTACCGAAAATGGCTTGCGCCTTCCACTGGGCACTGCGTTTGCCAATGTCGCACAGCTCTACGCTGCGGATGGCATTGCCTCGGTAGACCCGTCGGCAGATTTGCTCGAATTCTTTGCGGATCGTCTGAAAGTTCAGCAGCGTGAAGCAGGCGTGCGGCATGATTTGATTGATGCCGTGTTCGCGCTGGGTGGCGAGGATGATCTGGTCCGCCTGCTCGCGCGGGTCACAGCTCTTCAATCCTTTGTGACAACTGAAGATGGCACCAATTTGCTCGCCGCTTACAAGCGCGCGGCGAACATCCTGAAGGCTGCGCCAGAATCCATGCCTGTCCCCGCCTCGGGTGATCTGCTGGCGGCGGAAAGCGCATTGCTGTCTGCGCTGGATGCAGCGGAACCCAAGGCCGCCTCTGCGGTTGAAAGCGAACAATTTGAAGCGGCAATGGCGGCCTTGGCCTCGCTGCGGGCGCCGATTGATGGCTTTTTCGATGGCGTCATGGTGAATGATGATGACCCCGCAAAGCGGGCCTTCCGGCTCGGTTTGCTCTCGCGCTTCCGTGATGCGGTGCACCGCGTGGCGGATTTTTCAAGGATTGAAGGGTGATGCGGCGGCGATAGTCCAAGCCTGCCGCCCCGCCCGAACTGGGAGGACGCATGACGCAGTTTGTCTACCGCTTTGGCGGGGGTTTTTCGGATGGGGATGGTGCGACGCGCGGCAATAAGAATTTGCTGGGCGGCAAAGGCGCGAATTTGGATGGCATGGCCGCCATTGGCCTGCCGGTGCCACCGGGCTTCACGATTACGACCGAAATGTGCACCCTTTACTATGCGGAAGGGCAAACATTCCCCGCCAGCGTGCGCGCGGAAGTGGCCGGCGGCATTGCGCATATCGAAGCGGTGACGGGCAAGAAATTTGGGGACGCGGCGGATCCGCTGCTTGTTTCGGTTCGCTCTGGCGCGCGTGTCTCGATGCCGGGGATGATGGATACCGTCCTCAATCTTGGCCTGAATGATGAAACCGTGAAAGGCTTGGCTGCCTCGTCAGGCGACGCCCGCTTTGCATGGGACAGCTATCGCCGCTTCATTCAGATGTATTCCGACGTTGTGCTGGGCCTTGACCATGGCGCGTTTGAAGAGGCGCTGGAAATCGCGAAGGAAGATCGCGGCTATTATCTCGATACGGATATGGCCGCCGAAGACTGGCAGGCACTGGTTGGCGAGTTCAAGGCGCTGGTCGAGCAGGAATGGGGCAAGCCCTTCCCGCAGGATGTGCAGGATCAGCTTTGGGGCGCGGTTGGCGCGGTCTTTGGATCATGGGAATCTGAACGCGCGAAGGTCTATCGCCGTCTAAACGCCATTCCCGGCGATTGGGGCACGGCGGTTAACGTCCAAGCCATGGTCTTTGGCAATATGGGCGATACATCGGCCACGGGCGTTGCCTTTACGCGCGATCCGGCAACGGGCGAAAATGCGTATTATGGTGAATTCCTGATTAATGCGCAGGGTGAAGATGTCGTCGCGGGTATCCGCACCCCGCAATATTTGACCAAGGCTGCGCGCGAACGTGCCAATGCCAAGCCGCTGTCGATGGAAGAGGCAATGCCCGAAGTTTATGGGCAATTGGCCGATGTGTTCCGCATTTTGGAAACGCATTACCGCGATATGCAGGACATTGAATTTACCGTGGAACGCGGCAAGCTGTGGATGCTGCAAACCCGATCGGGCAAGCGCACGGCCAAAGCGGCGCTCAAAATCGCGGTGGACATGGCGAGCGAAGGGCTGATCACCCGCGAAGAAGCCATTTTGCGCGTTGAGCCCGGGGCGCTTGACCAATTGCTGCACCCCACGCTCGACCCGAGTGCCAAGCGCGATGTGCTGACCAAGGGGCTGCCTGCGTCGCCGGGTGCAGCGTCTGGCAAGATCGTCTTTGATGCCGATAGTGCCGAAAAAGCGGCGGCGAATGGCGACAGCGTGGTTTTGGTGCGCGTTGAAACCAGCCCGGAAGATATTCACGGCATGCACGCTGCCAAGGGTATTCTCACCGCGCGCGGCGGGATGACGAGCCATGCGGCAGTCGTTGCGCGGGGCATGGGGCGGCCCTGCGTCTCCGGCGCGGGCGGGATTGTGATTGATGCCAAGGCAAAGCTGCTCCGTGTGGGCGGGCGCGAATTGCGCGAAGGCGATATTCTGACGCTGGATGGTGCAACGGGTGAAGTCATGGCCGGTGCCGTTGCCACGGTGCAACCCGAATTGGCGGGCGACTTCGGTACGTTGATGGCGTGGGCGGATGATGTGCGCCGCATGAAAGTGCGCACCAATGCCGAAACGCCACAAGATGCGCAGACCGCACGGGATTTTGGCGCAGAAGGCATTGGCCTGTGCCGCACTGAACATATGTTCTTTGATGCCGCGCGGATTACCGCCGTGCGTCAGATGATCTTGGCGGAGAGTGAAAAGGGCCGTCGTGCGGCGCTCGACAAGTT
>RFZB01000141.1 GCA_009920915.1 Sphingomonadaceae bacterium | reverse complement strand
CCAGGCCGTGGCGCTGGTGGCGGGGCGTGTGCCCACCGAAGCTTCGGGCGGCGTCACACTAGAGACGATCCGCGCCAAGGCCGAAACCGGGGTGACCTATATTTCTGTCGGCCGGCTGACGCAGAGCGCACCTGCAGCGGACATTGGGCTGGATTTTACATCCGAATGACTATGCGCCCCAGTGTTGAGCGCTCCCGTTAAATCTGGCAGAAAGCGGTATGGCTAAATTTACTCCTTTCCAGTGGGATGACCCCTTTCACCTTGACGCGCAGCTGACCGGAGACGAGCGGATGATCCGCGATGCCGCCGAAGGCTATGCGCAAGACAAGCTCTTGCCGCGCGTCGTTTCCGCTACGTTGGACGAGTGTTTTGATCGTGAGATCATGAACGAGCTGGGCGAACAAGGTCTGCTTGGCGCAACCATTGAGGGCTATGGCTGCGCGGGTGTCAGCCACGTGGCCTATGGCCTGATTGCCCGCGCGGTGGAGCGCGTTGATTCGGGCTATCGCTCGGCCATGTCAGTGCAAAGCTCGCTGGTGATGCACCCGATCCATGCCTATGGCAGTGAGGCACAGCGCGAAAAATATCTGCCGAAGCTTGCGACCGGCGAATGGGTGGGCTGTTTCGGCCTGACCGAGCCGGATGCCGGGTCTGACCCCGCCTCAATGAAGACCAATGCGAAGCAAGTCGATGGCGGCTACATCCTCAATGGCGCGAAAATGTGGATCACCAATTCGCCAATTGCCGACATTGCGGTCGTCTGGGCGAAGGATGAAGGCGGCGTGATCCGCGGTTTCATTGTTGAGCGCGGCATGAAGGGCTTTTCCACGCCCAAGATTGAAAAGAAATTGAGCCTGCGCGCGTCGATCACGGGCGAAATTGTGCTGGAAGACGTCTTCGTTCCCGAAGAAAATCTATTGCCCAATGTGCAGGGCCTATCGGGTCCGTTCGGCTGCCTCAATAAGGCACGCTATGGCATTGCCTGGGGCGTTATGGGCGCGGCGGAAGATTGCTTCCACCGGGCGCGCCAATATCAGCTTGATCGCAAGCAATTTGGGCGTCCGCTGGCGGCGAACCAAATTCCGCAGCTGAAAATGGCGAATATGCAGACGGAAATTGCGCTTGGCCTGCAAGCCGCACTGACGGTGGGCCGGGCCATTGATGCCGGCACATGGTCGCCCGAAATGATAAGCCTCATCAAGCGCAACAATTGCGGCAAGGCACTCGATATCGCCCGTATCGCGCGTGATATGCACGGCGGCAACGGCATTTCGGCGGAATATCATGTCATCCGCCACACGGTAAATTTGGAAACGGTCAACACCTATGAGGGCACGCATGATGTGCACGCCCTGATTTTGGGCCGGGCGATTACAGGCATTCAAGCGTTTAGTTGAACGCTTCGTTGAGGAGGGGGCACAAATGGGTTTTCAGAAGATGATGGCGGCTGCCATTTTGGCAGCCATGTCGACCACGGCCATGGCGCAATCGATCCGCCCGGATCAGGCTGCCTTTCGGGATTTGTATAAGGAATTGGTAGAAACCAATACCACGCAATCCGTTGGCAGTTGCACCTTGGCGGCAGAGCGCATGGCCGCACGCCTCAAGGCCGCAGGCTATGCGGATAAGGATATCACTCTATTCGCCACGCCTGAGCATCCCAAAGATGGCGGCTTGGTGGCCATTTTGCCGGGCACCTCAAAAACGCTAAAGCCGCTGTTGATGCTCGCCCATATTGATGTGGTTGAGGCCCGCCGGGAAGATTGGGTGCGGGATCCTTTCACTCTGATTGAAGAGGGCGGCTATTTCTACGCCCGTGGCACGTCAGACGATAAGGCACAGGCTGCCATCTGGACCGACGCGATGATCCGCTTCAAGAAAGAGGGCTTCCGTCCCAAGCGGACAGTAAAGCTTGCGCTGACCTGCGGCGAAGAAACAGTTGGCGCGTTCAATGGGGCGGAATGGCTGGCGACCAACAAGCCAGAACTGATTGCCGCAGAATTCGCGATTAACGAAGGTGGCGGTGGCCGCTTGGATAAGGCGGGCAAGAAAGTCGCCCTGTCGATGCAAGTTGGCGAAAAGACCGTGCAGAATTATCTGTTTGAAACCACCAATCCGGGTGGCCACAGCTCAATTCCGCGGCCTGATAACGCCATTTATTCGCTGACGGCCGCTGTCTCGAAAGTTGGGGGCTATGAATTCCCAATCATGTTTACGGACACAACGCGCACCTTCTTCACGCGCACCGGCGCTGCCATGGGTGGAGAGATGGGCACAGCCATGAATGCGCTGGTCGCCAACCCCAAAGATGCAGCGGCCAATGCCATTGTGTCGAAGGATGCGACTTATCATTCCATGCTGCGCACCACCTGCGTCGCCACGATGATGGATGCAGGCCATGCCATGAATGCGCTGCCGCAGCGGGCACGGGCTGTGGTCAATTGCCGCATTTTCCCCGGCATTTCGACGGACGCCATTCGTGAGGAACTGGTCAAGCTTGTGGCGGATTCGTCCGTCTCGATCACCAAAATTCCGCCGGCGCGCCCCATGGCGGTGCCGCCGCCGCTCTCGCCCAAGATTTTTGGCCCGGCTGAAAAGCTGGCGGCCAAGCACTTCCCGGGCGTGCCGATGATCCCCACCATGTCAACAGGCGGCACCGATGCGCCCTATCTCTCGCTGGCGGGCATCCCAACCTATGGTGTGCCGGGGATTTTCTCTGATCCCGAAGGCAGTGGCGCACATGGCCTGAATGAACGGATTCGCGTGTCTGCCCTGTATGAAGGCCGCGACTATCTGTTTGAACTTGCCAAGATTTACGCGAACCAAAAGTAAATCATGACCAAAGCGCTCTCTGGCATCCGCGTGCTTGATCTGTCCCGCGTTCTCGCAGGGCCGTGGTGCACGCAGATGCTGGGGGATTTGGGGGCAGAGATCATCAAGATCGAACAGCCCGGCAAAGGCGATGATACGCGCAGCTGGGGCCCGCCCTGGCATGGGGAGGGGGAAGACCGGCTGTCGGCCTATTACCTCTCGGCCAATCGCAACAAGAAAAGCGTGGCAATTGATATTTCGAAGCCCGAGGGGCAGGCGCTGATCCGCGAACTTGCTGCCAAATGCGATGTTCTCGTTGAGAATTTCAAGATGGGCGGGCTGGAGAAATATGGGCTCGATTATCTCAGCCTAAAGGCAGTGAACCCGCGCCTTGTCTATTGCTCGATCACCGGCTTTGGCCATAGCGGCCCGCGCGCGCATCAGCCGGGCTATGATCTGATGGTCCAAGGCCTATCGGGCCTGATGAGCATTACCGGCCAACCAGAGGGTGAGCCGCAGAAGGTCGGCGTTGCGCTGGTAGATGTGATGACGGGGCTGCATGCCTGTATCGCGGTGCTCGCCGCGCTCAATCAGCGGCAGGAAACAGGCCGTGGCCAGTTTATTGATATGGCGCTGTTGGATGTTGCTGTGTCCACGCTCGCCAATATTGGCCTGAACCAGCGTGTCACGGGCGAAGCACCCAAGCGGATGGGCAATGCGCACCCCAGTGTCGTGCCCTATCAAGTGTTTGAAACGGCGGACGGCCATATGATTGTGGCTGTGGGCAATGACGGCCAGTTCGCGCATTTTGTGACGGTTCTGGGCCTGCCTGCGTTGGCGCAAGATCCGCGCTATGCAACTAATGCGGGTCGGGTGGAAAACCGCGCCACGCTGATCCCGCACTTGGCGGCGGCCATGAAAACACACACGACCGCGCATTGGGATGCTGCCTTATCGGCTGCCAATGTGCCCGCTGGGCCAATTAATGACATTGGTCAGGCGCTGGCTGACCCGCAATCCGTCGCGCGTGGTTTGGCGACCATGGCTGGCAATCGCCCCGCCATTGCGAGCCCCTTGCGCCTGTCAGACTCGATGCCCGATGCAGGGACAGAGCCGCCTTTGCTGGGGCAGAATACGGCCGAGGTGCTCGAAAGCCTGTTAGGCCATGGGGCCAGTGATGTTGCCGCCCTGCGCGATAAGGGTGTGATCTAAGGGGGTGGGCGACCTTCACTCTTTCGAGTTGATGGATGCTGAAACAAGTTCAGCATGACGCAAAGAAGTTGGCCCCAACGTCATCCTGAACTTGTTTCAGGATCCATT
>RFZB01000015.1 GCA_009920915.1 Sphingomonadaceae bacterium | reverse complement strand
GGATTTTGCCCGTCCGATCTTGGACATAGTCAATCAGCGTTGGCCGCCGTTCCCGCCCGTTCGACGCAAGGATCGAATAGGCGTTGACGAGGTTCAGAACAGTCGTGTCACCTGCCCCCAGCGCGATCGAGAGCAATGCGGGATAAGGCTGGTTGGGCGGGCTGATGCCCAGCGTGGCCGCCATCTTCACAATCCGCTCCATGCCAGTTTGCGAGGCCGCCCGCACCGTCATCAAGTTGCGCGATTGTTCTAGGCCCCAGCGCATGGTGCGCGGGCCAGAGCCGCCGCCATCAAAATTCTTAAAGCATTTGCGGCCCAGCTTGGCAGATTGATAGACGCAAAATGGCCCATCAATAATGATTTCGGCTGGCGTCATCCCGCCATCAAGCGCCGAGGCATAGACAAAGGGCTTGAACGAGGATCCCGGCTGGCGCTGCGCTTGGGTGGCGCGGTTATATGAGGCCAGCCGCACGTCAAAGCCGCCCTGCATGGCCAAGACCCGGCCTGTATGCGGATCTTGCACCACCATACCGCCCGACACTTCAGGAATATTGCGCAAGGCATAGTCTGCGCCCTGTTGCTTGACGGCAATAATGTCGCCCGGCTTCATCGCTGTATAGGCCGCGGTTGCCGTGCCGCGGCGGGGCATGGAGGCAAGGCCTGAGGGCAGGCGGCCCACGCTGCCATCTGCAAAGCCAATTTGGGCAAGCCCCCCGGCTTTGCGCAACACCACGGCAATGCGCCAATCGCTATAGCCTGCGCCCAGATTTTGGGCAGCCAATCGGCCTGACCAGCCTTCGCCAACGTCAATTTTTGCAATCGGGCCACTCCAGCCCTTGCCATTGTCATAGCGGACAAGGCCATCGCGCAGAGCCTGTTCGGCATAACGCTGATAATCGGGGTTGATGGAGGCGCGCACCCATAGCCCGCCATCATAGACAGAATTGGGCCCTGCTTCTGAATTCTCGCCAAATTTTTCAATCAGCTCGCGGCGAACTTCTTCTAGAAAATAGCCGCCCATTTGAAGGTTGGAGGCGGTTGCTGCGCGCGGCAAAATGCCCAAGGCAGTTTGTGTGGCGGCTTGGTATTCCGCCGGGCTGATATAGCCATTATCGCGCATGGCGCGCAGCACATAATCGCGCCGCTCAAGCGCGCGTTGTTCATTGCGCTTTCGCCCATAGGTTTCGGGCGCCTTTGGCAAAATTGCCAAAAATGCCATTTCCGGCAGCGACAAATCGGTCACATCTTTGTTGAAATAGGCCCGTGCGGCGGCCTGCACGCCAAAGCTATTCCGCCCCAACGGAATTTGGTTGAGGTAAAGCTCAAGAATCTGTTCCTTGGTCAGCACTGATTCAATGCGCCGGGCAAGGATCGCTTCTTTTACTTTGCGCGTGATGGAATATTCATTGCCCAAGAGCAGATTTTTGGCGACCTGCTGGGTAATGGTTGAGCCGCCACGTGCCCGCTCACCCGAGCCAATTTTGCTGACATAATCGACCACCGCGCCCGCAAGGCCGGGAAAATCAATGCCGCCATGGTCAAAAAAGGTTTTGTCCTCGGCAGAGATAAACGCCTGAATCAACTGCGGCGGATATTCATCATAGCGCAGCTCGACCCGACGTTCGCGCGCATAGCTATGGACGGGCACCCCATTTACATCGCGCACATAGGTGGGCAGCGGCGGCTGATAGGTCAGCAGCGATTCTGCGGAAGGCAAGTTGCGGCCAAATGTCAGCCAAATCAGGGCATAGAGCAGCACCAACCCACCCGCGATGCGCGCGGCCAGACGAAACCTTGGCTGGGTTTGATACCGCTGCATAAACCAGGCGCGCGCCATCTGGGCCTTTAGGCGCAGCTGCTGCCATCGCTCAGAAACGTGCACAGGAATGGAAACGGCCATGGCGCTCGCCTCTAGCGGGAAATCGAGACAGGGGGAACCGCTTTTGCGCCAATAGGATCAGCAACAGGTTCAGTTGGGCGTGTCTTTGCGCGCCACAAAAATCTCTACGGCCCGCCGAACACTGGCGGCAATCTCTGCCTGACCCGTACGAGATCGAATACGCCGACTGTCCGTCTCGCTCGACAAATAGCCCAGCTCAAGCAGCACCGCTGGCATATCAGGTGATTTTAAGACAGCCAGCCCTGCCATCCGCAAACCACCTGCGTGAAAGGGAATGCGCCCTGCGCCTTCGCGCCGTAAAAGCCGGGCAAAGGCAACTGAGGCTGCCATTGTCTCGCGCTGGGCAAGATCAACTAAGATCGAGGTCACGGCGGGTTCTTTGCCCGACAAATTGACGCCATTCAGGATGTCCGCCTTGTTCTCGCGCGTTGCCAGTGCTTGGGCCTCGCGGTCTGAGGCAATGTCAGACAAGGTGTAAATGCTGGCCCCTGTAGCTTGGCCACTGGCTGAATCTGCGTGAATTGAAATGAACAAGGCGGCCTTCAAATTGCGGGCGATGGCTGTCCGTTCCCGCAGCGCCAAAAATATATCGGCGTCACGCGTCAGGGCCACGCGCACCCGGCCCGAGGCCATTAAGTCTGCGCGAATTTGCCGCGCGACAGCCAGTGTCAGCTGCTTTTCCTCCACGCCCCCATAAGGCGAAATCGCCCCGGGATCATGCCCGCCATGGCCGGGATCCAGCACCACCAATGGCCGTCCGGCCGGCCCAGAAATCTGCGGAAGGGCCAGGCTGGTCCGGGCGGCCTCTAGCGGAATAGTCACGCGTGCGCCGCGCCATGGCGGGCCTGCCTGTGCTGGGGAAATTGAAGAAAACAGGGCTGTAATGGCCAATAAGATACGCAACACCATGGCCCCTTATGTCGCGAACCATTGGCTTAGGTCCAGAGGCAGGCCAGCATTGTGTTTAGGCCCTTGGTTTACCAATATGTTAGCCAGGGTTAGCCCGCCGCTCCGCGCAGGGGGATGCAAAGATGTTGCCGCTTTGGCGCGGGGATGCTAGCAGCCAAGATAAGCCGGACACGCGTTCGGCTGTAAATGGGCCGTGTTCCCGCTTTCGGGCCGGCTGATCCAGGTTGACGTCGCATGATGCATGTTTGTTCCGTTCTGCGCCAAATCGCCCCTAAGGGCGGTGCGCGGGGTGGATGCTTTTTCCCGGCACAGATTGCCGGGCATGCAGCTGCGGCAGAGGCACTTTCACACATGACACGCGGCCAAGGGCGTTCGCCCGGCCGCTTCACTTATGCGCCCGCTGTCCTTTGGGGCGGCGTTGGTCGCGCTCGGAGATATTATAATGACCATGCGGATGTTGATCGACGCCCGCCACCCGGAAGAGACCCGGGTTGCTGTCGTCAAGGGAAACCGGATCGAGGAGTTTGATTTCGAGTCGGCTGAACGCCGGCAGCTTAAAGGCAATATCTATTTGGCAAAGGTAACGCGGGTTGAACCCTCGTTGCAGGCGGCCTTTGTGGATTATGGGGGAAATCGCCACGGCTTCCTCGCCTTTTCAGAAATCCATCCGGATTATTACCAGATTCCAAAGGAAGACCGCGAAGCTCTGCTGCGCGAAGAGGCAGAACATGCCGCGGCAGAAGCTGCTTTGCGCGCGGCCGAAGGCGATGATGAGCCAGTTGATGGGCATCATGACGATGATGGCCGCGATCAGGACCGTCCTGATTCTGACCTGGAAGATGATCTAGATGGCGATGCGCCGCCCGCGCCGGAATCGGCTGGCGGCAATGGCCATGATGACCATGGGGCAGAAGATTTGCGTCGCAAGCGCATGGCGCTGCGCCGTCGGTATAAGATTCAAGACGTTATTCACCGGCGCCAAGTGCTGTTGGTGCAAGTCGTCAAGGAAGAGCGCGGCAATAAGGGGGCGGCGCTGACCACTTATCTCTCGCTGGCAGGCCGCTATTGCGTCCTTATGCCCAACACCACGCATGGCGGGGGCATAAGCCGGAAAATTTCAAATGCGGCAGACCGCAAGCGTTTGAAAACCATCATGTCTGAGCTGAACTTGCCGCCCAGCATGGGCTGCATTGTCCGCACCGCAGGCCTGCAACGCACCAAGACCGAAATTAAGCGCGACTTTGATTATCTGGCGCGGCTGTGGGATGAAATTCGCGAGAATACGCTGAAAAGCCAAGCGCCTGCCCTCATCAATGAGGATAGCGACCTGATTAAGCGGGCCATTCGCGATATTTATAATCGCGACATTGATGAAGTGATTGTCGAAGGCGAGGCGGGCTATCGCAAAGCCCGCGATTTCATGAAGCTTTTGATGCCCAGCCATGTGAAGAAGGTCAAAAGCTATGCGGACCCTGTGTCGCTCTATCAGCGATATGGCGTCGAAGATCAGCTTGAGGCGATGTACCATCCCGTTGTTCAGCTGAAATCGGGTGGCTATTTGGTGATCAACCCAACGGAGGCGTTGGTTTCCATCGACATCAACTCGGGCCGCTCAACCCGCGAACATGGGATTGAGCAGACCGCGCTTTCCACCAACCTTGAAGCGGCGCAAGAAATTGCCCGCCAATTGCGCCTGCGCGATATGGCCGGGCTGGTTGTCATTGATTTCATTGACATGGAATCGAACGGCAATGTCCGTAAGGTTGAAAAGGCAATGAAGGCGGCGCTCGCCAATGATCGGGCCCGTATTCAGGTGGGCCGCATCAGCCAATTTGGTTTGCTGGAAATGAGCCGCCAGCGCCTACGCACAGGCGTGTTGGAAGCTTCAACGCGGGAATGCCCGCATTGTGAAGGCACGGGGCTTGTTCGTACGGCGTCGTCGGCGGGCCTGTCGGCCTTGCGGATGCTGGAAGAAGAGGCTGCTCGCGGTCGGGGCAGCCAGCTGGTGCTGCGCGCCAGCCAAGAAGCCGCCTTTTATGTGCTTAATCGCAAGCGGGCAGAGCTGGGTGAAATTGAAGCCCGCTATGGCGTGACCATTGATATTCAGTCGGACGGCCAGCTTGAGGGTGCACGGATGACGGTGGAATCCAGCGGCCCGCCGCCGGCCTTCCGCCCCAGCTATGAGCCCATTGTCGAAGAGCCCTTTGATGATCTGGCGCTTGAAGTTGAGGACGAAGACGAGGACGAGGGCGAAGATTCGTTCCGCGAAGAGCGCGGCGATGAGGATCAGCGCCGTGGCCGCAATCGCCGCCGCCGCCGCGGTCGTCGTGGCCGCAATCGCGATGGGGATGCCTCCTATGAGGGGGATGACTCCCGCGAAGACAGCGAAAGCGACGGCGAGACATTGGCAGATGCCGGTGAAGACCGCGCCGAACGCGATGGGGATCGCGAAGCCAATCGCCGCCGCCGCCGCCGTGGTCGCCGTGGTGGCCGTCGTCGGCATGAAGATCAAGCGGCAACGCCGCTCGACGGTGAGGCTGCTCCGCAAGGGGATGCCCCTGCGCCGGTAGAGGCGGAGGCCCAAATGGCAGAGGCTGCGCCCAAGACGCGGCGTCGCCCGGCCCGCGCCAAAGCTGCTGAGGCAGTGGTGGCAGAGCCGGCGGCTGTGGACGAGGCCCCTGCTGCCGAAAAGCCAAAGCGCACGCGCCGCAAAAAGGCTGATGGTGCAGACGATGTGGCCGCCCCGGTTGCGCCCAGCGTTGCCGATGCCCCAGCGTCGGCAGACGTTGCTGAAAAGCCCAAGCGCAGCCGTGCGAAAAAGCCAGCGGCTGCCGCTGAAAAGCCCGCCAAGGCGGCAAAGCCAGTCAAGGCGACAAAGGCGGCAAAAGCTGCAAAGCCAGATGTGGCTGAGGCCGCACCTGTTGCCGAAGCAGTAGCAGAGCCTGCCAAAAAGCCGCGGGCGCGCAAAGCCAAGGCAAAGGATGCACCTGCACCAGATGTGGGCACTGAAACCTCTGGCGAGCCCCGCCGTGGCTGGTGGCAGCGGACTTTTGGGGATGGTGCCTAACCGGCATTATGTCAGCACGGGTTCAGGAAAGATCAGGGATAAGCAAATGATGCCCAGCCCTTCTTTCCTGACCCGATGTGTCCTGTTTTTCATGGCGCTGCTGATCAGCGTCCAGCCAGTGATGGCGCAATCCATTTTGCGCGATGCCGAGACCGAGGCCTTTTTGGCGGACCTTTCGGTCGATATTATTCAGGCGGCTGGTTTAGAGCCCCGCCATGTCCAGATTGTCCTGATCAACGATCCTGAAATTAACGCCTTCGTCGCGGGTGGGCAGATTGTTTATATGCATTCTGGCCTGATTACCGCGGCCAAAAATGCCAATGAAGTTCAAGGCGTGATTGCGCATGAATTGGGCCATGTCGTTGGCGGCCATGTCATTCGGATTAATGAAGGCGCAAAGGCCGCGACGGGCATTTCGTTGTTGAGCCTGGCCCTGGGGGTTGTGGCAATTGCCGCAGGCGCGGGCGATGCAGGGGCGGGCATTATGGCCGCCGGTCAACAGGCCGCCATGGGCAAGTTTTTGGCTTTTTCGCGCACCCAAGAAGCATCCGCCGATGCGGCAGGCGCCAGCTATCTTGCGAAAGCCAGGGTGAGTGGCAAAGGGCTGATCAGCTTTTTCAAGACGCTGCAAAATGTGGAGTTTCGATACGCTATTCCGCAAGACGACAGCTATGGCCGCACGCACCCCTTAACGGGGGAACGCGTGGCCAATTTGCAGCACGTGGTTGAACAAGACCCGGCCTGGAACCGCCCAACGGATCCCGCGCTTGAAGCCCGGTTTCAGCGCGTGAAGGCGAAGCTAATGGGCTTTGTGTCGGACCCGCCACAAACTTTGAAAACCTACCCCGTGTCAGATGTATCCATTCCCGCGCGTTATGCGCGGGCCTATGCCTGGCATCGCAGCGCCTATCCTGAAAAAGCATTGGAAGAGGCAGACGCTTTGCTGCAGATGGTGCCCAATGACCCCTATTTTTTGGAGTTAAAGGGCCAAATTTTGCTGGAATCTGGCCGTCCGAAAGACGCGCTGCCCATTTTGCGAGAAGCCAATAATCGCACCTTGTCGCAACCCCTGATTGCGGCACTTTTTGGCCATGCACTTGTCGCCACTGACGACAAGGCCAATTTGGCCGAGGCCGCCCGTGTTCTGAAAGCCTCAGTCGGGCGGGATAATGAAAACCCCTTTGCATGGTATCAATTGGGCGTTGTCTATGAACGTCAGGGAGATTTGCCGCGCGCGCAACTGGCAACGGCCGAACGCTATAGCCTGATGGGCCGCCCGCAATTGGCGCTGCCCAGTGCGCAGGCTGCCATGACGGGTATTCCCCAAGGCACGCCAGACTGGATTCGCGCGCAAGATATTGCCATGGCCTCTCGCAGTGCGCTGGAAAACAGCAGGGGTCGTCGCAGGTGACTGAAGGAAAAAAGACTATGGCTATTGCGGCAACGGCGGCCTTGGTGGGCGCAGTGGGGTCGGCCTTGGTGCTGTCAGCAACGGGCAGTGTTCAACTGTCAGACCGCGCAGCGATTGAGAAAATTGTGCGCGACTATATTCTCGCCAATCCCGAGATTTTGCCCGAGGCAATGGAAAATCTGCGCGCCAAGGAATTGGGCAAGGTGGTTGCCGCCAATCGAGCGGCAATTGAAACCCCCATTGGCGATGCCTGGGAAGGGGCGGCGGACGCCGATGTCACGCTGGTTGAATTTTATGATTATGCCTGCGGCTATTGCCGTGCCTCGCTGCGCGATATTGATCGGCTGCTGGCCGAGGATAAAAAACTGAAGGTCGTCTATCGCGATATGCCGGTTTTGGGCGAAGACAGCCTTGAGGCTGCACGCCTGTCCGTCGCGGCGGCACTGGCCGGCAAATTTCGCGCCATGCACAAGCCGCTTTATGCCGCAGGCCGACCCACGCCCGAGGTGGTGGAGGCCACACGCAAGCGGCTGGGGTTAGATGCCAAGGCGCTGCGTGCGCCGGATGTGGAGCGTGAATTGGCGCGCAATTTGACGCTGCAGCGTCAGCTGGATTTATCGGGCACACCGGCATGGGTGGTTGGAGATAAGGTGCTGGTCGGCGCAGTTGGCTATGACGGCTTGAAGGCCGCGATTGCCGCAGCGCGCGCCAAATCGACCGCAAACTAAATCTGCCCGGCGATTTTTTGCTTGGCAATGGTCTGCGCCATGGCATTGTTGGCGCGATGAAGCAGACTATCCTTTTCGCCTGTCTTGCCGCCTTGCTGCCCGCCGCGCTGGCAGTGGCCAGTCCTGTATCCGTAAAGAAAGTTTCTATGACATCTTCCACTGCATCGCCCCCCATCGCTGCCCGCAAGCCGCATAGCTTTGAGCATCATGGCTATCGCGTTGAAGACCCTTATGCGTGGTTGCGTGATGCGGGCTATCCGCAGGTCGATGATGCAGAGGTGCTGGCCTATCTTAAGGCCGAGAATGCGTATTTTGAGCATCATATGAAGCCCTATCAACCCTTGGTCGAAACCATTTTTCAGGAAATGAAGGGCCGGTTGAAAGAAGATGATACGTCGGTTCCGCAAAAAGATGGCGATTATGTCTATTGGCGGCGCTTTGAAAAAGGTGCGCAGTACAAACAATGGATGCGCCGTCCGGTGGCAGGCGGCAGCGATGAAATCATGCTTGATGAGGCTGCCCTGGCCAAGGGGAAGGAGTATTTCCGCTTGGGCGGCATGGCGCTGACTGAAGATGACCGGATTTTGGCCTATGCAACCGATACCAATGGGTCAGAACGCTTCACCATTCGCTTTCGGGATTTGAAAACCGGGCAAGAGTTGCCGGGCGAAATTCCCAATACGCTGGGGGATTTTGTCTTTACGATTGATGGCAAATATCTGGTCTATGGCTTGGCCAATGACAATTGGCGGATTGACCGGATTATGATCCATCAATTGGGGACAGACCCGGCTACAGATAAGCTGCTTTATGAAGAGCCTGACCAGACGTTCCAAGCCGGCGTTGGCATGACGCAGAGCCGCAAATGGATCATGGTGGCGACCGGCAATCATGAAACCAGCGAAATTCGGTTGCTGCCGTCAGACAATATTTTTGCCACGCCGCTGCTCATCCGCCCGCGCCAAAAAGGCGTGGAATATGATGTGGAAGACCATGGCGATACGCTCTTCATTCATACCAATGATGTCAGCCCGCAATTCCGGCTGGTCACAGCCCCCATTACCAAGCCCGGGGAATGGACGGAACGGATCGGCCCAAGCGCCTCGTTCTACATGACAGCCGTCACGACATTCGCTGATTTCTTCATTGTCGAAGGGCGTGAAAATGGCTTGGATCAAATTGAGCTGCACCGTTATGCGGGCGGCCCGCCCCATAGGATCAAATTCCCCGAAGCCAGCTATACCGCAAGCTTGGATGAGAACCCCGAATATCAGGTCAAGACATTGCGTCTTGGCTATGAATCGATGGTCACGCCAGACACAGTGATGGAGTATGATGTTGCAACGGGCGGGCTGACCACTCTTAAAGTTCAGGAAATCCCAAGTGGCTATGATGCCAGCCATTATGTGACCGAGCGGATGGAAATCACCGCGCGCGATGGTGTCAAAGTCCCGGTCTCGATTGTCTATCGCAAGGGCTTTAAAAAAGACGGCAATGGCCCGCTCTATCTCTATGCCTATGGCGCCTATGGCTATGCCATGCCGCCCAGCTTTTCGACGTTGCGCCTATCGCTGCTCGATCGCGGCTTTGCTTATGCCATTGCGCATATTCGCGGCGGAGATGATCTGGGCCAGCAATGGCATTTAGATGGCAAACTGACCAAGCGGACCAACACATTTAATGATTTTGTTGATGTGGCCAAAGGCCTGATCGACGCAGGCTTTGCCAAGCCGGGCCGCGTGGTGGCGGCAGGCGGGTCTGCCGGTGGTGAGTTAATGGGGGCCGTCGTTAACTCTAACCCAGAGCTGTGGGGCGCAGTGGCTGCCCATGTGCCCTTTGTCGACGTGCTGAACACAATGCTGGATGGCAGCTTGCCCCTGACACCGGGTGAGTGGCCCGAATGGGGCAACCCGATTGAGGATAAGGCCGCCTTTGAGCTTATTCGCAGCTATAGCCCATATGATAATGTGACAGCCCAGGCCTATCCCCCGCTGTTTGTCACCGCAGGCCTGAATGACCCGCGGGTGACCTATTGGGAGCCTGCCAAATGGGTTGCCAAATTGCGCGCGACCAAGACCGACAAAAACATCCTGCTGCTCAAGACCAATATGGGGGCAGGCCATGGGGGCAAATCAGGCCGCTTTGATGCGCTGCGCGAAGATGCCGAGGAATATGCCTTTTTCCTATGGCAATTGGGCATGGCAGGGCAGAAATAAGCCCGCGTCATGGCAGAGTTTAGCCTTTCCATTACGCCTGTTGCCGATGATATTGATGAGCTGGGCCATGTGAACAATGCGGTGTGGGTGCGCTGGATTCAGGATGTCGCCACAACGCATTGGCGGGCCGCGGCCCGGCCAGAAGATGTAGATGCCTATATCTGGGTCGTGACCCGGCATGAGATTGATTATCTGGGCAATATTGGGCCCGGCGAAACAGTGACCGCGCGGACATGGATTAGCGACGCCCCCAAAGGCGCGCGGTTTGACCGCAATATCGAATTTCACGATGCTGCGGGAAAATGTGTGGTCCGCGCCAAAACCACTTGGGCCATGATTGACAGGGCCACAGGCCGCTTGGCGCGCGTGCGCGCAGACATTGCAGCACCCTTTTTTGCCTAAAGGGCGCGCGCGGCGGTTTCCCTTGCCCCGCGTTATGATCTAGGGGGAGGGCCATGCCACCCCAAATGCCCGTAACCGCTGACCAGACACCGCTTGATCTTGCGGTCATGCGGCGCTTTTTGCCCTATCTTTGGCCCAAGGATGCGCCCGCCCTGCGGGCGCGGATTGTGTTTGCGATGGTGCTGGTGCTGCTGTCCAAGGGCGTGCAGCTGAGCATGGGGTTCGTCTATGGCCGGGCCATCGACCAAATGGCCCCCGGCCTAGAGACAGCGGTGCTGCTGCCTATGGCGTTGGTTGTTGCCTATGCGGGCGCGCGCTTTTCGGGCGTATTGTTTGATAATTTGCGCAACGTGGTGTTTGAGCGCGTCGGCCAAGATGCCACCCGGCGGCTGGCCGAACATGTGTTTGCGCATCTCCACCAATTAAGCCTGCGTTTCCATTTGGCCCGCCGCACGGGCGCTGTCACCAAAGTGATTGAACGGGGCACGAAGAGCATTGATGTGATGCTCTATTTTCTCCTCTTTAACCTTGCGCCGACAGTGGTTGAGCTGGCGGCAGTGATGATCATTTTCTGGATGAAGTTTTCGGCCGGGCTGGTGGTGGCGACAGCGATCATGGTGGTGGGCTATGTTGTCTTTACCCAGCGTGTGACGGATTGGCGCAACACGCTGCGCGCGGAAATGAATGATCTCGATACGGCCACCATTGCGCGGTCCGTCGACAGTTTGTTGAATTATGAAACGGTCAAATATTTCAACGCGGAAGACCGTGAGACGGCCTATTATAGCAAGGTCGCCCGCCGCTATGCCGATGCGGCTGTCCGGTCAGAAAATTCGCTCGCCTGGCTCAATATTGGTCAATCCTTCATCACCAATGTGCTGATGGCAGGGGCGATGGCCTTTACCGTATGGGGCTGGTCACGCGGGCAGTTCAGCACCGGCGATGTGGTGTTTGTAAACACGCTTTTGGCCCAACTTTTTCGCCCGCTGGATCTGCTGGGCATGGTCTATCGCACCATCCGCCAAGGCATTACGGATATGGCGGCGATGTTTGAATTAATTGATACGCCGGCAGACGTGGTGGATGCGCCGGGTGCGCCCGCGCTGACCATTCAGGGCGGGGCAGTCGCCTTTGACAATGTGCATTTTGCCTATGAGGCTGATCGACCCATTTTGCAGGGCGTCAGCTTTGTAATCCCAGCAGGCAAGACTTTGGCTGTCGTCGGCCCCTCAGGGGCTGGTAAGTCCACGCTCGCGCGGCTGTTGTTTCGGTTTTACGATGTGACGGGCGGGCAAATCACCATTGATGGGCAGGATGTTCGCCAGGTAACACAGGCGTCGCTGCGCGCTGCCATTGGCATTGTTCCGCAAGATACAGTGCTGTTCAATGATACGATTGGCTATAATATTGGCTATGGCCGTGCCGAGGCCAGCCAGGCTGAGATTGAAGCTGCCGCCCGCGGCGCGCAGATCCACAATTTCATTGCCGCCCAGCCTCAACAATATGCCACCCCCGTGGGGGAGCGCGGCTTGAAACTCTCGGGCGGGGAAAAGCAGCGCGTGGCCATTGCGCGCACGCTGTTGAAAGATCCGCCAGTGCTGATTTTGGATGAAGCAACCTCGGCCCTCGACAGCCGGACCGAGGCTGAGATTCAGACAACACTGGCCAGCGTGTCTGAACGGCGCACGACAATTGTGATTGCGCATCGCCTGTCGACCATTGTCGATGCAGATGAGATTATCGTGCTAGAGGCAGGCCGCGTGGCCGAACGCGGCACGCACGCGGCCTTGCTGCGCCAGGGCGGTCTTTATGCCGATATGTGGGCACGTCAGCAGGCCGAGGGGAATGAGGGCGACGCCATTGTCGCTGCGTAATCCGGGCCTTAGCCCGCTTGATCAACTCCACGCCATTTTTGGCTATGCCGCCTTTCGCGGGGTGCAGGCCCATGTCATTGACCGTGTCTTGGCGGGAGATCGCACGCTGGCGGTTATGCCCACCGGCGCTGGAAAATCCTTATGTTATCAATTGCCTTCGGTCCTGCTGGAGGGGACGTGCATTGTCATTTCTCCGTTGATTGCGCTGATGCAAGATCAGGTCCGCGCCGCTGACGCCGTGGGCATTCGGGCGGCCAGCCTCACCTCCGTGGATGAGAACCGCGCCGCCACCATGGCGCGGTTTTGTGCGGGCGAATTAGACTTGCTCTATGTTGCGCCTGAACGTGCCTCAAGCGCCGAATTTCGAGAGCTTTTGGCGCGCGGGCGGGTGAGCCTGTTCGCCATTGATGAGGCGCATTGTGTGTCGGAATGGGGGCATGATTTCCGCCCCGATTATCGGCTGCTCGCGCCGTTGATGGATGCCTTTCCCACCATCCCCCGGCTGGCGCTGACGGCAACTGCCGATGCGCACACGCGCGGCGACATATTGGCCCAATTGGGCATTCCCGTTTCGGGGATGATTGTCTCAGGCTTTGACCGGCCCAATATCCGCTACGCCATGTCCCCGCGTGACTCTGGGACCAAGCAAATTGTAGAAGCGGTGCGCACAACACCGGGGGCAGGGATTGTCTATGCCCGATCGCGCGATGCGACGGAGCGGCTGGCAGCGGCCTTGGCAGTCACAGGCCGCCCGGTGCGTGCCTATCATGCCGGGCTAGAGGCAGATGTGCGGCGGAAAAACCAAGCCGATTTTGTGGCGTCTGAAGATATGGTGATGGTGGCCACCATCGCCTTTGGCATGGGCATTGATAAGCCTGATGTGCGCTTTGTGCTGCACGCCGGGCTGCCCAAATCCATTGAGGCCTATTATCAAGAAACCGGTCGTGCAGGCCGAGATGGCGACCCGGCCATTGCCCAGATGTTTTGGGGTGCGGAAGACTTTGTTCGCGCGCGCCAAAGGCTGGCCGAGGTGGATCCCCGCCGCTTGCCGGGAGAACGGGCGCGGCTGGCCTCGCTGGGCGCGCTGGTTGAAACAGGGGGCTGTCGGCGTGCCATTTTGCTGCGCCATTTTGGCGAAAGCCCGGCTGAGACGTGCGGCAATTGTGACAATTGCCTGACCCCGCCTGAGCGCACCGAGGCAACCGATGTCGCGCGCAAGCTGCTCTCAGCCGTCTATCGCACGGGACAAAGCTATGGCTTGGGCCATATTGAACGCGTGTTAACGGGCACAGCCGATGATCGGGTGATCCAGCAACAGCATGATCGGCTGTCCGTCTATGGCATTGTCTCAGCAGAAGAGGCGCCGCTGCTGAAACCTGTCTCGCGCGCGCTGTTGGTGCGCGATGCGCTGCGCACCACCGAACATGGCGGCTTAATGCTGGGGCCAGAGGCGCGCGCCATTTTAAAAGGCGATTGTCCGGTTGATTTGGTGATCCCACCGCGCAAGACCCGCAAAGGCCGGGTGCCGAGTGGCGATCATCCGCCGGATCCCATTTTTGATGCGCTGCGTGCTTGCCGCCGTGAACTGGCGCTCGCAGCCGGGGTGCCGCCCTATGTGATTTTCCATGATGCCACCTTGCGCGAAATGGCGCAGGTTCGCCCCAAGAGCCTGCGCGACATGGCGTTGATCACGGGCGTGGGCACGCGCAAACTTGATGCCTATGGCGATGCGTTTCTGGCTGTTCTAAAGCAATTCTGATAGGAGAAAGTCCCATGTTCCGTAGCTTAACCAGTGACATCATCGTGTCCCCGCAAATTGGCGTTGATGCCGTAGCGGAAGCTAAGGATTTGGGCGTCGCTCTGATTATCAACAATCGCCCGGAAGGCGAATCAGAGGATCAAATCCCGGGCGCTGATATTGAGGCCGCCGCTCGCGCAGCGGGGCTGGATTATGTGGCAATCCCCATCACGCATAGCGGATTTAGCGAGCCGCAAGTGAATGCGATGGCTGAGGCGCTTGCAGGCGCAAAGGGCAAAGTGCTGGCCTATTGCCGGTCAGGCACCCGCTCAACCTTGCTCTGGGCTTTGGCCGAAAGCGCGCAAGGGGGGGATCCGGATGCGCTGACCAATATGGCTGCCAAAGCAGGCTATGATGTGTCGCCCGTGCGTCCGCTGATGGATATGTTGAAGGCACGCCGCGGATGAGTGCGCTGCTGGCCAAGCTTGGGGTGTCGCTGCTGGCGATTCTCGCGCTGGCTGGCATTGCGCGCCTTTTAAAGCTGGGCGGGGATTTGCGCATCCGGGATGAAGATCATGCCCGCGACATTGCCGATGACCTGGTATGTGGCTTTGAAGCTGTGGATGTTGCGCTGGACCGGGCCGGTATGGGCGCGTTGCTGCGCGATGCCCAAGGCCGGCAATTGCTGATCCGCCGGCATGGCGCTGCCTTTGCGGGCCGATTGCTTGATGCCAATGTCGATGCCCGGCTGGATCAAGATTTTCTAACCATTGGCACCAGCGATCGGCATTTTGGCGCGATCACGCTTTATCTGGGCGAGGCGGCGGCCAGCTGGGCGGCAGGCCTGAGGAGCCTGAAAGCATGATCGAAAAACTGCCCAATCCAGTTGACTATGCCGTGCCCGGCTTTGTCTTATTAATCCTGTTGGAAATGCTGTGGGTGTGGCGGCGTGCGCCTGAAAAATATGAGCCGCGCGATACGCTGACCTCGCTTGCCATGGGCTTTGGCAGCACCATTGCCGGTGCGCTGGTTGGGGCCATGGTCTTTGGGTTGGCCGTCGCGGCCTATCACTATCGACTGGCAACAATTCCCTTTGCGTGGTGGGCGTGGATTGCCTGCTTTTTGCTGGATGATTTGGCCTATTATGCTTTTCATCGGTCGGCCCATCGCGTCCGTTGGTTCTGGGCGAGCCATGTCAATCATCACACCAGCCAGCATTATAATCTGTCAACCGCGCTGCGGCAGACTTGGACGGGCTTTTTTGCGCTCAGCTTTATCTTCCGTTTGCCGCTGATGCTGATTGGCTTTGACCCGGCCATGGTGTTCTTCTGCGGCGGCGTGAACCTGATTTACCAATTTTGGATCCATACCGAAGCAATTGACCGCTTCCCCCGCTGGTTTGAAGCCGTGATGAACACGCCCAGCCACCACCGCGTCCACCATGCGACCAATCCGCGCTATTTGGACTGCAATTATGCGGGCGTTTTCATTATTTGGGATCGGATGTTTGGCACCTTCACCCGCGAAGTGGAGGATGAGCGGATTCGCTATGGCATTGTAAAGCAGCTGGGCAGTTTCAATTTGCTATGGGTGGCCTTTCACGAATGGATTGGCATTGCGCGGGATGTGTGGCGCGCGCCTTGGCGGCACAAGCTGGGTTATCTTTGGCGGCCGCCCGGCTGGTCGCACGATGGCAGCCGCGAAACGAGTGATATGATTAAAGCACGATGGCAGGAAAAACAGGCATGGAAGAGTTCGACATTGTCGTCATAGGGGGCGGATCGGGCGGCAGTGCGGCTGCCGGCCGGTTGAGTGAAGATGGGCGCTATAGCGTCTGTGTGATTGAGGCAGGCTCGGCCAACACCAGCTGGCGCATCATTGCGCCGGGGATGCTGCCCTTTTTGCCCAAGCCGTCCAATTGGCGTTTTGAAACAGTTCCGCAAAAGGGGCTGAATGGGCGCACCGGATATCAGCCGCGCGGCAAGGGCATGGGCGGTTCGTCGGCCGTTAACGCCATGCTGTATATTCGCGGCTGCGCGTGGGATTATGACAATTGGGCCGCCCTTGGCGCTACGGGCTGGTCGTATAAAGACGTGCTGCCGGTGTTTCGCCGGGCAGAAAACAACGTGCGTGGCGAAGATAAATTTCATGGCGGCGCGGGCCCCTTATCCGTCAGTGATCAGCTCTGGCCTAACCCCGGCAGTGTCGATTTTGTCGACGCCGCGGCCGAGCTGCAACTGCCCCGCAACCCGGATTTTAATGGCGCGCAATTGGAAGGCGTGGGCGTTTATCAAGTCACGCAAAAGCAGGGCGAACGCTGGACCGCCGCCCGCGCCTATGTCGTGCCACAGCAAGCGGCAGGCCGCCTGCATGTCGAAACGGGTGCGCAAGTCGAAAAGATTGAGATTGAGGGCGGCCGCGCCACAGGTGTGCGCATTCGCCAAGGCCGACGCAGCCGCACCATCCGCGCCCGCAAAGCCGTTATTCTGTCTGCAGGGGCCTTTGGCACGCCACAGATTTTGATGCTGTCGGGCATTGGCCCAGCAGATCATTTAAAGGCGCACGGCATTCCGGTGCTGGTTGATCGCCCAGCGGTGGGCGAGAATCTGCAAGACCATATTGATTATGTTGCCAGCTTTAAGACGGGCGGAAATGTCTTTAACGGCACATCGTTGTCGGGGGCTGTGCGCTTTATCAAATCCATTTTTGAATGGCGGTCTAAACGCACAGGCACGCTGACCACGCCCTATGCGGAGTCCGGTGGCTTTGCGAAAACGCGGCCCGATGTTGCTGTACCGGATGTGCAATTCCACTTCGTGCCAGCCATGTTGGAAGACCATGGCCGAGAAAGCGTCAGCGGGGTTGGCTATTCCGTCCATGTTTGCGTCCTGCGCCCCGAAAGCCGGGGCACTGTCCGCCTGGCCAGTGCGGACCCGATGGCGCCGCCGCTGATTGACCCCAATTTCTTAGCTGATGATCGCGATATGCGGGTGCTGCGCGATGGGGTGAAGCTGGTGCATCGCATTTGCGCGTCCCCGTCGCTGGCCAAACATCAGGGCGTTGATCGGCACAGAACGCCCCTGGATGATGATGCCGCACTGGATGATCTGATCCGCAGCCGGGCCGATACTGTCTATCACCCTGTGGGCACGGCGCGCATGGGCAACGATGATGCCGCTGTGTGTGATCCGCAGCTGCGGGTGCGCGGGGTGGCGGGCCTTTATATTGCGGATGCCTCTGTCATGCCGCGCGTCGTATCTGGCAACACCAATGCGCCGTCGATCATGATTGGCGAACGCTGTGCTGATTTTGTCCGCGCAGATTTAGGCTAAGCGCGCCCCCCGCATCGTTTAGCGCGCCAACGCGGTTAACGTTGCGGGGGTCAGCACTTGTGGCAAGTCTTGCGGCTCGCCGCCGCCCTTGGGGTAAAAGACATAATAGGGTACGCCCGACCGGCCATTGGCTTCTAAAAAGCGGCCAATGGCAGGGTCGGCATTTGTCCAATCGCCCACCATTGTCACAATGCCCGCCTTGGCAAAGGCGTCTTGCACATCCTCGCGGTCAATTGCCGCTTGCTCATTCACTTTGCAGGTCAGGCACCAATCTGCCGTGAAATAGAGGAAGACGGGTTTTCCTTCAGCGCGCAAAGCGGCCAGCCGGGCCTCGCTAAAAGGCTCACCCACCACGCTGCGGCTCGCCGTTGGCACAGCTGCTGGCAACAGCGGCAGCACGGCCAGGCTGGCAATGACCAGCGCCGCACCCGGCCATGCGGTGGATTTGCCGCCCGCTTGCCTGCGCCCAATCCAAATCAACACAAGGCTTAATCCGCCTGCCGCGCCCGCGCCCATGACCAGCCCGGCAGAGCCAGTCTGGCGCCATAACAGCCACAGCAAGGCGGCGGCTGTCAGGAACATCGGGATGGAAAGAACAGATTGGAAGCGCGCCATCCATGGCCCCGGTTTGGGCAGGCGTGTCCGCAGGGCAGGGACAAACCCAATCAGCAGGAATGGCAAAGCAAGGCCCAGGCCCAATCCTGCAAAGATCGCCAAGGCAGCGGGTGTTGGCAGGACCAGCGCGGCCCCCAAAGCCGCCGCCATAAATGGCCCGGTGCAGGGCGTCGCCACAAAGGCGGCCAGAACCCCGGTCCAGAATGCGCCGGATGCGCCATCCTTGCCTGCCAGTGCCTCGCCGCCGCCAAAGCCACGCAGGTGGAACACGTGCGCCAGATTAAGCGCAATGGCCATTACCAGCAGCAGCAAGAGGAAGATGATACGCGGATCTTGCAACTGGAAGGCCCAGCCAATTGCCGCGCCGCTTGCGCGCAAGCCCAGCAAAGCGCCCCCCAAGGCAAGACAGGTAACAACCACACCCGCGGCATAAGCCAGCGCCTCACCCTCGGCAGTGCGCGCATCCCCGCCAGCGCGGGCAAGGCTCATGGCCTTGAGGCTGATGACCGGGAACACGCACGGCATGATGTTGAGCAGCAGCCCGCCCAGCAAGGCGCCACCCAGCGCCAACAAAATTGTCTGCGCCAAATTGCTATCCGGCAGGGGCGGTACTGCGCCCGGTGTGGCCACAATTTCAAAGCCGCGGCCTGGGGCGGTGGAAATGACACCGCGCAGCTCAGCCAGCTGGGTGTCAGGCGTGGCCGTGGTTTCCACAATCACCAAATTGCCATCGCGGCCAATGTTTTGCGGGGCTGCATAGGCCAAGGCCTTTTCCGTCTCTGCAAAAAACCAAGCCTCATCCAAAGGCGTTGTGGCTGGAATGGGGATGGCAAGGCGCAGCTGCGTGCTGGTGCGTTCAAATTGGGCCGGGCTGCCCAAGGGCACAGCCAGTGCCGCCCGCCAGCCATCAAAGCGCGCCCGATCTGCCGGGAGAATAGCGCCATCGCCAATAACCAGATCAAGGGCCAGCTCGCCGCGTTCCGGCACGCAGATTTTATCAGTGCAGGCCAGCCATTGGGCCTTGGCCCGAAGCGGTATCTTGGTGCCGAGGGGTATGTCCTTGGGCAGTGTCAGCGGCAAGAGCAGAGCGTGATCGCCATTAAACACATGGTTCATCAGCCCCGCGACCATCAGCCTTTCAGGCACAGGCCAACGCATCGGGCCAAGCGTTGCACCCTTGGGCAAATCCCAGTCGAGTGAAATCCCCACACCTGCATCGCCGGGGTTTTTCCAATAGCCATGCCAGCCCGAGTCCGGCTGCATATCAATTGCCAGCATCACGGTGCTGCCGGGCTTGGGCGTCAGGCTTTCCGCGGCCAGCTGTGCGCGAATATGCGTTTGCGCTCCAGCGGGAAGGGCGCCGAAAAACAGCAGGGCAGCCAGTGCCATGGCCATATCGCGCAGCGCGCGGAGGGAAAATCCTTGCGAGGTCATGGCGCACTCTATAGCCAAGCACGCAGTTGATTGCACAGGAGACTTTCGATGAGGTTCGCTCGCTGGCTGGTGGCTGCTGCCCTTTTGACATCCGTTCAGGCGCAGGCAGAAACCGCACCGCCCAAATTGGTGGTTGTTTTGTCCGTGGACCAATTTTCGAGCGATCTTTTCTCGGAATGGCGCGGCAAATTTACCGGCGGGCTGAAGCGGATGACGCAAGGCGCCGTGTTCCCCGGCGGTTATCAAAGCCATGCCGCGACAGAAACTTGCCCGGGGCACTCGACGATTACCAGCGGCGTCCATCCCGCCCGCAGTGGCATTGCGGCCAATGATTGGTTTGGCATGCGGGGCAGCAAATTTGATGAGATTTATTGTGTGGAGGACCCCTCTGTGCCGGGCAGCAGCCCGGATAACTACACCGTCTCGCTGACGCATTTGAGTGCCGATTGGCAACCTTTGGGAGATCGGTTGAAGGCGCAACCAGGCAGCCAGACGCGCGTTTTTGCGGTGTCGGGCAAAGATCGTGGCGCCACGTTGCTGGCCGGGCGCAAGGCCGATCAGACGTGGTGGTATGATTGGCGCGCCAAGGGCTTCACCACCTATGTCGGGGCGGATACCCGCGGCGTTGCACAGAGCATCCCCGCGCTTGCCAGCGTGAATGCGCGGATTGCGCAATGGATTGCCAAGCCTGTCATTCCGCCGCTGCCTGCGCAATGCGCGGCCAAAGTGTCTCCTGTGGCGGTCGGCAATCTGACCATAGGGGATGGCGCCGAAGATGGCCCACGCACGGACAAGTCCGATAATACCGCCAAGGATTTCCGCACCACGCGTGCGATTGATCTGGCAACGCTCGACATTGCCGAGTCAATGGTCGCGGCCAATAAACTGGGGCAGCAGGCCGGCACAGATGTGCTGGCGGTCAGCCTCTCCGGCACCGATTATATTGGCCATGCCTATGGCACCGAAGGCCCTGAAATGTGCGGGCAATTGGTTTCTTTGGATGCGCGGCTGGGCCAGTTTTTTGCCGCGCTTGATCGGCAAAAAATTGACTATGTTGTTGCGCTGACAGCCGATCATGGCGGCTTTGACGCACCTGAGCGTCATGCCCATCACGCGTATCCGGCAGCCGGGCGTGCCGCGCTAACTTTGGCGGCGCCTGTATTGTCGCAACTGCTGGCCAAGCAATTTGGGTGGAGCGGATCCTTAGTTGCCAATCGCGCATTGGGCGGGGATTATTGGTTTTCGCCCAATGTCCCGGCCGACCGCCGGGCAGAGGCGGCTGCCTATTTAAAGTCGGTTTTGGAGGCTCAGTATAAGGATAAGGTGGCTGCCGTCTTTACCAAGGCAGATTTGGCAGCCTTGCCTGTGCCGACAGGCAATCCTGCGCTTTGGACATTGGCCCAGCGCGTTCGGGCCTCTTTCGTGCCAGATCGGTCGGGCGATATTTATGTCGTGCTGCCCCATGGCCAACAGCCGATGCCGGCTGGCGTGAAGGGCTATGTGTCAACGCATGGCAGTGCGTGGGATTATGATCGGCGCGTGCCCATCCTGTTCTGGCGCAAAGGGATGGCGGCTTTTGAACAGCCTCAGCCTGTTGAAACTGTCGACATCCTGCCGACACTTGCCAGTCTTGTGGGTCTGCCCATTGCGCCGGGCTCAGTCGATGGGCGGTGCCTTGATTTGGAAGCCGGGTCCAAGACAAGCTGTAAATAACGCTAAAAATCATATCTAAATCGATCAAATTATATTGTTTTTGGTTGGACCAAAATCGCGCGGGGTTGTACCAAGGGGCATGTCTGATTGTGACTCCTGCTTGGTTCGAAACCGCGCCATTTGCTCGGCGCTTGAGACAGACGAGTTGGCGGCCCTCTCGCAACTGGGGCGTAAGCAAATGGTCACCCGCGGCCAGACTTTGGTCTGGGAAGGCGATGAGGCGCTGGTCGTCGCCAATGTTATTCAAGGCGTTCTAAAGCTGTCCGTTTCCACGGCCGATGGGCGCGAACAAATTGTGGGCGTGGTCTTTCCATCCGACTTTATTGGCCGCCCCTTTGGCAAGGAAAGCCCCTATGGTGTGACCGCGCTGACGGATGCTGAAGTGTGCATCTTCACGCGCGCCGCCTTTGATGGCTTTGCGAAAGAACATCCCGATTTGCAGCACAAGCTGCTCCAGCGCACGCTGGATGAGCTGGATCGCGCCCGCCAATGGATGATGCTCTTGGGCCGCAAAACCGCGAGTGAACGCATCGCGACGCTGCTGTTGGAAATGTCCAACCGGCTGGGCAGTGCTGGCTGTTCAGCAATTGCCCCCTTCCTCAATGAATTTGATTTGCCAATGGACCGCCAGCAAATGGGCGATGTTCTGGGCCTGACGATTGAAACTGTCAGCCGCCAACTGACGAAACTGAAAGAGGCGGAGATGATCGAACTGCCTGATCGCCGTCGCGTGGTGATTAAGGATCGCCGCCGGTTGGAGCAATTGGCCGACGCGGCTTAAAATAGTACAAAAAATAATTTATTTAGTTTTATACAGGCATTTTCAATATTTCAAACAGTGATAATATAGATCCATAAAATACGCGTCTCTGATACTGAGGCGCTGGATTTTGAAGAATCTCCTCACGGCAAGCGAAGGCAATATTGCCTAATGTGTAGGAGAATAAGGATGCGTGATATCATTGTGAATGCCCACGCCGCTGCCGCTTCGTTTGGGGCCGTGATTCAGCCGCCAGAACATAAGCCGCCTGCGGGATATCACTTTGGATCCATGGACCCATCGGGCGCGCAGTACATGATCAAGGATGGAAATGCGAAGAATACGCCTTTGATAACACCTTGGTATTCCCCGCAAATTCAAGACAACCCTGACGCGTTCAACAAATCGACAGCCGACCTATCCCTTGGGTTATTGGGAGTTAGCTTTTTGCCAGGGGCCGGACCATTTGTTAATTTTGTCGGAGGCGTAATGGCCGTTTTATCATGGGGCGCCGCACATTCAGATCCTGCAACTTCGCCGATTTTCCCATGACCAGTAAACACCATCTTCTCTTGGCCAGAGCCCTAGCTGCTATTGCAGCATTATTGCTGGTGCTGGCTCATTCAGTTGGGCGGCATTCCGATGTGCTATATGGGGTGTCTTTTGTGCTCTTTGCCGCCTCTTTCACTTCATGTATTTTCGGAAACAGGAAGAGCATTGAGCCTTAGGTGACGACCATTCGTCTCCAGCCCTTTTGACTTAGGTCAATGTCTGCCCCGTGTTGCAGTGCGAAAAGACGCACTGGGTTTGGTCGCATCACGCGGCCGCTCGGGGAAAGACGATGGAAGAAGTCATTTTACGCGGCGGGGCCTGGTATCTCGTCGCCTTTATTGCATTTCTGGCAGCGGCCTTTGGCGTCGACACCGGCTTTTCGGTGCATATGTCAATTGTCTGCGGCGCAGCTTTAATTGCTGCCTTCGCGTCCAATGCAGGCTTTGATTATAAGGCCGGGCGCTTTTGGCGGCCCAGCGGCGCGGCCCTATCACGCTATGACGATGATCTCATTCGGCTGGGTGTTATTACCACGCTGTTTTGGGGCATGGCAGGCTTTTTGGCCGGGCTTTATATTGCGCTTCAGTTGGCCTTCCCCGCGCTCAATCTTGGGCTGGAATATACGACCTTTGGGCGGCTGCGGCCCCTTCATACCTCTGCGGTCATTTTTGCCTTTGGCGGCAATGCGCTGATTGCGACCAGCTTTTATGTTGTTCAGCGCACCTGCCGGGCCCGGCTGGCTTTCCCCAGCCTCGCGCGCTTTGTGTTCTGGGGCTATCAATTGTTCATCGTGCTGGCGGCCACCGGCTATTTAATGGGCATTACCGAAGGCCGCGAATATGCCGAGCCCGAATGGTATGTTGACCTTTGGCTGACGGTCGTATGGGTCGCCTATCTGGCCGTCTTTGTCGGCACGATCCTGAAACGGTCAGAACCGCATATCTATGTCGCCAACTGGTTCTACCTGTCGTTCATCATCACGGTGGCGATGCTCCACCTCGTTAATAATTTGTCGATCCCCGTCAGCTTTTTGGGATCCAAAAGCTATTCGGCCTTTTCGGGCGTGCAAGATGCGCTGACGCAATGGTGGTATGGCCATAACGCGGTCGGCTTTTTCCTGACCGCAGGCTTTTTGGCGATGATGTATTATTTCGTGCCAAAGCAGGCGGAACGGCCAGTTTATTCCTACCGCCTGTCGATCATCCATTTCTGGTCGCTGATCTTCCTCTATATTTGGGCAGGTCCGCACCATCTTCATTACACAGCCCTTCCTGATTGGGCGCAGACGTTGGGCATGGTCTTTTCGATCATGCTGTGGATGCCCAGCTGGGGCGGGATGATCAACGGCCTGATGACGCTGAACGGTGCTTGGGACAAAATCCGTACTGATCCCATCATCCGCATGATGGTCATGGCGCTGGCCTTTTATGGCATGTCGACGTTTGAAGGCCCAATGATGTCCATCAAGGCCGTTAACAGCCTGTCGCACTATACTGACTGGACGATTGGCCATGTCCATTCCGGGGCACTGGGCTGGAATGGCATGATTACCTTTGCCTGCCTCTATTACCTCGTCCCCCGGCTGTGGAACCGGGAGCGGCTCTATTCGCTGCGGATGGTCAATTGGCACTTCTGGCTGTCGACCATTGGCATTGTTTTCTACGCCGCCTCAATGTGGGTCGCGGGCATTATGCAGGGCTTGATGTGGCGCGAATATGGGGCCGATGGCTATCTGGTCTATGCCTTTAGCGAGACTGTGGCCGCGATGCACCCCATGTACATCATCCGCGCCACAGGCGGGCTGCTCTACCTCTCAGGCGCGGTCATCATGGTCTATAATGTCTGGCTGACCATTGCAGGCAAGCTGCGGGTTGAAAAGCCAATGACTGAAACCCCCTATAATCCGGAAGCGGACCGCCCTGTGGTCGCTGTGCCCGCCGAATAAGGAGCTGATATCATGGCATTGAAGGCACTCGACCATGGTAAGCTGGAACGCAATGTTGGCCTGCTCGGCCTGTTAGCGCTGGTCACCGTGATGATTGGCGGCTTGGTGGAAATCGCGCCGCTCTTTTGGATCGATTCCACCGTGCAAAAGGTCAAAGGCGTGCGGCCCTATACCCCGCTCGAGCTGGCGGGCCGGAACATCTATATCCGCGAAGGTTGCTATGTCTGCCACAGCCAGATGGTTCGCCCGTTCCGTGATGAGGTGGAGCGTTATGGCCATTACAGCCTGGCCGCTGAAAGCATGTATGATCACCCCTTTCAATGGGGGTCAAAGCGCACCGGGCCAGATTTGGCGCGCGTGGGTGGCCGCTATTCCGACCAATGGCATCAGGAACATCTGAAGGACCCGCGTGCGGTTGTCCCAGAATCCATCATGCCGCCTTATGCCTTTTTGGCGGACCGCGATTTGAAGCCAGGCGATATGGCGGAACATCTGAAGACGCTGAAAATGGAAGGCGTGCCCTATAGCGCGAAGGATATTGCCAGCGCCAATGCCGATCTGGTGGCGCAGGCTGATCCAGAGGCCGATGTGGGCGACCTCGCCACGCGCTATCCCAAGGCGCAAATCCGCGATTATGATGGGGATCCTGCACGCCTGACCGAAATGGATGCGCTGATTGCCTATCTGCAAATGCTGGGCACCTTGGTCGATTTCAAAGCCGCCGAAGCGCAGGAGCAGCCCAAATGACCTATGATGCGCTGCGCCATTTTGCAGACAGCTGGGGGCTGGCCTTCATGCTTGTGCTGTTCCTCAGCTTTGCCGGCTGGGCCTTTCGCCCCGGCTCCCGCGATGTGAGCAATCGCGTCGCCCATATGATCTTCGAGGACGATGACAATGGCTAAGGCACCCAAAGATACGGGCCCGCGCGTCGATCAACCAACGGGCACTGAATTTGTTGGCCATGAATGGGATGGCATTGAAGAACTGAACACGCCGCTGCCGCGCTGGTGGCTGCTGACCTTTTACGCCACAATTATCTGGGCGATTGGCTATACAGTCATGTTCCCGGCTTGGCCGATGATCAGCCGCGCGACGGCAGGGATCACAGGCTGGACCAGCCATGGTCAATTGGCAGACGAGCTGCAGGCGCAACAGGCCAAGCGTGCGCCGATCATTGCCGCCATTGCCGCGACACCGATTGAGCAATTGCCAGCCAAGCCGCAGCTGATGAATGCCGCGACTGAAGGCGGGCGAGCGGCCTTCAAGGTGAATTGCGTGCAATGCCATGGTTCAGGCGCCGCAGGCTCAAAAGGCTATCCAAATCTGAATGATGATGATTGGCTGTGGGGCGGCGATTTAAAGACCATTCGCTATACGCTGGAACATGGCATTCGTAATCCCGACCATGCGGCCACGCGCCAGTCGCAAATGCCCGCCTTTGCCGGCGTGTTGAGCGAGGGAGACGTGGCCGCCGTTGTTGCCCATGTCCGCCATATTTCGGGCCAACGCCCGGCCAGTGCCTTGACGCAACAGGGAGCCCAGATTTTCGCCAACAACTGCGCTGTGTGCCATGGGCCAGACGGCAAAGGCGGTCGGCAATTTGGTGCGCCGAACCTGACCGATGGCATTTGGCTTTATGGGGGGGACACGGCCACGCTCACTGAAACAGTGCTGAAAGCGCGGCAAGGGGTGATGCCACGTTGGGGGCATAAGCTCGACGCAGCAACGATTACAATGCTTGCCGCCTATGTTCATTCGCTGGGCGGTGGGGAAGCGAGCCCGGCCCCACAGGAAGCCACCCCCGCAAATGCAAAGCCTCAATAACCCCCCGGTTCCAGACTCGCTCTATGAAAAGCGCAAGGCCGTCTATCCCAAAGCCGTCGACGGATTTTTCCGCCGTCTGAAATGGGCGATCATGATCGTCACTCTGACGATCTATTATGTGACCCCATGGCTGCGTTGGGACCGAGGGCCTTATGCGCCTGATCAGGCCGTGCTGGTCGATCTGGCGCATCGCCGGTTCTACATGTTCGCCATCGAAATCTGGCCGCATGAATTTTACTATGTGGCTGGGCTGCTCGTCATGGCAGGCATTGGCCTGTTCCTTGTGACCTCGGCTGTGGGCCGGGCCTGGTGCGGCTATGCCTGCCCCCAGACTGTGTGGACAGATTTGTTCCAGCACGTTGAACGCTGGATTGATGGTGATCGCAACGCCCAATTGCGTCTGGACAAAGCCCCTTGGGGCCCCGCCAAAATTGCACGGCGAGTGTTCAAATGGTCAATCTGGCTGGTCATTGCCATGGGCACTGGCGGGGCATGGATTTTCTATTTTGCCGATGCGCCGACCCTGGCGCAGGAGTTTCTGGCGGGCAGTGCGCCGATGGTCGCTTATTCCACAGTGGGTGTGCTGACCGCGACAACCTTTATTTTCGGCGGTTTCATGCGCGAACAAGTGTGCATTTATATGTGCCCTTGGCCGCGTATCCAAACCGCGATGCTTGATGAGAAATCGCTGATTGTCACCTATAAGGATTGGCGGGGTGAGCCGCGCAGCCATGGCCTGAAAAAGACGCACGACGTGGGCCTGAAAACCGGCGACTGTATTGATTGCCTGCAATGCGTGGCCGTTTGCCCCACGGGCATTGATATTCGCGAAGGGCCACAAATTGGCTGCATCACTTGCGCCTTGTGCATTGATGCGTGTGACGCGGTTATGGGCCAGATTGGCAAGCCGCGCGGCCTGATTGATTATTGCACGCTCGATGATGCGGCGGTGGAAAAAGCGGGTGGCACGGCACAGCACCCCTTGCGCACCATTTTGCGGCCCCGCACGCTGATTTACTTCACCCTCTGGGCTGCGATTGGTTTTGCCATGCTGTTTGCGCTGGGTGCACGCACGCGGCTGGACCTGAGCGTTCAGCATGATCGCAACCCCGTGTTCGTGCAGCTGTCAGATGGCATGATCCGCAACAATTACACGATCAAGGTCCGCAATATGGAAGCACGCCCGCGCCGGGTGGCGTTGATCGTAACGAGTCTTGCAGACGCAACAATCTGGACCGCAGATGCCACGCGCACCCGCAATGTCCGCCAGATCACCGTCGATGTGCCAGCAGATAGCGTCCAGAAAGTCCGCCTGTTCGTTGCCGCGCCCGCACGCGGGGAGGAACGGGAAGAGTTTACCATTCGGGCCGAAGCGCAGGATGGGGATCGGCGCGGGGATAGCGATGAAGTTGTCTTTGAACGGCCCGAACGCGAGGATGAGGAGCAAGGCGAATGACACGCAACTTTACCGGCTGGCATATGATGGCCATTCTTGTTGGCTTTTTTGCCATTGTCATCTCAGTCAATCTTTTCATGGCGCGCGCGGCGATTGGCACCTTTGGCGGCGTGGTGGTGGACAACAGCTATGTTGCCAGCCAGCGCTTTAACCAGTGGCTCGACAAGGCTGAGGCGCAAAAGGCTTTGGGCTGGACAGTGGAGGTCGGTCTGACGGCAGACCGGCATATTCGGGTTGCAGCAGATAGAGACGGCACCGCCTTATCTGGCGCGCAGGTGACGGCGCTGGTGCGCCACCCATTGGGCCGCGCGGCAGAGCGCCCCATGGGGTTTCATGCCAAGGACCACCAATGGGTGAGCGATG
The DNA here is from genome assembly GCA_009920915.1 of Sphingomonadaceae bacterium. Lineage (GTDB taxonomy): Bacteria > Pseudomonadota > Alphaproteobacteria > Sphingomonadales > Sphingomonadaceae > Aquisediminimonas. The sequence continues at coordinate 3,651 of RFZB01000015.1, read as the reverse complement.
CCCCACTGCCAGCCGGGCGCTGGCTGGTGCATCTGAACGTTCGTTACGGCAACGATACGTTCCAACGCATTGAAAATCTGCAATGAATACGCTCGCCCCAGAAAGGTCGGATCGGGCCTTTGCAGCGCCAGTTGAAACCCTGTTTGCTGTGCCAGCCATGCATTGTGCGGGCTGTATCGCCAAGATTGAAAAGGGCCTGGCAGCGACAGCGGGCATTGCTGGCGCGCGCGTCAATTTTACGGCGAAGCGCGTGACCATTGTCCATGATCCAGCGGTGACAGTGCCGGATCTTACACAGGCCATTGCGCGCCTCGGCTTTGAGGCCCAGCCGCTGTTAGAGGCTCTGCCCGATGCGCAGGCCAGTGAAAGCCGCGCACTGATGAAGGCGCTGGCAGTTGCCGGATTTGCAGCCATGAACATCATGCTGCTCTCGGTCTCTGTCTGGTCGGGGGCAGAGGGGGGCACGCGGGATTTATTCCACTGGCTGTCTGCCGCTATTGCCTTGCCAACACTGGCCTATTCTGGTCGGCCCTTTTTCAAATCGGCGTGGAAGGCACTCTCGCACGGCCAGACCAATATGGACGTGCCCATTTCAATTGGCGTGGTGCTAACAGCGGCGCTCAGCCTGTTTGAAACTTTTGTCCACGGCCCCCATGCCTATTTTGATGGCGCGGTGATGCTGCTCTTTTTCCTGCTGGGCGGGCGAACGCTGGACAGCGTGATGCGCGATCGCGCCCGTGATGGCGTGGCGGCTTTGCTCAAGCACACAGCGCCCGGTGCGCTGGTTTTGGAAAAGCAGGGCACAAGCCGCTGGGTCGATGCGCCAGATTTGGACCGCGGCATGGTGATGCTGGTGGCAGCGGGCGAACGGCTTGCCGCCGATGGCATCATCGTGCGCGGCGCAGCGCGCTTTGATCTATCGCTTTTGACGGGGGAATCGCAGCCTGTGCCAATGGGGGTGGATGCGCTTGTTCATGCCGGCACGCTCAACCTTGATGCGCCCATTGAGGTGCGCGTGACGGCCACAGGCGCGGGCACTGCCATTGCCGATATTGCGCGGATGATGGAAGAGGCAAGCCAGTCTAAGTCTCGCTATGTCCGGATTGCAGATCGCGCCGCGCGCATCTACGCCCCCGCCGTTCACACGCTGGCGGCTCTTAGCTTTGCGGGCTGGATGCTGGCGGGCGCTGGCTGGCATCAGGCGCTGCTGATTGCTGTTGCGGTGCTCATTATCACCTGCCCCTGTGCATTGGGTTTGGCTGTGCCTGCGGCCCAAATTGTTTCGGCGGGCGCGTTGATGCGCAAGGGCATTTTGGTCAAAGACGGCTCCGCCCTAGAGCGTCTGGCAGATGTGACGCGGGCTTTGTTTGATAAAACTGGCACGCTCACACTTGGTCGGCCTGACCCAATGAATTTGGCGTGCCTCACGCCCAGCGAAGCCAGTGTTGCACTGGCGCTTGCCCGGGCCAGCCGCCATCCGCTGAGCCAATCCCTGCGCCGCGCGCTTGAGGCGCGCGCGTGCAGGGCCGCAAATGTCACAGGCTTGCGGGAATTGCCGGGCTTTGGCGTGGCGGGTCAATGGGGGCAGCTGCCCGTCTCGCTGGGCCGGCCCGATGCGGCAATCGGCGCAGGCTCGGCGCTCAGTGTCGAATTAAAGCTGGCAAAGACGGCAAAGTTGCTGATCTTTGAAGATGCCCTTCGGCCCGAAGCGCGTGAGACAATTGCCGAATTGCAGCAGCTTGGCATTGAAAGCGCGATCATCTCTGGTGATCGTGCAGAAGCTGTGGCGCCTGTGGCGCGCAGCCTGGGCCTGACCGCACAAACGGCCATGCAGCCGCAGGACAAACTTGATGCCATTGCCCGGCTATCAGCCAGTGGTGAGCGAGTGTTGATGATTGGCGATGGGCTAAATGATGGCCCTGCGCTGGCTGCAGGCCATGCCTCACTGGCCCCTGCCTCTGCCAGCGATGCCGGGCAAAATGCAGCAGATGCTGTCTTTTTAGGCGATGGTCTGCGCCCCGTGGTGATTGCAGTGCGCGTTGCCCGGGCAACACAAGCGATTGTTCGGCAGAACTTTGTGCTTGCTATTGGCTATAATGCGATTGCCGTTCCCCTTGCGATTGCCGGGCACGTTACGCCTCTAATTGCTGCGCTCGCCATGTCGGGCAGTTCGCTGATTGTGGTCGCAAATGCGCTGCGCCTGAAAGGGTCTGCGCGATGACGGGTATCTTGCTGCTTATTCCCATTGCGTTGGGGCTTGGCTTGTTGGGGCTGGCGGCCTTTTTCTGGTCGCTCCATGCGGGCCAGTTTGACGATTTGGATGGCGCTGCCTTGCGGATCCTGATGGATGATGACGGCGACGCCCCCATGGAAGAGCGGTTATGAAGCTGCCAGCTGGCAGACTTGCGCCGGTGTGGATGGCGGCCTTGATGCTGCCTGTGCCCATGACTGCAGCCAAGACAGTCACCATCGCGATGTGCGGGGGAACAAGCCGCACGGTCCAATTGCCAGTCAATGGCCCCGTGCCGCTAGAAGACAGCCATGGCTGTTGTCGCAAGGCCTGCCATGCTGGCACGGATCGGCGCAAAAAATCTGATCTTCTCGCCAGCTGCTGCTGAGCCCCAAGCGCTGGACAAAAAAGCGGGGCCAGCACTTGCCGGCCCCGCAGGGGAGGAGCTTGTCTGTCAGCTGTTAGAGGCGGAAGCCCAAGCCCACGCCAAAGACGAGCGGATTAAGGTTCACCTTGACGCTCTGTGTCCCAAGATTGGCGGTGCTCAGCCGTGCCGTGGTGGCAATATCGATATATTTGACGTCAATGTTCAGGAACATATTGGGCGCCAGATCAATGTCGACACCGGCTTGTGCCGCCCAGCCAAAGCTGTCTTTCAAATGCACATTGGTGCTGCCTGCAGCGGCTATAATCCCTGCGCTGGCCTTGTCAGAATAGAACATGGTGTAGTTCAGGCCCGCGCCCACATAAGGCCGCATTTTGGCGCTGGGGGCAAAATGATATTGGGCTGTCAGCGTGGGCGGCAACACCCAAGTGGACGCCAGCTTGCCAATGCTGCCTGTGGTGCCTGAAGCGCCAGACACAGAATGTTTCGATGTCGCGGCAATCAGCTCAAACCCAATATTGTCTGTGACCATCTGTGTCACATCAACTTCCGGCGTCACGGCATCATTCACGCGAACGGTTTCTGTGGGCAGGGCAGGCAGAATGCCGCCCGATTTTTCATTTGGCGCGACAACAATGCCGCGAACCCGAATGAATGTGTCGCCTGCCGCTGCCATAGCGGGCGTGGCAAGGGCCGATGCTGCAAGCGCTGCCACACACAGGCGTGTCTTTTGGGGGCTCATATATGTCTCCTTTCTTGGACAGTGAAATCGTCAACTGGCAGATTAGTGGCCAAGCAAAATCGGCGTGGTGCCGGCCGTGACCAACCGGCGGGTGACGCCGCCCAACAGCGTTTCGCGCAAGCGGCTATGCCCATAAGCGCCAATCAAAATGGCGCCGGCGCCCAAGTTGTCTGCCACATCGCGCAGCACCGCATCGGCAGGCCCAGCTGAGGCGGGATAGCTGCGAAGTTCAGACTTTATGCCGTGGCGCGCCAGATAGGTGCAGGCCTCGGTTTGCGGATACTCTTCTTCTTC
>RFZB01000140.1 GCA_009920915.1 Sphingomonadaceae bacterium | reverse complement strand
TGAATCGGCGCTTCGCGCGCTGCAGGCCGTTGGGTTTACGATCACCGCGATCCGCGATGTGACGTCGATCCCGCACAACGGCGTGCGCCCGTCCAAGCGTCGTCGCGTCTAATCTGTTTCGACCCGGGCGCCATAAGGGCGCCTTGGTCTGTTCGAGTTTCAATCGGTGGCCGGCGGACGCGCCGACCCACCCAACCCCAAGGGGAACACCGTGGCAGTCAATCTTAAGAACTGGCAGGAACTGAAGAAGCCCGACACGCTGGAAAAGAAGACAAGCGGCGATCCGCTGCGCAAGGCAACGTTTGTTGCCGAACCGCTTGAGCGTGGCTTTGGCCTGACGCTCGGCAACGCGCTGCGCCGTGTGCTTCTGTCCTCGTTGCAAGGCGCAGCGGTTACGTCGATCAAGATCGAAAACGTGTTGCACGAATTTTCGAGCTTGGCAGGCGTCCGTGAAGACGTGACCGACATCGTTCTGAACGTAAAGCAAATCGCGCTGCGCATGCAGGGCGATAGCGCCAAGCGCCTTCAGCTGTCGGCCACTGGCCCGGCAGAAGTAAAGGCCGGCGACATCGCTGTTTCGGGCGATATTGAAGTGATGAACCCCGATCTGGTGATTTGCCACCTCGATCAGGGCGCGACGCTCAACATGGAACTGACGGCTGATACCGGCAAGGGCTATGTCCCCGCTGCTGCCAACCGTCCGGCAGATGCGCCGATTGGCCTTATCCCGGTTGATGCGCTCTATTCGCCCGTCCGTCAGGTCTCGTACAAGGTGGAAAACACCCGCGTTGGCCAAGAACTGGATTATGACAAGCTGACGCTGACCATCGAAACCGATGGCACCGTTTCGCCGGATGATGCCATCGCTTATGCGGCGCGCATCCTGCAAGACCAGCTTCAGTTGTTCGTCCACTTCGACGAAGCGCTTGCGCAGTCGTCGCAGCTGATTGGCATGGCCGCACCGTCAAGCGCACCGGAAGCCGCAGGCGACACCAACCAGATCAACCGCTTCTTGCTGAAGAAGGTGGACGAGCTGGAATTGTCGGTCCGTTCGGCCAACTGCCTCAAGAACGACAACATCATCTATATCGGCGATCTGGTTCAAAAGACCGAAGCCGAAATGCTCCGCACGCCGAACTTCGGCCGCAAGTCTTTGAACGAAATCAAGGAAGTGCTGTCGTCCATGGGCCTGCGTCTCGGCATGGACATCCCCGGATGGCCGCCCGAGAACATTGAAGACATGGCCAAGAAGCTCGAGCAGGAGCTGCTCGGCTGATGCAGCTTAGTTCTTCTCCCTATTAGGGAGAAGGATACGCAGCCTTGGTGGCACAGCCGCCTAGGCGAAGTTGGATGAGGGTGAAGAAACTCCGTCAGCGGATTTTCCCCTCACCCAGCTGCAACTAGGCGGACAAGCCGCCAAGTTTCGCTTCCCTCTCCCTCAAGGGGCGAGGGAGGATCTCAGGCAAAGGGCGGTGGCCTGATCCAACACCGCCTGGCGAGGGGTACCTTATCCGGCCCCCTGACGAACGAAAGGAAGTATCATGAGACACCGCAGTGGCGGCCGTAAGCTTCAGCGCACCTCGGCCCATCGTATCGCGCTTTTCCGCAACATGTCGGCAGCGCTGATCAAGCACGAACAAATCACCACCACGCTTGCCAAGGCGAAGGAACTTCGCCCCTATGTCGAAAAGCTTGTGACGCTGGCGAAAAAGGGTGGCCTGTCCAACCGTCGTCTGGCCCATGCCCGCCTGTTGGATGATGCGCAGCTGGTGAAGCTGTTCAGCGTTCTGGCAGAGCGGTATAAGGACCGCGCTGGCGGCTATACCCGCGTCATCAAGGCCGGCATCCGCGCCTCTGACGCCGCCCCGATGGCGATCATCGAATTCGTAGACCGCGACACGAGCGCCAAGGGCCAAGATAGCGGCCCGGTGTTCACCGCGGACGATCTGGAAGACGCGGCCTAAGCGCCACGCTTTTTCCAGAGACGGATATGAAGAAGCCCCGCAGCGATGCGGGGCTTTTTTTGTTGCCCCCCCCAGATTTTATCGAATTAGTATTGCACGTTAATAATAGCTAAGGTGTCCTGTTTTGATCGCCAAGTAGCTCATTCGTCCTTAACCGCCTCGATTAAATCTAGCACTAGCCGGTCATCTTTTAGCTTCTCGGCCAGCGTTGATGCGATATATAGAATCTGTTTATCTGTGTCCTGAGTAGGGTCGAAATTTAGCCCTCCGTACTGACTATCCTCAGAGAAGTATCCTGCCTGAGTTGTACTGAACCTAATGGGGATGACCTGATTCTGCCCAAAGCGTTCTTTGAAATTATCGCTTTCAAATTTTGTCCAGATCCGCTGCGGATATTCAGGGGATTGGAAGACAACAATATAACTAGCTTCTTTGCGGTAGATGGGAGCTAGATAGTCTTCTAAATTTTCAGCAACAATTCGATGTTGTTCATTCTGATCATAGAAGACACTTATCTCACGAATTGTTAGTTCTTGATAAAGCTTTTCAGCAAGATGCCTGTCTTGGCCAGCGAATGAGAGAGCGAAGTCATACTTACTCTTAAAGAAATCGAATCTAAATCCAACCTGTCTTGTAAATACTCGCCAAATTAAATTTTTAAGATAAAAAACTAATTTGGAATCTTTTGCGCTAAGTATATTTGTCGATCTTTCGAAATAAAAATATTTCTTTAGTATATCGGACTTCTCGTTGTCATTTATAAGAGCATCAAGATGACCTTTTTCTATAACCTGTGAAATACTCGGTTTCATTTCTGGATACGCAACCATTGCTTCATTTAAGTCTAAAGACCAATCTTCAGACTCAGATAGCCACTTCAGTATGTGTAAGTAAGGCGCCCTTCCTTCGGGTCTCAATTTAGATCCTCTTGCAAACGTTACTGTTGGATCTTTGAACTGTCGCGATAGATTTGTAATTACATCCTCGAGGGCGGTATTTATAGACGTTTTAACTATATGTTTAGCCGTCTGCTTCTCTGTTATGCCATCTAGCACGCACAGTTTGTGACAAAGGATTTGGACAAGTTGGAAGCTTCCTTGTGCCAGTTCTGCGATATCGTTTCTCTGGGGAATGGCTATATTGAGCACATCCTGTCCGAGTTCGACCACTTTCTCCAATATCTCGACAGGATTTGACTCCAGCTTGAATATGTCCAGCCTTAAGCCGAGGTCGTGGGTAAATCGAACAAGTTGTCCGCCCGCGTGATTGATCCCGATTAGTATCAGCTTCGAATGTTCGTCGCCACTATCTGCTAAGATTTTTATAAAGTCACTGAGACGGGACTTGATCTCCTCTGGCAAGCGATGAAAGTCATCGACAATTACCGTGCCAATATTGCCCATCTCGGGTAGAGCATGGATGTATTCATGGTCTTCCGGTTTGCGTGCGCTGAGGTGCGTAACAGAATGGCTTTGATTAAGCTCTTCCAGAACCTTCGCTATTGTTGTGCTCTTGCCGATGCCAGAAGGGCCTTCAATAACCAAGCAACGGCCGGGAGATCGGACAGAAACTTTTATTTCCTCAAATTTTTGTGGCTTCACAAATGTGTAGGTTGGAACACCTGATGTTACAAATACGTCTTCTAGGTTTATCACTGCTTACTCTCCTCCGGATAACGCGACTCGAGGATCTGACAGTCTTAATCTATGCATATCTCGCGATTTAGGTTAAAAAAAACGGGGCCGCTAAGCCCCGTTTCCCTAACTCCGACACTCTTTCTCAGACCTTACTGATCCAAGAAGCTCCGCATTTTCCGGCTACGGCTCGGATGCTTCAGCTTCCGCAGTGCTTTCGCCTCAATCTGGCGGATGCGTTCGCGGGTCACGCTGAACTGCTGGCCCACTTCTTCCAGTGTGTGGTCGGTGTTCATGCCAATGCCAAAGCGCATGCGCAGCACGCGTTCCTCACGCGGGGTGAGTGAGGCGAGGACGCGGGTGACGGTTTCCTTGAGGTTCTGCTGAATGGCGGCATCCACGGGGATGACGGCATTCTTATCTTCAATGAAGTCACCCAGATGTGAATCTTCCTCATCGCCAATCGGCGTTTCCAGCGAGATTGGCTCCTTGGCGATTTTCATCACCTTGCGGACCTTTTCCAGCGGCATGGACAGGCGTTCT
>RFZB01000139.1 GCA_009920915.1 Sphingomonadaceae bacterium | reverse complement strand
TGAAGGAAGGCACCAGGCGGAAGCCGGAACCGGCGGCGACGTCGGTCTTGGTCGAGAAGGCGCCCACGCCGTCGAAGTTGGCGTCGATCTCGGCCGTCTTGCCGCCGCCGACCTCGGCGAAGGCCTCGAGGTCGAAGGCGAACTTGATCATCTGCCCCTCATGGACCGAGAGCCACGCCATGCCGGTGCCGGTGGAGGCGCGGGCCGACGTGTAGGAGTAGGAACTGACGTCCAGCTTGGTGGGGTCGCCGGTCGTGTTGGTCTCCTTGAACGACTGGCCGCTGACGCGGACGAGGTCGAGGCCGACGAACGGGGTGAAGTTGACGCCGCCCTTGGTCGCCAGGCCCGCGCCGAAGCGGGCGAAGGCGCCGTAGGACATCGCCGAAGGCGTGCCGCGCTGCGTCCCCATGAAGGTGACGCGGTCCGACGTGTTGTTGCTGTTGCCGACGGAGACGCCGGCGTCGAGGTAGAAGGTGTCGCGGCGTTCGCCCAGCATGCCCGAGAAGAAGGCGGTGGCGCGGTAGGCGTTGCCGGACACGGAGCCGGCGCCTTCCGCGAGCGTGCTCCGGGTCTGGGAGGCGCCGAGGGTGAAGCCGGCGACGGACCACGGGTTGAGGTCCTTGAGGTAGCCGCCGAGCAGGCCGGTGAGGGTGGAGTTGAACGGCGGGGCGCCCGCGCCGGAACCGCCCTGGAAGCGGGTCGACGTGGCCTCCACGAAGAACTCGTTGTAGTAGACGCTGTAACCGGCGCGGTCGTAGCGGCGCTGGTCGAGGCGACGCTGGAGGGCGTCGGTCTCGGCGCGCTGCTCGAGGGCGACGGTCGCCGGGATGGCCGCGAGCGAACCGGGCTGGAGCGAGCGGATCGAGGAAGCGAGCGTCGCGTCGCCCATGGTCATGAGGGTCGCGGCGAGTTGGCTGAGGTAGTTGGGGTCGGTCGCGACGGCGCTGGGCAGGAAGGTCGTGCCGCCGTTCTGGAGGGCGCCGCCGGCGCCGGTCTTGGTGATGCCTTGCAGGTAGGCGACGATGCCCGCGGCGACGCCGGGGATGGCGTAGCGGTCCGCGCCGCCGACGAAGTAGACGGCGTATTCGGACGGCGAGGTCTCGAGGCCGGGGAAGGCGCCGGCCGCGGCGGGCTGGACGATCAGGTAGCGGCCATTCGCGTCGGTGGTCGTGATGGCGTTCGCGGGCAGGAGATTGGCGAAGCTCTCGGCGACGGTGGGCGAGGCATCCACCGCGGTATCCTTGAAGAGGACGAAGCGCCGGCCGAAGGCCGGGGCGGCCGGGGTGGCCGGGGAAGGCGCGGTCCAGCGGGCGATCACGAGGTTGCCGCCGTTCAGGTCGGCGACGCCGGAGAACTGCACCGAATCGTTGAAGAGCTGGTTGGGGGCGGTCCCGGTCGGGGTGCCGGTCACCTCCATGTTGGCCGCGCCGGAGAGGGTGAAGTCGCCGGCGACGTTCTGCGTGCCGGGCGAATAGCCCGGGGCGAGCGTGGCGCCGGCGCCGATGGTGAGGTTGCCGCCGATGTTCGCCGAACCGCTCAAGGTGGAACCATCGGTGATGGCGACGTTGCCGGTAATGTTGAGGAGCGGAGCGCCGGCGCTGCCGAGCGCCAAGGAGGTGCCGCCGTCGACGGTGACGTTGCCGCCGATGTCGCCGAGCACGGTGAGCGTGGCGAAGTCCGCCGGCAAGGTGGTCGGGTTGGTGGTCACGTTCAGGCTGCCGGAGCTGCCGACGACGGACTGGGACTGCAGCGTGCCGCCGGTCGCGGAGACTTCGACGGCGAGGGTGCCGCCTTCGAGGCGGAGCGGCCGGCTATTGCCGGAAAGGTCGGGCAGGATCTTGCCGTCGACGTCGAGGGTCACGGCGAGCGTGCCTTCCTTGACGACGTACGCGGCGAAGACCTGGTCGCGCAGGGTGGTGATGGTGCCGGCGGTGAGGTCCAGCGTGCCTTCGCCCAGCTTGACCAACTCGGCGGCGCCGACGGCGCCGGTCACCACGCCCGTGTAGGCGGCGGTGACGCCGGTGTCGACCATCACGCCCAGGCGGGCGAGGCGGGCCGGGGTCAAGGTCGTGTCCTTGATCAGGTCGATGGCCTTGGTGTTGGCGACATTCACGCCGAGCCCGCCGCCGAGGACGGTGACGGTGGTCGGGGTGGTGAGGCTGGGGGCGCCCGTGTAGCGGAACATCCCGGCGCCCTTGAAGACGAGATCATCGGTGCCCTGCACGGCGCCGGCAAAGGCGCCGTCGATCGACTGCGTGAGGGTGAGCACGCGGCCGGCGCCGACGGAACCAATCTCCAGGACCGAGCCGGCGGCGCCCGTGATGCCGGTGATGTCGGTCAGCGTGGACACGTCCAAGGTGACGTCCGCGCCCAGGTTCGTCGTGGCCACGCCCGGCTGGGCGAGGGCGAAGACCGTGCGATTGGTGGCGGCCACGTCGGAGCGGAGGTCGAGGATGCCGCCGCCGGTGATCTGGCTGGAGGCCGGGTCGTTCAGGACGCCGATGTCACGGTCGCCGGCCAAGGCGATCCGGAAGGTCGCGCCGGCGGCGATGGTCGCGGTGAAGAGGTCCTGCGTGCCGACGCGGGCGTCGGTCAGGCGAAGCTCGCCGGCCTCGATGTTGAAGCTCAGGTCATCGGCCGCGCCGGTCAGCGCGACGATGCCGGCGCCGGTCTTGCCGACGGTGCCGACGCCAAGCCCGGCCTGATAGACCTCGGCCGCGCGCACGGTATTGTTGAAGGTCACGAGGTTGGCCTCGCCGGCGACCGCGTTGTTGAAGGCGACATTGCCGTTCGTACCGACATAGAGGTCGGCCGAGGCGTAGCCGGCGGTGGTGCCGACGAGCTTGCCGGCGGTGACGACCACGTTGCCGAGGCTGTTGGCGCCCGCGGTGGGCGCGAGCGTGAGGGTGCCGGCGCCGGTCTTGAAGATGGTGCCGTTGGTCACGCCGCCGGCCTGCTGGAAGCGACCGAGGAAGCTGTAGTTGCCGGCCGGATCGACCTGCAGGCTGACCACCGAGTTGGCCGCGCCGAAGACGATCGTGGAGTCCGCGGAGCCCGTGAGGTTGCGGAAGGCCTGGTCGGTGCCGCCCAGGATGTTGAGGACGGAGGTGCCCTGCAGGTCGACCGCGGCGACGGCTTGGCCGACGACGGCGGGGTTGCCGAAGAGGTTGTCGAAGCCGAGGTTCGTGCGGCCGGCGAGGGAGCGGTAGGTGCCGGAGAACGCCGTGGTCGGGTTGTTGAGGGTGAGCGTGCCGAGGCCTTCCTTGGCGATCACGCCGGCGCCGGCGAAGACGCCGGTGGCCGCGATCGTGTTGGCGACCTGGAGGGTGCCGGCGGCGGCCGCGGTGAGGTTCTGGCTGAGGGTCAGGGTCCGCGTGCCGGCGTTGATGCCGGTGATGGTCGTGCCCGCGGGGATGCCGGTGCCGACGACCACCTGGCCGTTGGCGAGATCGGTCACGTCGCCGACGACGAGGCTGTTGGTGCCGATGAGGCCGCTGGTGATGGCCTTGTCGAGCTGCACGTTCAGGCGCGCGGTCGCGCCGGCGAGGACGTTGATGTCGCCCGTCGTCGCGCCGGCCCAACCGGTGCCGGCGAGGAGCGTACCCGTGCGCACCAAGGTGCCGCCGGTATGGGTCAGGGAACCGCCCGCGGTGATGGTCCGGGTGCCGGCCCGGACTTCGAGCTGACCGGCGCCGGAGACGGCGCCGTTGTAGGCGACGTCGGCGCCCGTGGTGAGGACGAGGTGGGCGGGGAGATCGAGGTTGCCCGCGGCGGCGGCCGTCAGGTTGGAGCTCAGGCGGACACCGGCGGCGCCCGTCACGAGGCCGGCGGCGTCGACGGCGAGCGGGTTGCTGATCGTGAAGCTGGTGTTGGCGGTGATGGCGGTGATGACGGAGCCGGCCGGGATGCCGGTGCCCGTGACGACCTGGCCGACGGCGAGGCCGGCGGTATTGCCCGTGGTGATGACGTTCTGGCCCGCGAGGCCGCCGGTGGCCGTGGCCGAGCCCGCGGCGAGGACCGCGGTGATGGTCGTGCCGACGGGCACGCCCGTGCCCAGGACGGTCTGGCCGACCGCCAAGCCGGCCACGTCGGCGAGGGCGACGCTGTTCGAGCCGCTGGCGCCGCTGACGATCGCCTTCGACGCTTCGAGACCGATGACGGCCGCGCCGT
>RFZB01000138.1 GCA_009920915.1 Sphingomonadaceae bacterium | reverse complement strand
TCCATTGGGTTGGGCAATGTGTATGTGATGACGGCTGACAATCAGATTTTTGCCCTGCAAACAACGGACGGCGCAGTGCAATGGCAAGAATCCGGCGCGACGGAATTAACGGGCGTCTTTGGCGTCAGCGCCCCGTCCATTGGGCAGGGGACAATTGTGGCAGGCTTTTCCTCAGGAGAGCTGAATGCCTATCGCTATGAAAATGGCCGGGTGCTGTGGGGCGATGCGTTGACGCGCACCAGCACGACAACATCGGTTTCTGCGCTGGCTGATGTTGATGCTAGCCCAGTGATTGATCGGGGCCGTGTTTTCGCGGTGGGCAAGGGTGGCCGCATGGTCAGCCTAGAATTGGTGACTGGCCAGCGCCTCTGGGAAATCAACCTCGCGGGCATCTCGACGCCCTGGGTTGCGGGGGAATGGGTGTTTGTGGTGACCGATGATGCGCGCTTGCTGTGCATTGCCCGCGGCACAGGCAAGGTCCGCTGGGTCAGCCAGCTGCCGCGTTATCGTGTTGAAGCGAAGAAGAAAGATCCGCTCAGCTGGGCTGGGCCTATTCTTGCAGGCGACCGTTTGATTTTGGCCAGCTCGCAAGGGCAGTTGGTCAATGTCTCGGTGGCGGATGGCAAGGTGCAATCGCAAACCAAGGCAGGCGGGCCCGTTTTATTGTCGCCCATTGTGGCCGACAATATGCTCTATGTCCTCGATACTGACGGTCGCCTGACCGCCTGGCGTTGAGGAGGCCATAAAGATGGCCTCCGCGCTCCCCGTGGTCGCCATTATCGGGCGGCCAAATGTCGGCAAATCGACTTTGTTCAATCGGCTGGTTGGCAAGCGCCTAGCGCTTGTTGACGATCGGCCCGGTGTCACGCGGGATCGCCGCGAAGGCGAGGCCAATTTGCTGGGCCTTGAATTCCGCATTGTCGACACCGCTGGCTTTGAAGATGAAGATGCGCAGACGCTTCCCGGACGGATGCGCGCGCAGACAGAAGCCGCAGCGGAACAAGCGGATGTCGCCCTGTTCGTGATCGATTCACGCGTGGGCATAACGCCGCTGGATCAAGAAATTGCCAATTGGCTGCGCAGTCTGTCCACGCCGATTGTGCTGCTTGCCAATAAGGCTGAGGGGCGGGCAGGCCAGCCGGGGATTTTGGATGCCTATTCGCTGGGCTTAGGGGATCCCATTCCCTTCAGCGCGGAACATGGGGAAGGGATGGATGATCTTTTCCATCAATTGCTGCCCCATGTAGAGCGTGACGAAGAAGAATTTGAAGAAGAATTTGACGAAGAGGATGAGGACGCACGAGAACGCGCGCCCCTGAAACTTGCTATTGTTGGTCGTCCCAATGCGGGTAAATCAACACTCGTCAACCAGATGCTCAATGAAGACCGGATGATCACTGGCCCAGAAGCCGGCATTACGCGGGATTCGATTAGCATTGATTGGATGTGGAATGATCGGCCCGTCCGCTTGATTGATACAGCCGGTTTGCGGCGCCGCGCCAAAGTGGATGACAAGCTGGAAAAGCTGTCCGCCGCGGATACGCAGCGGGCGATTGATTTTGCGGAAGTTGTGGTCCTCTTGCTGGATGCAACACGCGGGCTGGAAGCGCAGGATTTGCGCATTGCAGACCAGATTTTTGCAGAAGGCCGGGCGATGATTATCGCGCTCAACAAATGGGATACGGTTGAGAATGGCAGCGCCCTGTTCCAAGGCGTGCGGGCTGCGCTAGATGAAGGCTTTGCGCAAGTCAAAGGCGTGCCGCTGCTGACGGTTTCTGCCTTTTCAGGCAAGGGGATCGACCAGCTTCTTCAGGCTGCGTTTGAAGTGCGCAGTGCGTGGAGCAAGCGTGTCTCGACAGGGCAGCTTAATCGCTGGTTTGAAGGGGCGATTGCCAAAAATCCCCCGCCGGCACCCGGCGGCAAGCGCATCAAGCTGCGCTATGTGACGCAAATCAAATCGCGCCCACCCAGCTTTGTTGTCTTTGGTAATCGCGTTGATGATCTGCCCGAAAGCTATCGCCGCTATTTGGTGAATGGCATTCGCAAGGAACTGGGCTTTGGCGCCGTTCCCGTGCGGTTGACGCTGCGTGGCGGGCGCAATCCGTATGACAAGAAATAGCTAATCACGGCCCGTTAAGGGCTTAGGCCATTAGTTCAATGTCCCAATAGAGCCAATCGCGCCAGCTTTCGTGCAGATAGTTGGGCGGATAGCCGCGGCCATGATCCTGCAAATCCCATGTCGTGGGCCGATAGGGCGTCTGCATCAGGCGGATGCCTGCCTCTTTGGGCGTACGGCCGCCTTTGCGGAGATTGCAAGGTGCGCAGGCTGTGGCGACATTTTCCCAAGTTGTCCGCCCACCTTGAGAGCGGGGAACGACGTGATCAAAGGTAAGATCATTGGGAGACCCGCAATATTGGCACTGAAAGCGGTCACGAAGGAAAAGATTGAACCGCGTAAAAGCGGGATGGGCAGAAGGCTTCACATATTGCTTAAGCGCGATCACCGACGGGAGCTGGAGCCGCGCGGTGGGACTTCGCACTTCGCGTTCATAATGGGCAACCACATCAACGCGGTTGAGGAACATTGCCTTCACAGCTGTTTGCCATGGCCACAGCGACAATGGATAATAAGATAAAGGCGTGTAATCAGCATTCAGCACCAAAGCCGGACAACTATCCGGATGACGAAGCAGATCGGGATGGTACATGCGCGGCCTCAGTCCCCTTTCAACAACCTTATCTTTTCCCAAAAAGATTGCAGCACTATGACTGCATCTACAATATCTTGGGGTCAAGCCTTCTCGTGACTACAAATTGCGTCTCTCGCTTTGCGCCCAGCCCTACGGGGCGGTTGCATCTGGGCCATGGCTATTCCGCGCTTTTGGCGCAGGATTTGGCGCATGCCCAGGGCGGGCGTTTTGTGCTGCGCATCGAGGATATTGATGAAAACCGCTGCCGCCCAGAATTTGTGGATGGAATTTTTGAGGACTTAAAATGGCTGGGCCTCACTTGGGAGGATCCGGTCATGGTCCAATCGACTCGGCGGGAGGCCTATCAGGCGGCGCTGGACCAGCTGATCGAGATGGGCCTTGCCTATAAATGCTGGTGTACGCGCGCGGAGATTGCCGCAGCAGCGGGCGCCCCACAGGGGGATCAGCCGATCTATCCCGGCACCTGTCGCGGTCGTGCAGATCCCGGTGATGGCCGTCCATTTTGCTGGCGGCTAGATTGCGCTGCGGCGCAGAGGCAGGCGGGTCCGCTTATTTGGCAGGATGCACTGGCGGGTCGCGTTGTCGCGCGTCCAGAGGTGCTGGGGGATGTGGTTATTGCCCGCAAGGATGCGGGGACCAGTTATCACATTGCCGTCGTGGTGGATGATGCCACGCAAGGCGTGACGGATATTGTGCGCGGTGACGACTTGTTTGAAGCAACGCATATTCACCGGCTATTGCAGGCACTGCTGGATTTGCCTGTGCCGCTTTACCACCACCACGGGCTCATTTTGGACGCGGGGGGAGAGCGATTGGCCAAGCGCCGCAATTCCGAGACTTTAGCCGATCTCCGCGCGCAGGGTATTGATCCCGCCGCCTTGGTCGAAGGTCTCAGGCGCGGCGTGTTGCCGCCGGGCTATCATCTGGGTGATTAAGCGCTGCCCGCCTGTCGCCCTACTTCGGCCCTCAGCCGGAGCACAAAAAGGGGATGGCGCTTCCCCGTTTTTGCGCGCGCGGTGTGGCAATTCATCTGTGCCCCCATTACGCGCTTTTGGCTATGCTGTGGTGAAAAGGGCTTGCCCCCATAGGTGAGAGGTCTATGTCCAGCCTCATGGGAAACACCTTTTTAATCCTCCTCCTGATCGGAGCCATGCTGGCAACGCTGGTTGCCTTGATCCGCGGCGTCGTTGCCTTTTTGAAGACGACCGAAGAAGATCTTAAAAACGCAGGCTCTGGCCCCAGCATCTCAAGCCAAAAGCAAAATAAAGCGATGATGCATCGTGTGATGTTTCAGGCGCTGGCCATTTTGCTCGTGGTGATCCTGCTGTTCGCTGCCCGAGGCTAAGGCCTTGGTAAAGCTGACCAAAATCTACACGCGCACGGGCGATGATGGAACAACCGGCTTGGTTGATGGCAGCCGCACGGCCAAAGATGCGCCGCGCATGGCCGCAATTGGCGATGTGGATGAGTTGAACTCTCAACTCGGCCTG
>RFZB01000137.1 GCA_009920915.1 Sphingomonadaceae bacterium | reverse complement strand
CAGCTTTGACGGCCTCTTGCGGGCTGGCCCCAGCCTCAACTTGCTGGGACACCAGATGCGCGACAACTTCCGTATCCGTCTCGCTTTCAAAGCGGCGGCCTTTGGCGATCAGCGCATCGCGCAGCGGTTTGAAGTTCTCAATAATCCCGTTGTGGACCAGCGCGACCTCATCGGTTGCATGGGGGTGCGCGTTGCTCGTGGTCGGCGCGCCATGCGTTGCCCAGCGGGTATGCGCGATGCCCACAACACCTGGCGCTGGGTTCTGTGCGAGTTCAGCCACCAGATTGTTAAGCTTACCCTCAGCCCGGCGGCGGATCAGCTGACCCTCCCGCACCGTGCAGACGCCCGCGGAATCATAGCCGCGATATTCCATCCGCCGCAGCCCTTCGACCAAGCGGTCTGCCACGTCCTGCTTGCCGACAATTCCGATAATTCCACACATAAAAAGCGACTTCCGCTTGAAGGTTGATCAGGCTTTTTTAGACTTCTTGGCACGCATGCGATCACGAAACCGCGCCGCCCAGCCCGGCTTTTCCTCTTGTTTGGGCCGAACCAAGGCCAAAGCATCGTCGGAGACATCTGCCGTCACCGTGCTGCCCGCGCCGACAATGGCGCCCGTGCCGATTTTGACAGGTGCGACCAATGCTGAGTTGGAGCCAATAAACGCGCCTGCCCCAATTTCGGTCTTATATTTGAAGAAACCATCATAATTGCAGGTAATCGTTCCGGCACCGATATTCGCGCCCGCGCCAATCTCTGCATCCCCCAAATAGGACAAATGGTTCGCTTTTGCGCCCTTGCCCAGACGTGCTTTCTTCACTTCCACGAAATTGCCGACTTTGGAATTCTCTTCCAACACCGCGCCGGGCCGCAGCCGGGCATAGGGGCCAATTTCTGCGCCAGTGGCGAGTGTCGCCCCCTCAAGATGCGAAAAGCCATGAATGGTCACGCCATCGGCCACGGTAACGCCGGGGCCGAAAAAGACATGAGGCTCAATCACCACATCACGGCCAATAACCGTATCATAAGAAAACCAGACAGTTTCTGGCGCGATGAGTGTTGCGCCATCGGCCATAGCCTGCGCGCGACGGCGCTGTTGCCATTGCGCCTCCATCGTCGCCAATTCTGCGCGACTGTTAATCCCCGCCACATCAAAGGGATCGGTCTTGACCATCGCACAATGGCGGCCATCGGCATTGGCGATGTTGACGATATCGACCAGATAATATTCCCCGGCCGCATTCTCATTGCCCACACGCGCGAGCAGCGCGAACAAATCCTTGGCTTTCACTGCCATCAGGCCGGAATTGCATAGGCGGCAGGCACGTTCTGCGTCGGTCGCGTCCTTGTGCTCAACCATTTTGACGATGCGATCGCCATCGCAGATCACTCGACCGTAATTGAGCGTATCGTCCGGCTCAAAAGCCAGCACCACCACGGCAGGCGCGTCTGGCGCATTCAGCCGATCAATCATGGCCTGCATCGTCCCCGTCGGGACAAAAGGCACATCGCCATAGAGGATGAGGACGTCGCCCGCGAAGCCCGCCAAGGCGCTTTCCGCCTGTTGCACGGCATGGCCTGTGCCCAATTGCGGGTCTTGCACCGCCAGATCTGCCGAACCCGCGAGCGCCGCTTCCAACTGATCACGCCCGCTGCCGACCACAACAACTTTGCGCGCAGGCGCCAGTGCATCCACGGCGTCCAGCAAATGCATCAGCATTGGCCGCCCAGCAATGGGGTGGAGGACCTTATGCAGGTCAGACTTCATGCGCGTGCCCTTGCCGGCCGCAAGGATGATGGCAGCTATTTGGCTCATAAAGCCCCCTGTGCCACCAAATGCTTGCCGTTTCCAGCACCAGCCGCCAAGGCAAAGCGATGACAGCACCTCATGGCATTCAAATTGTCGGTTTTGATCTGGATGGAACGATTGTCGATTCCAGCTTTGAGCTGGCGGCATCGCTTAATCACGCGCTGGAAACCGGCGGGCGCTCGCCCATCGCGGCAGAAGATGTGAAGCAGCTGGTGGGCATGGGTGCGCGCCATATGCTGGAAATGGCGCTCGCCAAGACCGGCCCGGTGGATCGGGATGAAGTCCGCGCGCTGATGCCCATCCTGATTGCACATTATGAGGCTCATATTGGGACGAATTGCCCAGTTTTCCCGGGGTTTATCAATGCCATTGATGCGCTGTCACAGCAGAATGTGGCCTTGGCCGTCGTGACCAATAAATTTGAGGGCCTTGCCGTCAAATTGCTCGATCAACTGGGCCTGCGGAGCCGATTTGTAACAATCATTGGCGGCGACACCATGGGCCCCGGGCGCGGCAAGCCAGAACCGGATGGCTTATTGGAAATGGTACGCCGCTGTGGCGGGGGCCGTGCGGCATTTGTTGGAGACTCAATTCACGATGTGCACGCCGCCCAAGCTGCGGGCCTACCCAGCATTGCGGTGCGTTTTGGATTTTTGCACCAGCCCGCCGAAACCATGGGCGCCAGCGCGATTATTGACCATTTTGACGATCTGGTGCCGACGCTTAACAATCTCGGCTAGCTAAGCCGGGCCAGCCAAGCCGCCCGCAGCTTAAAGGCCAGCCGCAGCATGGGGGCAGTCGGCTTTCCCGCGCCATTTCGTGCAAGCAGACGGCCTAGAAAAAATATGTCTCCCCGCTGCCCTTGCCACGCCAAATAGGCATCAACAGGGGTTTCAAAGAGGTGATGGCACAATCGCAATGCCCGGCTGACATGGGCGGTAACCTTCCTCTGCCGTGCTTCCGCTTGAACCGCATCCCAAAACCCCGGTTGGGATTGGCCGTCAACGATGAGGCTATTGATCTGCCAGAGCCGGTATAGGCCACGCTCCATATTGCCCGCACCGAAGAGCGCGGCACAGCCATGGCACAGATCAGCGACAGGGTCGGACGAAGGCGCGGAACCGGACTGGCCTGCCAGACGGGCATCCAAAACATCCGCCAAGCCCTCCGCTACCGCTATGGTGCGGACTGCGGCAAGCTGATCGGCGCGCACATGGTCGCGCCGCCCGGGGTCGGCCAAGAGCCAAGTCAAAATTCGTGCATCCCGCATCAGGCCACCCAATAGATAAGCGCTGAAAAGGTCAAGCCAGACCCATTTACGCGGCGAATCAGGCGTGCAAATCAGCCAAAAACGATGCAAATAGGCTGGGTGCCGTAACGTCGACCACGAAGCTCTGGACATGAACGGATCGGGCGGTAAGCAGCGGCATCGATTTTTCGCTTCAAGGGAGCAGGACATGAGCATCGATTTTACCGGCAAGGTCGCAATTGTAACGGGCGCAGGCGGAGGCTTGGGCCGCGAATATGCACTGGAACTCGCACGTCGCGGCGCCAAAGTTGTCGTCAATGATCTGGGCGGCGCCCGCGATGGCACGGGCCATTCCGACGCGGCGCTGAAGGTCGTTGAAGAAATCAAGGCCTTTGGTGGCGAAGCGATGTCCAATGGCGGCAATGTCGCTGAATTTGAACAGATGCAGGACATGGTCGCCAAGGCCAAGGAAGCTTGGGGTGGCGTTCATATCTTGATCAACAACGCTGGCATCTTGCGCGACAAAAGCTTTACCAAGATGGAAATGGCCGATTTTGATCTGGTGGTGAAAGTCCACCTGCTCGGCTCCGCCTATGCCACCAAGGCCGTGTGGGAAACGATGCGGGAGCAGAATTACGGCCGCATTTTGATGACGGCATCCTCAACGGGGCTTTACGGCAATTTCGGCCAGACCAACTATGGCGCAGCCAAGCTGGGCCTCGCTGGCTTTACCAAGTCGCTCTATCTCGAAGGCGCGAAAAACAACATCAAAGTCAACACCATTGCGCCGCTGGCAGGCACGCGCATGACCGAAGACATCATGCCCGAAGAAGCCTTTAAGGCGTTCAACCCGGTCAATGTGGTTCCAGCCGCGCTGTTCCTCGTCTCAGAAGACTGCCCAACCAACACCATCATGGGCGCTGGCGGTGGCTTCTTCCACACCGCGAACATCACAATGACGCGCGGTGTTGCCTTGCCGGAAGGCCAGCGCACGCCGGAGGCCGTGGCAGACCATTGGGCCAAGATCAGCGACCGCACGGGCGAAACCGTGCCGCAATCGGGTGCTGAGCAATCAATGGCCGCGATTCAACGACTTCAGGGCAATTAACGGCCCGCACTGGCAAAACACCCGCTGTGTTGCA
>RFZB01000136.1 GCA_009920915.1 Sphingomonadaceae bacterium | reverse complement strand
GAATTTTGGCGACAATGAAGGCGTCATGACGGGGGCTTGGCCCCCAAGCATCATAATCGCCCGCCATCAGCCGCCAGCGCCGATCCCCCACGCTCAGCATAACATCGGCGCCGGGCTGGCGCTGTCGGCTCAGCCGAAAATGGATTTGGCCGCGAATATTTTTGTCCGGCCAATGGGAAATGGCGGCAAAGCCCCGCCATGTGCCTGTTCCCGGCTCAACGGGCGTTGCAATCGCAAAGCAGCGCAGCGGCTGAGTATCGCGAAAGCTGCCCCAATTATCAAACATCCCAAGCGGGGTACGCGCGAAAGCCGGGCCGAAGCTCAGCCCCAAAAGAGCAAACAGGCCAACCAAAAGCCTCATGCCATTACGCCAAATGCCCACCGCCGCCTTGTCGCACAATTTGTTCCTGCCCATTTTCGATCACCACCATGGTCCCCTGCGGCAGGCTGGGGGCAATGGGGGCTTTCCACGGGTCCGTCACAGGCAAATCAAGCAGAAGGCCGCGCAGCACCCGGCTCGACATACCGTGCATAATCACCAGCCGGTCGTGCGTGATATGCGCCGTCTCGTCCAGCCAGTGCGTCAGCCGTGCGGCAATGTCGTCATACCATTCACCCTTGGGCGGGCGGACGCTGAACAATCCGGTGTCTGCGTCCATAATCGGGCCAATCTCTGCCATAATATCGGCATAGCTGCGCCCCGCCCAATCCCCCACGTTGATTTCGTACAAACGCGGCTCATGCGTGCTTTGGTGCCAATCATGGCCAATATGTTCGGCGATGACGGCCAGCGTCTGCAATGCGCGGCCCGATGGGGACGACCAGAGTTGCAGCTTTTCCGCCGGTTTCAGCCAATCTGCCAGCGCCGCGCCCATGGCCTCGGCTTGCGCGAATCCCGTACGCGTCAACGGTGTGTCGAGCTTGTCGCCCTGCATCCGTTTGGCAAAGTTGAAGACTGTCTCGCCATGGCGAGCAATGAAGATGCGGCCTTTGATGTTCATCTGGCCCTTTTCCCACAATTTATTGCGCGTGCAAGCGAAAGGCGGGGGTTGCCGTGCCCGTCAATCTTGTTCATGACCCTAGAATATTTATAAGGCCGACTCCCATGCGGCCAATAGACGATTTTCGGGGGTTTGAATGAAGGCGACGATCGAACGCGCAAATCTGTTGAGGAGCCTCGGCCACGTCCAGTCGGTCGTGGAGCGTCGCAACACAATCCCCATTTTGTCCAATGTGCTGTTGGAAGCCACAGCAGATGGCACCATCCGCCTGATGGCGACGGATCTGGATTTGCAGATTAATGAATCGCTTGAGGCTGTCAGTGTCGACGTGCCGGGCGCGACCACAGTGTCGGCCCACACGCTGTTTGATATTGTCCGCAAGCTGCCCGAAGGCACGCAAGTCTCGCTGACGGCGGCCGATGGCAAGATGCAGGTTGTGGCCGCGCGTTCGCGGTACAGCCTCAACACGCTGCCGCGCGATGATTTCCCGATGATTGTGGAAGGCGATCTGCCGACCCGTTTTGAACTGCCGGCAACGGCGCTGCGTCAGATTATTGATAAGACGCGCTTTGCGATTTCGACCGAAGAAACGCGCTATTATCTCAATGGCATCTTCTTCCATGTGGCCGATGATGGTCAGCCTGTGCTGAAGGCCGCGGCCACCGATGGCCACCGCCTTGCGCGCGTCACCATTCCGCGCCCCGAAGGCGCTGAAGGTATGCCCGACATCATTGTGCCGCGCAAATGCGTGGGTGAGCTGCGCAAGCTGCTTGATGAAGTGGAAGGCACAGTGGAAGTGTCGCTCTCGGCCACCAAAATCCGCTTTGGCTTGGGCACAGCCGTTCTGACGTCTAAGCTGATTGACGGGACCTTCCCAGATTATAGCCGCGTCATCCCCACCGGGAATGATAAGCTGCTGCGGATTGACCCCAAAAGCTTCATGGCCGGTGTTGACCGCGTGTCGACCATTGCGTCGGACAAGACGCGCGCCGTCAAAATGGCGTTGGAGCCGGATCGGATCACCTTGTCCGTCACCTCGCCGGAAAATGGCACGGCGGCCGAAGAAGTGCCGGGCAGCTATTCCTCAGATGCGTTCGAAATTGGCTTTAACGCGCGCTATCTGATGGACATTCTCAGCCAAGTGGAAAGCGATAGCGTGGAAGTGCATCTGGCAGACGCCGCTGCGCCGACCTTGATCCGTGAGAATGATAAGTCCGCCGCGCTCTACGTGCTGATGCCGATGCGCGTCTAAACTCGTTCAGCCGCCCCGCTTTGGCTGGGGCGGCGTGAACATCTGGTTCAGCATCCGCCGGGTGGCGCCCAGCAACAGCACCGCGCCCAGCAAAAGGCTGGCGGCCACCAGCTCGGCTGTCATGGGGGCGTGGAACATCAGCAGCGCCAGCCCGGCTGAAATGACATCTTCCCCAATCGAAACGGCCATATTGCTGAACGGCTCTGGGCTGGCATTGATAATCGCGCGTGTCCCGGCCTTGGCGCTATGGCTTAAAAACGCCCCACTGCCGCCCAGCAACAGGGCAATAATTTGCCACATGGGCTGCGCGGGGTCGATCACGGCCAGCGCCAACAGCGCGCCGCCAATCGGCCGGACAAGGCCATGCACCACATCCCAGATCGAATCGAGCCACGCG
The DNA here is from genome assembly GCA_009920915.1 of Sphingomonadaceae bacterium. Taxonomy (GTDB): domain Bacteria; phylum Pseudomonadota; class Alphaproteobacteria; order Sphingomonadales; family Sphingomonadaceae; genus Aquisediminimonas. The sequence continues at coordinate 1,610 of RFZB01000136.1, read as the reverse complement.
ACTTTATCGGCAAAAAATTCCGCAATCAGCCCAAGGCCGGATGCACCCAGCACCCAAGAGTTCGCCAAAATCTGCAAGCCTGCCACATGGCTCGGCGCCTCAATCATCCCAAAGTGCATGGCCAGGCCTGTGGCAAACACGCACAGATAAAGCCGCCAGCCCGCCAACAGGCTTAGGCTTGCGGCAATGCCCAGCATGGGGATTATGTCCATTGCTTTCGTCTCTCCCTTGCGTGCGCTTCCGGCTTGCCCGCTGGCGCTGGCTGGTTCAAGACAGGCATACCAAGCGATTGCGGATAAAGGGAGTGGTGCGGCAGTGAATATTGATATGGCAGAGCCCGGAGAAACCATTCCCGCAATTCCGGCGGCGACCTTGGTCTTGTTTCGGGAACGCGCCGATGGCCCGCCTGAATTGCTGCTGGTGGAACGATCCAAAGGCATGGTGTTTGCCGGGGGCGCAATTGTGTTTCCCGGCGGGCGTGTCGATGCAGATGACCATTATCTCGCCAGCCGCCACGCGCATATTGAGGCAGAATGTGCGGCGGCCCGCATTGCCGCCATTCGCGAGACAATTGAAGAAAGCGGCGTACCAATAGGTTTGGCGTCTCCGCCGCCCTCGGGCTGGCTGGAAGAGGCCCGCAAGGCGCTCCACGCGCGTGAAAAATTCAGCACGCTTCTCGATGCGGCGGATTTGGCACTGGATTTAGAGGCGCTGATCCCCTTTGCGCGCTGGCGGCCCAATTTTAAGGAAACGCGCGTCTTTGACACGCGCTTTTACATTGCCCGCGCGCCCGAGGATCTGCCCGAAGCCATTGTCGACGCGACGGAAAATGTCCGCACTTTTTGGGACAGCGCACAAGCCACAATTGAGGCGGCCTTGCGGGGTGATGTCCACGTTATCTTCCCCACGCACCGCAATTTGGAACGGCTCGCGCTGTTCAACACTTTTGAAGAAGCCCGCGCCCATGCGGAGACGGTTCCTGTAGAAACCGTGACGCCATGGGTGGAAAAGGACGGGGAGAATATCTTCCTCTGCATCCCCGAAGGTCTGGGCTATCCCGTCACCCGCGAGAGCATGAAGACCGCTAAACGCGCGGGGGATTAAGGGGCGTCATCCCGAACCGAGTTTCGCACGACGTTGTGGGGACAACGCCTCTCTGTCATCCTGAACTTGTTTCAGGATCCATGATCACTGTCCGTGCAGACTTTGGCGGCCTTGGCGCCAACAGATGCTGAACCAAGTGCAGCATGACGGTTTTGGCAGGATTACCGCGCTCTTAGCGCTGAAATCGTCGTCCCCACACTAATCCGCTCTGCCTCCGTTTTCAGGTGCAGCAGCCTGAGACCCTTTTGGCGCATGGCCTCGGCCAGCGCGGGGGCAAATTGATCGGTGGTGTCCACCGTCGCCGCCCAGCCGCCATAGGCGCGCGCCAATGCTGCAAAGTCTGGGTTAAACAGCCCCGTGCCGGAGACGCGCGTTGGATATTCGCGCTCCTGATGCATACGGATCGTCCCGTACACGCCATTGTCCACCACCAGCACCAGCATATTGCACTGATATTGCATCGCGGTGGCGAGTTCCTGCCCATTCATCATGAAATCGCCATCACC
>RFZB01000135.1 GCA_009920915.1 Sphingomonadaceae bacterium | reverse complement strand
TGACGGGAGAGGCGCGACCCACACCCCATTTGAAATTGCATCCGCGCCCACCTATTGACCCCTTATGCCCCTTGATTTGCCCCGCTTGTTTCTCGGCACGCTGATTTACAATGAGCCTATGGCTGCACTGGATGATCTGCGCTTTGAACGCATCTTGCGCGGCTTTGCGGGGCATTATCTGGTCCACCCCCTGTCGCAAACACAGTTTGCCTTTGAACGGGGGGAGGGGTTTGACAGATTTGAACGCTGGGATGCCTTTGCCTATGTCGATGGCGGCACCGTAACCCGCCTGCGCGGGGTGGAGCCAGTGCGCATCGAAACCAGCGGCAATATCCGCCACTTCCCCGCGCCATGGACGGCCCTGCGCTTTGAACTGAATATCCGCGTGGTGCTGATCTTCTGGGCCTTCGCCCTCATCATCGCGCGGAGCTTTGTGGGCGGCGACTGGCTGTTCTGGGGGCTGGGTTTTCTGGCGCTCTATGGCGCGCATATCGCGCTTATTCGGCGGAGCTTAAGGGCGAAGTTGAAACGGTGGGTGGTGCGGGAGAGTTTGAACTAAACTCCCCCCCAAGACCCCTCACCCCTCCACCAAAAACGTCAGCCCCGCATTCTTTTCCAGCCGCGCAAGCAATGGCGCTGCCATCACGGCGCCCGGTGTGGTCACGCCGCCCGCTGTGTCATTCTCCAACAGCGTCAGGGCGCTTTCGGCGATCATTTTGCTGGTGGATCCATAGCCGGGGTCTTTATCGCCGCTCACAGAGACGCGGACGGACGTTCCATCGGGATATTCGCCGATGAAGAGCACATCGTAAAAGCCATTTTCGCGCTCTTCCTTGCTGGGGCCTTCGCCGGGCTGGAGCTTAGAGTCGCCAAAGGGGCTGGCCTTTGCCATGGCTTCGGCCATCGCGCGGCCGGCATCGCCAATGGTCGTCATGATCATTTCATCATAGACGAAATCGCGCCCATAAGGGTGGCCGAGCAGGAAGTTGCTGCGGTGGACATTTTTGGTGTTGATCGGCGCCATCACAAAAGGCGCGGTCCATGTGCCGGTGGCGCTATCATATTCGGGCAGCAGGCCAGAGGGCTGGGACGGGCCTTCAAAGCCCGGGGTGAGGCCAAAGCTGCTTTTCAGGATGCCAATGATCTTGGGGTTCTTGGCGGCCGCCTTCATCGTTTCCGTCAGGCTGGCAATCGTGCCGCCGGATGCGCCGCCCTGCATTTTGCGCACACGTCCTTTGACGCGCGGGGCGGGCTTGCCATGGCGCTTATTTGCTTCCTGCTGAAGGAACCAGACGCCCAGATCAAAGGGGATGGAATCAAAGCCGCAGGAAAAGACGATGCGGGCGCCCGTTTCCTTGGCGCGGGCATCATGCGCGTCAATCATCTCGCGCATCCAGGCGGGTTCGCCGCACAGATCGACATAGTCCGTACCCGTTTCGGCACAGGCTGCGACCAGTTCTTTGCCATAGAGTTGATAAGGGCCAACGGTGGTCAGGACGACGCGGGTGCGGTTGCACATGTCGATCAGGGTTGCCGGGTTGCTGGCATCTGCAATGACAAGTGGGGTGTCGGATGGCAGGCTCATCTCGTCCCGGACCTCGGCCAGTTTGGAAAGGCTGCGCCCGGCCATCGCCCATTTGCCGACGCCCTGTTTTGCCAGATATTCGGCAACAAGACGGCCGGTAAAGCCACTGGCACCATAGACGATGATGTCGAATTCTGCGTCCTGCTTGGCCATTCTTCTCTCCTGTCGTCTGTGGCGCTTTGGTGCTTCTTATCACACGAGCTGTCCGCTGGGCCAACGGTTATTGGGGTTCTGCGTCGCGCAAAGACGCAAAGCGCGCAAAGAGGCGAAATATGTGCTCCGAGCGTGACCCGGAGCCTAGGGAGGGCTATCAAAAGTCTTGCAGAAAAGGGCGGGTGGCCTTGGGCTCCAGCCTTCGCTGGAGCACATGCCTGCCTTATTTTTCTTGGCGATCTCAGCGTCTCTGCGCGAAACCCTATCCGGCCTTGCGCGCCCAGCGGCGCGGCAGTGCGTTACAACCGGGGAAGCGTTACCCCTTTTTGGCCCATATATTTGCCTGCGCGGTCGGCATAGCTTGTCTCACACGGCTCATTGCCTTTGAGGAACAGGAATTGGCAGGCGCCTTCATTGGCGTAAATCTTGGCAGGCAAAGGCGTGGTGTTGGAAAATTCCAGCGTCACATGGCCTTCCCAACCGGGCTCTAGCGGGGTGACATTCACAATGATGCCACAGCGGGCATAAGTGGATTTGCCAAGGCAGATGACCAGCACATCGCGCGGCACGCGGAAATATTCCACGGTGCGCGCCAAGGCAAAGCTGTTGGGCGGGATAACGCAGACGTCAGTCTTGCGGTCCACAAAGCTGTTGGCGGCAAAGTCCTTTGGGTCGACAACGGCGCTGTCGACATTGGTGAAAATCTTAAACTCATCCGCCACGCGCGCGTCATAGCCGTAGGAGGACAGGCCATAGCTGATGCAGCCATCGCGGCGTTGGGCCTCCACAAAGGGCTCAATCATGCCATTGGTGGTGGCTTGCTCACGAATCCACTTATCAGACAGGATGGACATAGTTTCTCCTAGGATAGCCCAAGCGCCGCCGGGCCAAAGGCATAAGGCAACAGGGTGGAAATGCGGTGCTGCTCCACAGCGTCGCCTTCCGCCCCCGCGCAATGAATGACAATGTCGTGGCCCGATAGGTCTGCCGCTTCATTAATCACTTGGCGGCACCGGCCACAGGGGCGCACAGGATCATGCCCCTTGGGTGTGCCATTGACCAGCGGCCCGCCAATCACCGCAATTTCGCGCACCGCACGCAATTTGCCTTGGGCATTGGCGGTCGCCAGCGCCACAGTTTCGGCGCATAAGGTTAGGCCGTAGCTCGCATTTTCAAAGTTGCAGCCAGTGATGATGCTGCCGTCCTCCAACAGCAAGGCCGCGCCCACGCCAAAGCCTGAATAAGGGGCATGGGCAAAGCGGGCGGCCTCACGCGCGGCATCCACAAGACGGCGGGTCTGATCAGTCATGTGCTTATCGATGCCCTGTGCGTTTCCAAATGTCTATGGCTCGATCCTGCCTGCGGAACACAGCCGTGGATCATCCTTTAATGTGCAGCACGCAAATCAGCGTGAAGAGGCGGCGGGCGGTATCAAAATCCACCTCAATTTTGCCCGTCAGCCGCTCTTTCAACAGCTCTGCGGCTTCATTGTGGAGCGCCCGGCGCGCCATATCGACCGTTTCAATCTGCTGGGCCGTTGCGACTTTAATCGCCTGATAATAGCTGTCACAAATCGCAAAATAATCGCGGATCAGGCGGCGGAACCGCCCAAGCGCAAGGATAACTGATTCAAGCGCGCCATCATCCTCGCGCCGCACTTCAAAGACCAGCCGGCCTTCCTCCACGCGCAACAACAGGCGGTATGGCCCGGCATAGCCATCTTCATGTGCGCGTTGCGGGGCGAAATAATTGCCCTCTAAAATATCAAAAATGGCAATCCGCCGTTCCTGCTCAATATCCGCAGAACGCCAGATGATCGTCTGCTCGTCGAGCTTGATGTCGATGATACGCGGATCGGCCATATTTCGCGCATATCGGATGGAACGGCCCAAGGGAAGTCAAGCCGATACAGAGTTATCCCCGTAATCCCCTTTGCCTGTGCATTGCGTTCCAATAGCTTTGCGGCATGAGGAACTTATGGCTGATCCCGTTCGACTGATTCACGACAATGAACCCACGGTTCAACTTCCGCACAATATTGAGGCGGAGGCGGCCCTGTTGGGCGCGCTGATGATTGATAACCGCGTTGCGGAAGACATTCAGTTAAAGGTGCGGGCAGAGCATTTCTTTGAGCCGGTTCATGGCCGCATTTACGATGCGATTATGAAACTTATTGACCGGTCAATGGTCGCCAACCCCGTCACACTCAAGCCGATGTTTGAGGCGGATGAGGCAATGAAAGCGCTGGGAGGCCCCGCCTATCTCGCACAATTAACTGGCTCTGGCGCGGCGCTTTTGGGCGCGCGCGACTTTGCCCAGCAGATTTACGATCTGGCTTTGCTGCGCGAACTGGTGAGTGTGGGCCGCGATATGGCGAGCCGCGCGCTCGACACCAGCGAGGATGTCCAGCCAACCGAGCAAATCGAAAAGGCGGAAATGGCGCTCTACCGCGTGGCGGAACAGGGCGGGGAGCAGGGCAGCACCAAAAGCTTTGGCCAATTGGATGGCGGTCAAACCAATGCCAGAGGAGCCTCCATGGACCAGAAAATGTTCACCTGCTTGCAAACGCCCCCGCTGGAAAACATTGGTCCACAC
>RFZB01000134.1 GCA_009920915.1 Sphingomonadaceae bacterium | reverse complement strand
GTCATCGCCATGTTTGGCAGCGGTCTCGGCCTTATCAAGGCCTGTCAGCCCGCCATAATGACGCTCATTCAAACGCCAATCTTTTTCCACGGGTAGCCAGAGGCGCTGCATTTCTTCTAGCGCGAGGTTGAGTGTCTTGATTGCGCGGGTTTGCAGCGAGGTGAAGCAGCAATCAAAATCAAGCCCCTTGTCGCGCATCAATGCGCCCGCGGCGCGTGCTTCGGCGGCGCCTTTTTCGGTCACATCCACATCCCACCAACCCGTAAAGCGGTTTTCCAAATTCCAAGCAGATTGGCCGTGGCGAATAAGGACAAGGCTGGGCATGGGAGTCTCCACAAATAAGGACAAGCTGGCCTCTAGCCGCCCCAAAGCGGGCATGGCAAGCACGCACACGCCTTGTCTCGGCCATTGGCAAGGCCGGCAATCGTTTCCAGCCCTCTTGTCTCACGGCGCCGTGCTGACTAGCCCAAGTGTCTGACTCCGTAGCGTCATCACGCACAGATAAAGGCGGCTTTGGGATGCAGCTCGATTGAATGATGCGTCAGAGCCGCTATGAGGCGTTGCCAAGAAGTGGAGCGAATGTTGACGCAATATCTGCCGGCACGAGGCCGAAAAGTCCGTATCCTTGCCACGCTGGGCCCAGCCAGTGCCACGCCAGAGATGATCGGCAAGCTGTTTCGCGCCGGGGCCGATGCCTTTCGCATCAATATGAGCCATGGCAGCCAGGCAGATCGGGTAGAGCTGTTCCAATCGATCCGCAATTTGGAAAAGCTGCATGGCCGCCCTGCCACGATTTTGGTGGATTTACAGGGGCCCAAGCTGCGGGTCGGCACCTTTGCTGAGGGGCAGATTGATCTTATCAAGGATCAGACGTTCCAGCTTGATCTTGATCCCACACCGGGCGATGCTACGCGCGTGTGCTTGCCGCACCGGGAAGTGTTTGAGGCATTGAAAATTGGCTCACGCCTGCTGCTAGATGATGGCAAGCTGGTGCTGCGTGTGACAGAAATCGGGGCAAAATCCATTACCACGCGGGTTGAAGTGGGCGGCATTCTCTCCAACAAAAAGGGGCTGAATGTTCCCGATGTTGTGGTGCCGCTGGCTGCGCTCACCGAAAAAGATCGGTCAGATCTGGCCTTTGCCATTGATCAAGGCGCAGATTGGATTGCGCTATCCTTTGTTCAGCGGCCCGAGGATTTGGCCGAAGCGCGTCGCCTGATTGGTGGCAAGGCGGCCTTGCTGGCAAAAATTGAAAAGCCAGCCGCTCTGGACCGGCTCGACGGCATTTTGGAATTGGCCGATGCGGTCATGGTCGCCCGCGGGGACCTTGGCGTGGAATTGCCGCCTGAAGACGTGCCGCCGGCGCAAAAGCGGATCGTGGAAACCGCACGCATTCTGGGCAAGCCCGTGGTGGTGGCCACCCAAATGCTCGAATCCATGATCAAGGCACCCACGCCCACCCGCGCGGAAGTGTCTGACGTGGCAACCGCTATTTATGATGGCGCCGATGCGGTGATGCTGTCGGCAGAAAGTGCAGCGGGGGATTGGCCCGAAGAAGCCGTGGCGATGATGGACCGGATCGCGCTGAGCGTGGAAAGTGACCGGGGCTATAAAGCGCGGCTCCACTTCACCCAAACCAATGCAGACCCGACGACGGCGGACGCATTGTCAGCAGCGGCCTTTGACATCTGCAAAACGGTTTCTGCAAAAGCCATTATTTGCTATACCACCTCAGGCTCAACGGCGCGCCGCATTGCGCGTGAACGGCCGGATGTGCCCATTCTTGTCCTCACGCCAGAAATGGCAACAGCACGGCAAATGGGCCTGCTCTGGGGCACCCACCCAGTCCATACACGCGACGTGACCTCTTTTGAGGAAATGGTTGCCAAGGCAAAGCGCATGGCGCTGCGCCATGGCCTTGCCAAGGGGGGAGATCGCGTGGTGGTGATGGCGGGCGTTCCCTTTGGCACGCCGGGGTCCACCAATGTGCTGCATGTCGTGCGCCTCACCGGCGATGAGCTGAAGGGCTATAAAAGCTAGTCCGCTTTATCCCTTGCCAAGCCCCTCAAAAACGGGCGATGGTGGCAAAGATTATTTGCCATGACTGGGCATAGGCCCAGCGGGAGAGGGAGAGATGGAATGACTCGTTTTGTTGCAGCAACGGCGCTTGCGCTTATTCTTGCAGCGCCTGCGATGGGGCGAGAGCCGCCAGCGCCCGGCACCGTCACCACGGCAACAGCAGAGGCCAATGCCCGTGTGGCCCAAGCCTTGCCACTCAACGAAGCGACTGATTTTGCGGACGCTACACGCGGCCGTTTGGCGCAAATCCAAGGCGGCATTATCCGCAATGCCAAGGGCGATGTGGTGTGGGATGCCACCAGCTATGCCTTTTTAAAGGGCGATGCCCCGGCCAGCGTGAACCCCTCGCTCTGGCGACAATCTAAACTAAATGCGGAACATGGTCTGTTTGAGGTGATGCCCGGCATTTACCAGCTGCGCGGCTATGACATTTCAGTGATGACCATCATCCGCGGGAAGACGGGTTGGATCATTGTTGATCCGCTGACAGCCGTGGAAACAGCTGCCGCTGGTATGGAATTGGTGAAGAAGACGCTGGGTGATCGGCCAATTACCGGCATTCTCTTCACGCACAGTCATGGCGATCATTATGGCGGGGTCGCGGCCATTGCGGCGCCTGAGGTGCTGGCGTCAGGCAAAATCCCGATCATCGCGCCGCATGGCTTTACCGATGAAGCGATTAGCGAAAATGTCCTTGCGGGCATTTATATGGGGCGGCGTGCAGGCTTCCAATTTGGCTCGGCGCTTGACCGATCGCCGCTGGCGCAAATCGGGACAGGCTTGGGCCAGGCGTTGCCGCTCAACAACAAAGCGTCGCTGGCGAAACCAACGGTAGAGGTGCAGCGCGGGGCCGCGCCTATGGTCATTGATGGCGTGACCTTTGAATTTATTGATGCAGCCGGATCAGAAGCGCCTGCGGAATTCATGTTCTATTTGCCAGAGTTTAAGGCGCTGTGCTCGTCTGAAGTGGCGACGGGCACGTTCCATAATGTGCTGACCCAACGGGGGGCCAAGGCGCGGGATACGCTCAATTGGTCAAAGGCCATTGATGCGGCCTTGCGCGCTTATGGCGATAAGAGTGACGTGGTTTTTGGATCGCATAATTGGCCCACTTGGGGCGCAGATAATGTGAAGACATTCCTGACCCATCATCGCGATACCTATCGGTTCATTCACGATCAGACAGTGCGGCTGGCCAATTCTGGCGAGACAGCCACTGAAATTGCCGAGCAAATTGGCGAACCGGCGCACGCAAAGACGGATTTTTCAACGCGCGGCTATTATGGAACCTACAACCATAATGCGAAGGCAGTGTTCCAATATTATTTCGGCTGGTGGGATGGCGTGCCCGCCAATTATAACCGCCACGTCCCAACCGAAGAATCCAAACGCTATGTGGCGGCTATGGGCGGCGCGAAAAAGGCGTTAGATGTTGGTATTAAGGCCTATGATGCCGGGGATTATCGCTGGTCGTCCACGGTTTTTAACCACATTGTCTTTGCCGATCCGACGAACGATGTGGCGAAGAAATGGCTCGCGGCAAGCTATGAACAGCAAGGCTATCAGGCGGAAGCTGGCACCTGGCGCAATGTCTTTTTACAAGCAGCGCATGAGCTGCGCACGGGCGTTCCCGATCCGCGCGCCGATTTGGCGGGTGCCGGTGTTATTCGGGCGGTGCCCACGGCCAATTTGATGGACGCGCTTGCTGCGCGGTTCAATCCAGCCAAGTCGACACGGCCCAATACAACGGTGCAGCTGGTCTTTACGGATCGCAATGAAATGGTGGCGCTGCATATGGGCCCATCAGTTTTGTTCCCCAGCATGGGGCAAAAGCTCGACAATCCGACGGCGTCGTTGATTACCACGCGGGCAACCTTTGATGGGCTGATTTTGCAGACGATTGATCCGATGCAGGCCTTCCAGTCTGGCGCGCTGCGCTTTGAAGGTGATCCGGGCGTGATTGCCGCCATGTTTGGGGCACTCGATCGGCCGGGGATGACATTTAACGTGGTGACGCCCTAATCATGCGCCCGGTGCAATCTGATAACGCGGCCTCAACCCGCACCATCCGGCTGGTGGGTTGGGGCCTGCTCATTGCACTCTTCCTCGTGCCAGTTGTGGCCACGAAGATCAGTTCCGAAATCCAGTGGACTGCGCTCGATTTCGGGGTGTTTGGCGCTTTGTTGGCAGCATTTGGCTTGGGCTGTGATCTGGCGGTGCGGCGGTTGACGCGCTGGTCTGCGCGGTTTGCGTGGGCGCTGACATTAGGAACAGCGGCGCTGCTGGTGCTCGTCAATGGCGCGGTGGGCCTGATTGGATCAGAAGGGGCAGATGCCAATGGCCTGTTTGGCATTGTGCTG
>RFZB01000133.1 GCA_009920915.1 Sphingomonadaceae bacterium | reverse complement strand
TGTCACGCGCCGGGCATTTGCTGGGGTCAGCAGCATATCAGAAAGCCGTGGCCGTTCCCCACTTGCTAATCGGCGTGCGCCTTCGGCCAGCATCCCACTGGCAATGCCGCCGGCAAGCTGCCCAAATGATGCCATCCGAGAAAACCGTGCTGCGGGAACTTTTTTGTACCGGTGGTCTGCCATTCAATGTCTCTCTGCCATTTTTCAGCTGGCCTTCGTCGGGCTTAACATGGCGCGAAGGATGCCCTCTTCTCTGTCATGCTCGCCGTCAGACGCATAGCTAACCAGAGGACTATGGTGCTGCGTAAAATGGCCTAACCCGCAGACTGCCTGCGGGTTGGATGCTCGCAAGAAAACCGAGCGCCATCATGTTTGGGACATCTGCTGTACGTTGGCGGAGAAAATGGTGGACGCACTAGGGCTCGAACCTAGGACCCGCTGATTAAGAGTCAGCTGCTCTACCAACTGAGCTATGCGTCCACATCGCGGTGAAAATCTGCCGCGGCAGCGACAATCTCGTTTGCGAGGCCGGGCCATTAGCAGTGGCTTTCGGGCAATGCAATGCCCTAATTATTGGTTTTTCAGAGTCCTCGCTGAACGCGGTTATGCCGATCGATCGACATAAGCACGCCCAAGCACAGCATGACTGTAAGCATGGCGGTGCCCCCATGCGAAACCAAGGGAAGCGGAATGCCCACCACAGGGGCAAGCCCCATGACCATCAGCAGGTTGATAGTGACGTAATAAAAAATGGTCATGGACAAGCCAGCGGCTGTCAAACGGCCAAAGCGGCTGTTGGCGCGGTTGGCGACATTGAGGCCCCATCGGCCAATCAAAACAAAGGCGGTAATTACCGCAAGTCCGCCAACAAGTCCCCATTCTTCAGCCATGGTGGCGAAGACAAAATCGGTATGGCCTTCTGGTAGATAATCGAGATGGCTCTGCGTCCCATTGAGGAAGCCTTTGCCGAAAATACCGCCCGAGCCAATTGCGATTTTGGACTGCGTGATGTGATAGCCGGCACCCAGCGCGTCTGTTTCTGGATTGAGGAAGATCAGCACACGTTTCTTCTGATATTCATGCAGCACACTGTAAATGACTGGCAAAGCCGCGGCACCAATGACCCCCGCGCCAATGAAGAGGCGCAGCGGAATGCCGGCAAGGAACATGATCGTCAGCCCGCCGATGGCAATCATTGAGGCTGTGCCCAAATCGGGTTGAATAAGCACTAACAAAAAGGGCAGGCCAAGCAGCACCAAAGGTGGCCAGATTGCCGTCCATTTTCGGATTTCACCCGCCGGCAGCATCGCATAAAAGCGTGCTGTTGCCAGCACAATCATCAGCTTCATCAATTCCGACGGCTGAAGCCGAATATAGCCTAAATCAAGCCAACGCTGGCTGCCCCCGCCAATGGCACCAATAAGCTCCACGCCAATCAGCAAGATCAGAACAATGAAATATCCGGGCAGGGCAAGTCGCGCATAAGTTGTTTCGGGAATACGCGCCATAATCATCGCCATGATCAGGAAGATGCTAAAGCGCACAACGTGGCTGGTTGCCCAAGGTGTCAGGGACCCGCCTGCCGCCGAATAGAGTATAATCGCGCCAAAGGCCGCGACGCCAATCAGCAAGGCCAATAGCCGCCACGGCAATTGCCGCAAAGCTGTTGGGATGACACTGTCGCTCATGGCTGTGGCGTTCCCGTGGGTGGATTGGCCGTAGTGGGCCGCAGGGAAGCGGGCGAGACGGGGTTCGTTGCAGTTTCCGGCTCTGGCACGGCGGCGGCATCGCGGTTGACGGGCGTAGGGGCGGCAGCGCCTTCTTGTGTCGATTGGCGCACCTCTGCATCGTCCACACTGCCTTGTGCGCCAGCTTTTGCTGCCTCGCTGCTATTGCCTGCAGATTTCCAGGCAGCGGCCTTGCGCGCCATGCGCGTGTTGACATCGCCACCCCAATTGGCCTCCAGCGCAGTCAGCTCTTCCATCGCGCGGGCTGGATCAAATAAGTAGGTCATCATGCTTTTTGCCACCGGCGCTGCGGCTCTTGCGCCACCCATGCCATGTTCGATGACTACGGCTCCCGCATAACGCGGGGCTTCAACAGGTGTAAAAAAGACGAAGAGCCCATGGTCACGATACTTCCATGCGCCCGATTGGCCACGCTGTGCACCCGCAATTTTGCGCACCTGTGCCGTGCCAGTTTTTCCCGCCATGCGAATATCCGGCAATGGCAAGCGGCTGGCCACGGCGGTGCCGTCGCCATTGACAACCAGATCCATGCCCTCGCGCACAATGGCCAGATGGTCGGCAGGAATATCCAGCGGACGGACAGGCTTTTGCTGGCCAGCGATCAGATAGGGTTCAAGGTGCTTGCCTGAGGCAATGCGCGCCGCAAGGACCGCAAGCTGCAGCGGGCTTGCCTGCACATAGCCTTGGCCAATGGTGGCATTCAGCGTGTCTGATTGCGACCAAGGCTTTTCAAATTTCCGCATTTTCCATGCGCTGTCTGGCACTGTGCCGTAACGCTGTGAGGGCATGGGCAAATCAAATTCTTGGCCCATGCCCAGCAGACGGGCAACAGGGGCAATACGGTCATATCCGATGCGCCTGCCCATGGCGTAGAAATAGGTATTGCAGCTCTTCATCAGTGCGTGGCGCATCGTCATTGGGCCATGCCGGCCAAGGCACCGGAAGGTACGATTGCCCAGCCGATAGCCCCCATTGCACACAACGACTTCTTCCGGGTCGACCCCAGCTTGCAGCAAGGCAAGCGCTGCAGCCGGCTTAACTGTGGATCCCGGCGGATAGAGACCTTGCATCGCCTTATTGAGCATGGGGATGTGATCATCTTCTTGCAGCATTTTCCATTCAAGTCGGCCAATGCCGTCGGAAAAACTGTTGGGATCAAAAGCCGGCATCGAGGCGAGAGCCAATATGCCGCCTGTCTGGCAATCCAGCACAACCGCGGAACCCGATTCAAGCCCAAGGCGTCTGCCAGCAAAGTCCTGTAATCCGGCGTCTATGGTCAGCTTTACAGTCTTGCCGGGTACGTCAGGTCGCGTTGCCAAATCCCGCACCAGTTTTCCGCGCGCCGTCACTTCTGTGCGTTTTGCCCCTGGGGCGCCCCGCAAAACAGCTTCCTGAGTTTTCTCAAGCCCTGCCTTGCCGATTTTAAACCCCGGAGTGATCAACAGGGGGTCCCGGTTGGTTTCATAATCCTTGGCAGAGGCCGCCCCGACATAGCCAATGAGATGCGCGACACTGGCCCCTTCAGGATAAAAGCGCGTGAAATATTCGCTTGGGGCAACGCCCGGCATATCGGGCGTGCGCAGGCTTACTGCCGCAAATGTTTCCCAATCAACATTCTCGGCAACCGGAACGGGTTGAAAGCCATAGGCCTTTTTCAGGTCCGCATGGACGCGGGCAACGTCTTCGGGGGTTAAGCGCATGATTTGCTGCAACTGGCCGATCACAGCATCTTTATCCAGCAGGCGGTCCGGAATCAGGTCGACGCGAAAGGCCGTTTTATTGAGCGCAATTGGCCGGCCTTTGCGATCCACAATCCAGCCCCGTCGCGGGGGCAAAATCTGCAAACTGACTCGGTTGCTTTCGGCCAGCAGAGAATATTTCTCATTCTCAGCAACTGCCAGCCACCCCATGCGTGCGGCCAGCAAAGTGCCAATGCCAATTTGTGTGGCCCCCAGAAAAAACGCGCGGCGGGAAAAGGTGAAGCTTTGCTGCGCCTCGGTCATATGGAGGTTGCTGCCCAACAGCCACTTCATATCCGCCACCGCCATTGATCAAGCCATGCACAGGTCCGCACCGCCAGCGGGAAGGCAAGAATGGACGCAAGAATTTGCGGCAGGATCACCAAGACAGGCGTCGCACCGCCGGCTGAATTGGCAATGCCCAACCCAGCCAGCAGGACGATGGCAATTAATATTCCTGCAATGACCCAATCCTGCCGATAATCTCGCCACATCATCCAGCGATCAAAAATATCCAATATAAGAAACACCGAAGTCCATAGGAACATCGCAGATCCCATTGGTTGCCCGCTGAACAAATCATCAAAAAAGCCGAACAGCAAGGCCACCCAGCTGGGCCATAAATCACGAACCAAAGTGCGCCACGCCAAGAGCATCAAAAGGCCAATCGGCGGCAAAAACGGGTAGGTGGCAATATTGGGTGGAAGAGCGGTCAGCGAGCCGAGCAGAACTGAGATTGCCGGGATGCCAACCAGCGCCCAGGGGGCCGCCTTGCGGTTGAGCCGGGGCTCATATCCGCGCGCCATTAGCGTTTACCTTGGCTGGAAAAGGCGGACGGCGCCTCGGGTGCAGGCGCCTGAAACACCGGCTCAACAATAACATAGTCAACTCGGTTGGGGTCAGCCATTGGTCGAGCCAATGTCCCTTCGCGGCCAGAGTTAAGCGCCTGTGCCACCGGGATGTTAGGCCGATAAATCCCGCC
>RFZB01000132.1 GCA_009920915.1 Sphingomonadaceae bacterium | reverse complement strand
TGCCCGCGCGCCACGCAGTTTTGCTTGGCCATTTACCAGCAGCGCCTGCGGACCAAAATTGGCTTTCGCAGCGATGGTCAGGCCGTTGGCAGTCAATGACTTGGCAGACAGATCCGTGGCCTGCACTTCAAAACGGGCCTTTGTTTGCCGGGCATCCCCCGAAAACGCTCCCCCGCCAGTGAGCGTAGGAAGGCGCAGGCCCAAGGCCGTGACTGCGTCAAATGTCCACCGGCCAGAGCCGCGCCAGTTGCGCGCATCTTCCGACAGGCTGGCATCTAGGCGTACATCCCCAGGCCCGCTGGTCAGCCCACCACAGCGCAGCGCCGCAAACCGCACCGGGCCCGTATAAGTTGGGCGTGCCCCGACAACCGACACATCGCCATAAAGCTCCAGCTGATCCACCATGCAGCCTGCTTGCCCAAGGCGCGGGCTGACCACGGCCAATTTTCCCTCAAAGCCTGACCGCAAATTGCCCTGACCATCCAACCGCAGCCCTGCCCGCCCATAAGGCGACTCGAACGCCAGCCGCGCGTCTTCCAGCGCCAGATCAATTCGCGGCAGGCGAAACGCGCTGTCAGACGGGGGTGGAAGCAGCCGATCAAGACTGCCGAAAGAAATTTTTTCGCCGCGTTGCGCGCCCCAAAGCCGCAGCCCACCGGCCCGAAAGGCTTTGACGGATAGGCCTGTCAGACTAGGCCCCACATCCATCTCCACCCAGTCTGCAACCAAGTCTGGCCGGGCTGGGTCACCAATGCGCACCTGCTCCAGCCTTTGACGGCGCATTTCTATCGCTTTGATTTTGTAGGACGCTTTTACGCCATGCTGAGCGAAATAAGTGTCCAGCGCATCCCGCGCGATTGGTTCACGATAGCGCCAAAGCCCCATCCCGGTGACAAGCACGCTGCCTGCCAGGACAAAGAGACTCAGTTTGGCGCGCGTGCGCAAGGCCATGTCGTCCTTCCAAGCCGCTTTGCCCGCGAGGATCAAGGGCAATTGACGGGCGCTGTTGCTCTATTAGCCTTGTTCTGATGCAGGAGGAAGCGATCTTGGGGGCGGGCCATCGTGAAAGGCTACGCCGTCGCCTGATTGAAGGCGGGCCAGAGGCGCTGCTCGATCATGAGCTGGTAGAATATCTGCTCGCGCTGGCCATTCCCCGGCGCGATACAAAGCCAATTGCCAAGCGCCTGCTGGCCCAATTTGGCAGCCTAAGCGCGCTGCTATGTGCTGATGCCGAAGCGATTGGGCGCAATGGCGGCATTGGCGATGGGGCCGTCGCCGCGCTTAAGCTTGCCCATGCAACTGCCTTGCGGATGTTGTCAGAACCCCTTCGTAACCAGCCTATTCTGGGCAGCTGGCAAGCTCTGCTCGATTATCTGCGGGCGGATCTCGCCGCCCTAACGGTAGAGCGTGTGCGCATTCTCCACCTCAATGCCCGAAATATGCTGATCCGCGATGAATTGATGGCGGAAGGATCAATAGATCAAGCGGTTATCCACGTGCGCGAGGTGATGCGCCGGGCGCTGGATTTTGGGTCAGCCGCGCTTATCCTCGTCCATAACCATCCCTCAGGCGATCCAACACCTAGCCGCGCCGATATTCAACTGACCAAACAAATTATTGAGGCAGGCCGCATCTTGGGCATTTCCGTGCATGACCACATCATCATTGGCGCCAATGGCCATAGCTCAATGCGGGCGGCGGGGTTGCTGAGTTGATGTTAGCGTGCGCCTTGCGGCATTGCCGCTGCTGGGCCTTCCTGCTAGCGGCACCGCAAACGCTTGAGCAAGACAGGATTTGCCATGATTCCCCGCTATGCCCGCCCCGATATGGTCCAGATTTGGGAACCGGAAAGCCGTTTCAAAATCTGGTTTGAAATTGAGGCGCACGCAACGGATGCACTGGCAGAGCTGGGCGTTGTCCCCAAATCAGCGGCCAAGGCCTTGTGGGATTGGTGGGCGACCAACCCGACCATTGATGTCGCGGCCATTGATGCCATTGAAGCTGTTACCAAGCATGATGTGATCGCCTTCCTCACATGGGTTGCCGAAAATGTGGGGGATGAAGCCCGCTTCATGCATCAGGGCATGACCAGCTCTGACGTGCTCGACACCTGCCTTGCCGTGCAACTGACGCGCGCGACCGACATATTGCTGGCTGATCTGGATGCGCTGCTTGAAGCCATTAAGCGCCGCGCCTTTGAACATAAGATGACACCCAGCATCGGCCGCAGCCACGGCATTCATGCAGAACCCGTGACCTTTGGCCTCAAAATGGCGGAAGCCTATGCCGAATTTGCCCGGTGCAAGGATCGCCTGCTCGCCGCCCGCAAGGATATTGCGACCTGCGCCATTTCTGGCGCTGTCGGGACCTTTGCGAATATCGACCCGCGCGTGGAGGCGCATGTCGCGGCCAAGCTCGGCCTCGCAGTGGAACCCGTGTCGACCCAAGTCATCCCGCGGGATCGCCACGCCATGTATTTTGCGACGCTGGGCGTCATTGCCTCGTCCATTGAGCGGCTGGCTATTGAAGTGCGCCATTTGCAGCGCACCGAAGTGCTAGAGGCAGAGGAATATTTCTCCCCCGGCCAAAAAGGCTCCTCGGCGATGCCGCATAAGCGCAACCCGGTCCTGACGGAAAACCTCACGGGCCTTGCGCGCATGGTCCGCAGCTATGCCTTGCCCGCCATGGAAAATGTGGCGCTGTGGCATGAACGCGATATCAGCCACTCGTCGGTTGAGCGCTATATTGGCCCGGATGCCACAATCACGCTCGACTTTGCCCTCGCGCGCTTGACCGGCGTGGTCGATAAGCTGCTCGTTTACCCGGAACGGATGCAGAAAAACCTCGATAAAATGGGCGGCCTTGTCCACTCGCAGCGGGTGCTGCTGGCCCTCACTCAAGCGGGCGTTAGCCGGGAGGACGCCTATCGCCTGGTTCAGCGCAGTGCGATGAAGGTCTGGGAATCCGATGGACAATTGTCGCTGATGGAATTGCTCAAGGCCGATAGCGAAGTCACAGCGGCGCTCAGCCCGGCCGAAATCGAAGAAAAGTTCGACCTTGGTTATCACCTCAAGCATGTCGACACGATTTTTGCGCGCGTTTTTGGCTAAGATTTAATTAACGACTCTGCACTTTACGGTTGCATTTAGTGCAATCGCGATTGCAGGCGTTGCGGTTGAAACAGAATGTTGCAGCGCACAAATGGGCGGCGAGCGGACGGCTCCTCCGTCCAATGCAACACAAGGACAATCGCAATGGCACGCATTACGCAAATCGCCAGCGTCGCGATCGGCCTGATGACGCAGGGCATTTTGCTCGGCATCGTTATCGGCGCCTAATTTCGCGCTCTGACAGACAGACACAGTTAGCCCGTCGGCCCCTCTCCCGGCGGGCTTTTCTGTATCTGGGGCAAGGCGGACCCAAAGAGCGCCCCTGGAGCCCAGAAAATCACCCCACGATGCACAACTAGGCTCCGGCTCAGGGCCGGAGCACGCCTTTTCACCAATCGTCATGCTGAACTTGGTTCAGCATCCACCTTGGGCACATATGCCGAACCGTGGCCTGGAGGACACCGTGGATCCTGAAACAAGTTCAGGATGACGTGATCACCCGATGCGTGCTCCGGGCTTGACCCGGAGCCTAGGGCCACCCGCATCCATGCGCGGACATGCTTACCGCACCCCCTGGGCGCCAGCTCAGGGCCGGAGTGCAAATATGGGTCGTCAAAGCGACGGATGGCTCAATCCGTCAGATCGTCCCACATTTCCTTGATTTTAGAGAAAAAGCCTGAGCTTTGCGGGCATTCTTCGCCAGTTTCCGTCGCGCGGAATTCTTCGAGCAGTTCCTTTTGACGTGCGGTCAATTTGGTTGGCGTTTCGACTTCAATCTGCACCACCAAATCGCCCATGCCGCGGCCATTGAGCACGGGCATCCCTGCCCCGCGCTGGCGGATTTGCTTGCCCGATTGAATCCCTGCCGGAATGCGGATTTCATGACCCACACGGTCCAGACCGGGCACTGTAATCGTCCCGCCCAAGGCCGCTGTCGTAAAGCTAATTGGCGCGCGGCAGAACAAGGTCGTGCCATCGCGCTGGAAAATCTGGTGCCGCTTCAAATGCAGAAAGATATATAAATCGCCTGAGGGGGCACCGCGTGCGCCAGCTTCCCCTTCGCCGGTTAAGCGAATGCGTGTCCCATCATCCACGCCGGGCGGAATGTTGACGGCCAGTGTCTTCGCCTTGTCCACCCGGCCTTGGCCACGGCAACTGGTGCAGGGGTCAGAAATGACGCGGCCAGAGCCCTGACAGGCTGGGCATGTGCGCTCCACCACGAAAAAGCCCTGCTGGGTGCGCACTTGGCCATGGCCACCACAGGTGCCGCAGGCAGACGCAGACGTGCCCGGCTTTGCGCCAGAACCGCCACAGGGATCACATTTGGCAGAAACCTCAACCGAAATTTCAGTCTGCTTGCCGTGATAGGCTTCTTCCAGCGTAATCTCGAGGTCAAAGCGCAAATCGGCCCCACGTTGGGGACCGCGCTGGCGGCCGCGGCCACCGCCC
>RFZB01000131.1 GCA_009920915.1 Sphingomonadaceae bacterium | reverse complement strand
CAATTGCAGCGGCCTCTATCGGTCAAGTGCATCGTGCCACTCTCCCCGATGGCCGCGTGCTGGCAATTAAAGTTCAGTATCCAGGCATTGCCGCCAGCATTGATGCTGATGTTGATAATGTCGCCAGCCTTTTGCGGATGTCGGGCCTTTTGCCAGATGGCTTGAATATCAATCCATTATTGGCCGAGGCGAAGCGACAACTGCATGAAGAGGCAGATTATGTGCGCGAATCTGGTCAGATGCGTCACTATCAAAGCCTTATTGGAGACGACCCTGCATTTCTCATTCCAGAACCAGTAGAAGCCCTGTCAACTGAACGCGTTTTGGCAATGGACTTCATTTCCGCCCGCCCTATCGAAACGCTTCAAGAGGCGTCGCAAGAGACACAAAATGCCGCGATGACGGCGCTGCTGGACCTCGTTCTGCGGGAATTGTTTGAATTTGGCCATATGCAAACCGACCCGAATTTCGCCAATTTTCGGTGGCAGCCAGAGACAGGACGGATCGTGCTTCTCGATTTTGGGGCCGCACGTCCAATCCCTCAGGACACAATATCCGCCTATCGCGCGATGATGGCGGCGGGGCTAGCGGAAGACCGACCAGCCCTGATCGCGGCGCTGCTGTCTATCGGGTTCCTAACGCCACGCTTATTGGAACGGCACCGGGCGTCCATGGATGCCATTATGGAAGCGCTTCTGACGCACCTCGGCAAGCCGGGACTGTTCGATTTTGCAGATCGAAGCTTTATTGAGCCCGTGCGTTATCATGGAGAACGCATCGCGGCGGACCGGGCCGCATGGCACATCCCACCGACCGATACGCTGTTCGTGCAACGCAAGGTAAGCGGCACGGCCATGCTGGCGGTCCGGCTGCAAGCGCGCCTGCCGTTGCGTGATATGGTGTGTGCTGCAATCGCGTCATAAACCCATAATGTTCTCAACAAGTGCCAAGCCATGCCGCAAGGATCTTGCAATCGGATGAGCGCCCTAGCTCGGCTTTACGGGTTAAATGGCAAGTCTAGTGCCGCTGCAACGGCCTGATGTTTAATTACTCCGTTGGCGACGTTGAGACCGGCTGCCAAATGCCGATCTTCTGCCATGGCGCGAACCGCGCCTAAATTGGCAATGCGCTGAACAAACGGCAGCGTTGCATTGTTCAGCGCCAAAGCAGAGGTTCGTGCAACTGCGCCGGGCATATTTGCGACGCAATAATGGATGATCCCCTCTTCCACAAAAACGGGGTCAGCATGGGTCGTTGCGCGGCTGGTTTCAAAGCAACCGCCTTGGTCTATTGCAATATCGACAAGAACAGCACCCCGTTTCATTGTCGTCAGCATATCGCGCGTGACGAGCTTTGGCGCGGCGGCCCCGGGGACGAGAACTGCACCAATCACCAGATCAGCATTCGCAACACCCTCTGCAATGCTGGCCTTAGAGGCAAAAGCCGTCTTGATCGCCGTCCCAAATTGCGCGTCCAATTGGGCCAGCCGATCGTTGTTAATGTCATAGATGGTCACGTCAGCGCGCAAGCCCACCGCCATTTGTGCCGCATTAAGGCCGGAGACCCCGCCCCCTAAGATAACCACTTTTGCCGGGGCAACTCCGGGCACGCCGCCCAATAGCACCCCACGCCCCCCTTGCTCCTTTTCCAAATAATGCGCGCCAACTTGCACAGACATGCGGCCCGCGACCTCCGACATTGGCTTAAGCAAGGGCAAGCTGCGATTTGCGTCTGTGACAGTTTCATACGCAATGCACGTCGCACCAGACCGCATTAGACCAAGCGCCTGCACCCGGTCTGCCGCAAGATGGAGATAGGTGAACAGCGTATGACGCCCCTCAAGCAGATCAATTTCTAAGGGCTGAGGTTCCTTCACTTTGACAATCAGGTCCGCCGCTTTGAATGTCTCGGCGGCACTGGCCAATATGGTCGCGCCAGCAGCTGCATAGCCTGCATCGTCAAAATCGATGCCAAGACCAGCGCCGCTTTCAACAAAGACCTCATGCCCTGCAGCCACTAGGTCAGCAACTGACGCTGGGGTCAGGCCAACACGATATTCGTGCACTTTGATTTCCTTGGGAACCCCGATCTTCATCCTCGCCTCCGCGGTCAATTTCTGTCGGGAAGATTACGATAGTTGCGTTCGGAAGTGCGTGCAAAATTCCTCGCTTATTTGAAGCTTATCGCTAATCTTTTACCAATATTGCCGAGTAAACAGGAAATTTATGCACATCGACGCGATTGATAGACGAATTCTGGCAGCTCTTATGGCCGACTCGACACTGACAAGTGAACGCGTTGGCCAAAAGGTTGGATTATCTGCCTCGGCAGCGCATCGCCGCATCAAGCAATTGGAAGATGCCGGCGTGATTTTAGGATATGGCGCACGTCTTTCACCTCAGGCGCGCGGCAATCCAACAACTGTCTTTATCTCGGTTACATTGGTGGATCAGCGACGCGACACGATGGAAGCATTTGAGGCCGCCTTAAGAGAGGAGCCATTGGTTACGCAGGCCAATTTGATGAGTGGCGAATATGATTATTTGCTCAAGGCTGAAGTTCCCGAGACAGATAGCTTTGAACGCGTTCACAGAGAGGTCTTGGCAGCCCTTCCCGGCGTGCAGCGCTTGGTTACACATTTCAGTTTGCGAAGCGTGATTGTAGACACTTAGCGCAGATTGAATTGGCTTGCAGTGCGCACGCCATGTGGCCTAGCATTTTTGCTATGGTTTCTGATGCAATCCCTGTCACTTGGCGATGATCGACCCCATCTTTTTTAGTCTGTTACTTTTTGGCGCGGCCGCGCTGTATTCCGCCGTGGGCCATGGTGGCGCATCGGCCTATCTTGCACTCATGGCGCTCGCAGGCTTTGCGCCAGAGCAAATGCGCCCGCTGGCACTTGCGCTCAACCTGTTCGTTTCGGCGATTGCATTCATTCAATTTCGCCGCACAGGTGCTTTTGATTTCAAATTGTTTTTAATGTTTGGACTTGCGGCCATCCCCATGGCCTATCTTGGTGGATCGATTGACCTTGGCAGCACATGGCATCGTCGGGCGCTGGGCCTTGTGTTATTCGCATCAGCGGCAGCGCTTGCCTTTCGGCCAAAGCTGGCCTCGTACAGCGTCTCGCCACCAAGCCTTGGAAAGGCGATACCAACGGGCGGCGTTTTAGGCCTTATTGCTGGCTTAACAGGCACTGGCGGCGGCATTTTCCTGAGTCCCTTGCTCGTTCTGATGCGCTGGGCCGAAACCCGGACTGTTGCAGGGGTCAGTGCCGCCTTTATCTTTTGCAACAGCGCGGCAGGCCTGATTGGCCAAGGTGCCCGGCTGTCTGCACTTCCGCCAGCAACCCCCTTTTACATTCTGGCTGTCATCATCGGCGGGTTTGCTGGCAGTTGGCTCAGTGCCACTCGCCTGCCCAAGGTCGCCATTCTTCGGCTGTTATCGCTGGTGCTTGTTATTGCAGGGATAAAGTTACTTGGCGTGTGAACGTCCCCTGATTGTGATCGCAGCGGGTGGAGACGGGTCCCGCATTGGCGGCGCAAAGCCTGAGAGAATGTTGGGCGGGCAACGGCTTATTGACCGAATGGTCTTGTGGGCAAACCAACAGACTGACGCAATCGCCCTTGCCGTTCGAAACGGTGATGGAGATTGGGGGACCGGCCTTCCCCTCCTCTATGATCGGTATGACGGCATTGGGCCGATCAGTGCCCTTGCCAGCGCACTGCACGAAGCCCAGCGCATGGCGCGAGAGACTGTTTTGCTGATTGGCTGTGACCTCCCATTTCTGCCCAGTGATCTGATCCCTCAACTCTCTGCTGTGTTGACTGAAAATGGCGTATCCGTGCCGTTGAGCCATGGCAGAGTGCATCCCATGGCGGCCCTTTGGCGGACGGAGCCAGCCCGGCTCGATCAATGGATTCAAACGGGCGGGCAATCGATGTGGCGTTATGCGCGCGACATAGGCATGGCAGAAGTGCTTTGGACGGAAACGCCCGACCCATTCACCAACATCAATGATTTAGACGCCTTGGCGCGTGCCGAACAGCATTTCAAAACGCAATACAGCTAACGGCCTCTCCTGCCGCACGCGCGGCTTGGCCTGCGGGGCAACGGATCAGCCAATCCGCGTCAACCAGCGCGTGCTGTGCGCCGCTATCTTGATTGCTGAGCGGGGCAAGTCCTTTCTCAGCCCAGCGCGCGCGAACAAAACTCTCTCGATCGCCCGTCGCCGCCAAGGGCGCCGCCAGCGGCAATTGACGCCAGTTCAAGGCTTCGAAGCCACAGCGACCCTGCAAGCGGGCCAGTAGCGGCAAAAGGAAGAGCCGCGCTGTCACCATTGCCGATGTTGGGTTGCCCGGAAGGCCAAGAACCCATGTGCCACCTGCGCGCCCCGCCCAAACAGGTTTTCCGGGCTTTATGCCGACTTTGGCAAAGAGCAGATCCAGCCCATGTGCTGCAAACATGGGCTTGGCAAAATCTCGATCCCCAACAGACGCCCCGCCCGTTACGATCACAAGGTCTGCACTATCCAAGGCAGCACCTGCCGCTGCTTCTAATGCAGGAAGATCATCCAGCCCAACGCTTTGC
>RFZB01000014.1 GCA_009920915.1 Sphingomonadaceae bacterium | reverse complement strand
TTTTGCCTGTGCCATCCGTTGCAATCAGACGCAGAAGCTGCCGAGATGTATCGCTGGTCTGTTGGGTAAAGACACGCCGACCCGGCACGGCGCGGCCCGATGTCCGCGTTGAGGGCGCGGTCCATATTGCTAGCGATGAGCCTCGGCGGACATTTGCGCTGCTTGCCGCCCGCTTTTTTGAACCCTTTCCGGACATGACCGTTGCTGTCACGGGCACCAATGGCAAAACCTCCACGGTCGAAATGACACGCCAGTTATGGCGGATGGCGGGCCACGCCGCGGCGTCGATTGGCACTTTGGGGGTGACAACAGGTGATGACCGCGTCGTCACGGGGCTAACAACGCCCGATATTGTGACCTTCCTGTCCAACATGGCGGGGCTGAAGCGCGAAGGCGTAAGCCATGTGGCCTTTGAAGCATCGAGCCATGGTCTGCACCAATGCCGCACCGAAGGCCTTGCCGTGCGGGCCGCAGCCTTCACAAATCTCTCACGCGATCACCTTGATTATCATGGCGATATGGCCAATTATTTTACGGCCAAAATGCGCCTGTTTTCAGAAGTTGTGGACGCGGATGGTGCGGCTGTTGTGTGGGCGGATGCCGATGAATATTCGCCGCGCGTCATTGATCTTGCCCGTGAGCGGGGCCTTGCGCTCTTCACTGTTGGCCCAAATGGCAGTGCGCTTAAACTGGTAGAGCGGACACCCGGCCAATTGGGACAGCAATTGGTGGTCGAGGCGGAAGGCCAGACCTATAAGGTCAGCCTGCCGCTTATTGGGGCCTATCAGGCTGCGAACGCACTTGTATCTGCCGGCTTGGTGATTGCAACGGGCGGCGATGTGGGGCCAACTTTGGCCAATCTTTCTCGGCTTCAGCCGGTGCGCGGACGATTGGAACGCGCTGTTATCAGCAAAACAGGTGCGCCTGTTTATGTTGATTATGCACATACGCCCGATGCCATTGAGGCCGCGATTGAGGCGTTGCGTCCGCACTGCAAAGGCCGGCTGATCCTTGTTTTTGGGGCAGGTGGAGATCGAGATCGGGGCAAGCGCCCTGAAATGGGGGCCATTGCTGTCCAAATGGCTGATTTGGTAATTGTGACAGATGATAATCCTCGCTCAGAAGATCCCGCTGCCATCCGTGCAGAAATTCTAGAGGCGGCGCCGGGCGCACTTGAAGTGGCCGGGCGGCGCGATGCCATTGCGCGCGCCTTGGCAGATGCAGGGCCAGATGACATCATTCTGATTGCCGGCAAAGGCCATGAACAAGGCCAAATCATTGGAGATCAAGTGCTGCCCTTTGATGATGTAACAGTGGCGCGGGAGTGCGCGGCATGACGGCACTGTGGAGATCGGCAGACATTGCCAAAGCTGTAGGCGGCGTGGCGCAGGGCGATTTTGCGGCAGGCGGGGTTGCCTTTGACAGCCGGGAAGTCGGGCCTGGCGATTTGTTTATTGCGCTCAAAGGCGATGTCACGGACGGCCACAAATTTGTGGATCAAGCCTTTGCGCAAGGGGCCGCAGGCGCCATTGTGTCGACGCCAAGTGCGCACCCGCATGTGCTGGTTGCGGATACCACGACGGCTCTCAACGCCTTGGGCGTTGCCGCGCGGATACGGACAGCGGGAAAAATTGCAGGCGTCACTGGGTCAGTTGGCAAAACCGGCACCAAAGAGGCACTGGCGGCTGCGTTGGCGCGGGCGAATAAGGGGCCAGTCCACCGCTCAGTCAAAAGCTATAACAACCATACAGGTGTTCCGTTAAGCCTTGCACGGATGCCTGCAGAGACGCGTTTTGGCGTCTTTGAAATGGGCATGAACCATGCCGGCGAAATTGCAGCGCTGACGCGGCTGGTGCGCCCCCATGTGGCTTTGATTACGGCCATTGCCCCGGCCCATATCGAAAATCTTGGCTCTATGGAGGCAATTGCCGACGCCAAGGGTGAGATTTTTCAGGGCCTTGAGCCCGGCGGTACCGCCATTGTGCCCTTTGACACGCCCCATCGTGACCAATTGTTGGGCCATGCACGGCGTTATGCGGACCGCGTTGTTACCTTTGGCCGTGATGCCGCCGCAGATGTTCATGCGCGCGATGTGGTTCAAATGGATCATGGCACGATGGTCGTCGCAACGCTGCCGGGGGCCGAGGTGTCGTTCACCTTGGCGCAACCGGGCGATCATTGGGTGTCAAACGCGCTGGCCGTTCTGGCAGCAGTGCAAGCCCTTGGCGGAGATTTGGCCGCCGCCGGGCTCGCCTTAGGAGAGCTTGAAGGCTTGGCCGGGCGCGGTGCCCGGCATCGCCTGACAGTGCCGGGCGGAAACGCGCTGCTGATTGATGAAAGCTATAACGCCAATTCAGTCTCGATGGCGGCGACTTTGGCGGTGCTGGGCGCACAGCCTGCGCGCCGCCGTATCGCTATTTTGGGCGAGATGCGCGAATTGGGTGCTGAGTCTGCGGCCCTTCACGCTGGCCTTGCCGGGCCCATTATGGCGGCTGAGGTCAGCATCGCCATTCTCGTTGGGCCGGGCATGGCCCCCTTGGCAGAGGCGCTGTCAGGCAAAATCGAGGTGTATCATTTGGCAGATGCCGCAGCGGCCTTGGCGCACGCGCACCAGCTTGTGCGCGCCGACGATGCATTGCTGGTTAAAGGATCAAATGCAGTTGGCCTTGCCCATGTGGTGGCTGGACTGACAGCAGGGGGGGAATAATGCTATACTGGATTGCCGAGCAACTTGGATTTCCGGGTGTTCTCAACCTTCTGCGTTACCTTACCTTCCGTACTGGTGGGGCCGTGGCAACGGCCCTGTTGATTGGGCTGATTATTGGGCCACGCTTTATTGGATGGCTGCGCCTTCGCCAAGGCAAGGGCCAGCCCATTCGCAGTGATGGCCCGCAATCCCATTTGGCCAAAGTCGGCACGCCCACCATGGGCGGGTTGATGATCTTGACAGCCGTGGGCTTGTCGCTGCTGCTCTGGATGGATTTGCACAATGTCTATGTCTGGGCGTGCATCTTGGTCACGGGCGGCTTTGGGCTGATTGGCTTTCTCGACGATTATGACAAGGTTAAGAAACGCAGCACCAAAGGCGTGTCGGCTCGGGTGCGTCTGCTGGCAGAATTTACCATTGCGGGCGTGGCAACCGCGTTGATCACGTGGCACGCCAACACGGATCTCTACTTGCCGTTCGTCAACGGCCCCGTTGCCGATCTTGGCTGGTTGTACATTCCTTTTGGGGCTTTTGTGATTGTTGCCTTTGGCAATGCTGTGAACTTAACTGATGGGCTGGATGGCTTGGCGACAATGCCAGTCATCATCGCGTGTATTGCCTTCATGCTGATTGCCTATTTGGTCGGCAATGCCAAATATGCCGCCTATCTGGGCATTCCCTATGTCGCCGGGGCCGGGAATTTAGCCATTTTATGTGGCGCGATTGTGGGCGCTGGCCTTGCCTTTTTGTGGTTTAATGCGCCGCCTGCTGCCGTCTTCATGGGCGATACGGGCAGCCTTGCCCTTGGCGGGGCGTTGGGGGCCATTGCTGTGACCACGCATCATGAATTTGTGCTGGCCGTGATTGGCGGCTTGTTCGTGATTGAGGCGCTGTCCGTTGTCATTCAAGTTTTCTGGTTCAAGCGCACAGGCCGCCGGGTCTTCCGTATGGCGCCTATTCACCATCATTTTGAACAATTGGGCTGGTCTGAACCCACGGTGGTCATCCGTTTTTGGATTGTCGCCTTTGTTTTGGCACTGGCCGGTCTGTCCACGCTGAAGCTGAGATGATTACGTCTCCCGCCTTTTCTGGTAAACGCTTTGCGGTGCTGGGGCTTGCCCGTTCTGGCCTAGCAACAGTGCGTGCGCTGGTAGAGAGCGGGGCTGAAGTGACGGCATGGGATGCGCGTGATGAGGCGCGCACGGCTGTGCCTGCCGGGGTGCAGCTGGCCGACCCATTGGCGATAGACTTGGCCGGATTTGACGCTGTGGTCGTGTCACCGGGCGTGCCACTCAACCGCCACCCTATTGCAGATCATGCGCGCGCCGCGCACGTCCCTATTATGGGGGATATTGAGTTATTTGCCATGGCCCGGCCCAGCCTGCCGCCGCATCAGGTGGTGGGTATTACGGGCACCAATGGCAAATCAACCACCACGGCGTTGATCCACCATATTGTTGCAAGTGCTGGCATTCCGGCCCGATTGGGGGGCAATATTGGCCTGCCCATTTTGTCGCAAGACCCCCTGCCAGAGGGCGGTGTCTATGTGCTGGAATTGTCAAGCTTTCAGATTGATCTGACGCATAGTCTGGCGTGCGATGTTGCTGTGCTAACCAACATCACGCCCGACCATCTTGATCGGTATGACAGCTTTGCGGACTATGCAGCGGCCAAAGAACGGCTGTTCACGCTACAGCATCAGGATCACGTGGCTGTCATCGCCACCGAAGATGATCCCAGCCGCATGATTGCCAGCCGCATCACCCACCGGCTGCATCGCGTGGCCTCAACCGATATTGCAGATCAATCACGCTGGCCTGCCCTGCAAGGGCCGCATAACGCCCAAAATATTGCCTGTGCCAGTGCGGTGGCGCGCGCATTGGGTGTGACGGATGATCAGATTGAGACCGCCTTGTGCAGCTATCCCGGATTATCGCACCGGATGGAACGCGTGGCAGAGCGCGTGGGCGTATTGTTTGTGAATGACAGCAAAGCAACCAACCCCACGTCGACTGCGCCTGCACTGGCAGCCTATCCGCGCATTCATTGGATTTTGGGCGGGCAAGCCAAGACCAAGGACTTAGACGCCTGTGCCCCGCATTTTGGCCATGTCGTTGCCGCTTATGTGATTGGCGAGGCTGGGCCCATGTTTGCCGATTTGCTGCGCCCGACCATGACCGTCGCCGAAGCCGGCACGCTGGAGCGCGCGGTTCAGTTGGCTGCTGCTGCTGCCCAGCCTGGGGATGTTGTCTTGCTGTCTCCGGCCTGTGCATCATTTGACCAGTTTCGCGATTTTGAGGCGCGGGGCGATGCCTTTCGCGCGGCAGTGGAGGCTTTGTCATGACCAGCAATTCGGCAGCATCCCGCACGCGCGCACCACGGCTTGGCCGGTCTGACCAAACAGCCGTTGGCATTTGGTTTTGGGAAATTGACCGGATGTTGCTGCTGCTGGTGCTTGTGCTGATTTCGGTTGGCTTGATTGCTGTCGCTGCGGCCTCGCCCGCCTCGGCGCACCGCTATTCCGATGCCAGCTTCCAGCTGGCGCCGCTCCATTATTTCTGGCGACAATTAATGTGGGTTGGCGTTGGCTTGCCCGTGATGATTGGCATTTCCATGTTGCCTCATCAGATGGCGCGGCGGCTGGGGTTAATCGGGGCAGGCTTTTTCTTCCTCTGCCTTGCGCTTGTGCCGCTGCTGGGTTTTGAAGCCAATGGCGCCAAGCGCTGGATTGATGTGGGTATTGGCCAATTTCAGCCGTCTGAATTTCTCAAGCCGTTTTTCGTTGTTGCCATTGCGTGGCTGTTATCGCTGCGGTCGCAGGATGAAAGCCTGCCCGTTATCCCGCTATCAGGTCTTATCACGGGGGTGGTTGCAGCTCTTTTGATGATGCAGCCGGACTTTGGTCAGACGATCATCTTTGGGTCTATTTGGTTCGCCATGGTCATGGTGACTGGCCTGTCATGGCGGTGGATTGGTCTGTTGGCGGGCGGGGGTGCCTTTGGCGTGACATCTGCCTATTTCTTTTATCCAGTTGCCACCCAGCGCATTAACAACTTCCTGTTTAAGAGCGGGGATACCTACCAGACGGACAGCGCCCATGCGACAATCACCGCAGGCGGGCTATTTGGGACAGGCCCCGGCGGCGGCGAAATGAAGTTCCGTCTGCCTGAGGCGCATACTGACTATATCTTTTCCGTCATTGGTGAAGAATTTGGCCTGATTGCGTGCCTTGGGATTGCCATTGCCTTTCTGCTCATGGCGATCCGCGTCTTTGTAAAGCTGCTGGATGAGGAAGATCCGTTTCTGGTTCTCGCATCGGCTGGCCTCATCACGCAATTCACGGCGCAGGCCATGGTCAACATGGCCGTCAACACAGGGGTCGCCCCCTCAAAAGGCATGACGTTACCGTTTATTAGCTATGGCGGATCATCTTTGCTGGCGTTGTGTATTGGGTTTGGCTTGCTGCTCGCCTTTACGCGCAAGAACCCCTATCTCACCCGATCACCCTATGTCGTAAAGTGGAGTGGCCGATGAGCGGGCGTCATTTCGTTCTCGCAGCTGGAGGAACAGGGGGGCATATGATGCCCGCCCATGCATTGGCGGCAGAGCTGATGCGGCGGGGCCATCATGTCGCGCTGATTACGGATGAGCGTGGGGCGAAAATTCCCGGTCTGTTTGAAGGCGTGCAGACGCATGTCTTGCCCGCGGGGCGGATAACCAAAAACCCAATGAGCTGGCTGCCCGGTTTGAAAGCCATTTTGGCAGGCTGCGCCATGGCGCTGCGCTTGTTTGAAACCTTCCAGCCAGCAGCCGTCATTGGCTTTGGCGGCTATCCCGCATTTCCGGCGTTATTGGCTGCCAAATCCGCGCGCATCAAAACGGCAGTGCATGAGCAGAATGCCGTGCTGGGCCGCGTGAACCGGCTGATGGCGCGCCGCGTTGATGCCATTGCCGTGTCCTATTCCAAGATTGAGCGGCTGTCGCCCAAGCATCTGGGCAAAACCTGGATGGTCGGCAACCCGGTGCGCGATGAAATTGTCGCGCTCCGCGATCGTCCTTTCCCGCCCTTTATGGAAGATGGCGTCTTTCGCGTTCTGGTGATTGGCGGCAGCCAGGGGGCGACTGTGTTGTCGAACGTGGTGCCCGATGGCCTGTCTATGCTGCCCCTGGCGCTTCGCCGTCGTTTGCAAGTGACGCAGCAGTGCCGGGCGGAAGATATTGAGCGGGTTCGTGCCCGCTATGCCGAGCTTGGCATAGCCGCAGACCTTGCGACCTACCTTAATGATGTGCCCGAGCGGCTGGCATGGGCCCATTTGGTGATTGCACGTGCCGGGGCCTCGACCATTTCAGAGCTGACGTGCGCAGGCCGCCCCGCAATATTGGTGCCGCTGCCTAGCGCAACGGACGATCACCAGACCGCCAATGTGCGCGATATGGTGGACGCTGGCGGTGCCAGATCCATTCCGCAAACGCGCTTTACGGCAACCGAGCTGTCTAAGCAGATGCAAAAGCTGGGGCTGGACACCGAAGGCCTGATTAATGCGGCCAGCCGTGCGCGCAGTGTGGGCCGGCCCCATGCCACGCGCGATTTGGCGGATTTGGTTGAGGGGCTGGATAGGCCAGCTGCGCCGCAGGCCGTGGGCGTTGCACAAGAATTCAAGCTTGCAGGGGCAGGGGCATGAAGGCAGTTCCCACCAGTATCGGGACCATCCACTTCATTGGCATTGGCGGCATTGGCATGTCGGGCATTGCCGAGGTGATGCACAATTTGGGCTATCAGGTGCAGGGCACCGATATTGCCGAAAGCTATGTAGTGGAAGGTCTGCGGGCCAAGGGCATCAAAGTGATGATTGGCCATGCCGCTGAAAATCTGGGCGATGCCGCTGTTGTCGTGACGTCCACGGCGGTGCAGCGCGGCAATCCAGAAGTGGAAGCAGCACTTGACCGGCGCATTCCCATTGTCCGCCGCGCAGAAATGTTGGCCGAATTGATGCGGTTGAAGTCCACTGTGGCTGTCGCTGGCACACATGGCAAAACCACCACCACATCAATGATTGCCGCGATGCTGGATGCCGGCGGAATTGACCCCACAGTTATTAATGGCGGCATTATCAACAGCTATGGCTCTAACGCGCGGCTGGGCGATAGTGATTGGATGGTCGTCGAAGCGGATGAGAGCGATGGCTCTTTCCTGCGGCTTGATGGAACCATTGCCGTTGTCACCAATATCGATCCAGAGCATCTCGATCATTACGGATCGTTCGATGCGGTGAAGAAGGCCTTTGTCGAATTCATTGAGAATGTGCCTTTTTATGGCCTTGCCATTCTCTGCCTCGATCATCCCGAAGTCCAAGCCATCATTCCGCGCATTCGCGACCGGCGGATCATGACCTATGGCTTTTCCGCCCAAGCTGATGTGCGGGGGGAAAATGTAACGCCCATTCCCGGCGGCAATCGCTTTGACGTGGTCGTGCGGTCACGCGATGGATCAAGCCGGACAATTGCCGATATCGAACTTCCCATGCCGGGCCGCCACAATGTGCAGAATGCGTTGTCGGCCATTGCCGTTGCCTTGGAAATGGGCATGTCGGACGCAGACATTCAGCGCGGCTTTGGCAAATTTGGGGGCGTGAAGCGCCGCTTCACCCGCGTGGGTGAGGTGGATGGCATCACCATTATTGATGATTATGGCCACCATCCCGTTGAAATTCGGGCTGTGCTGGCCGCTGCACGCGAAGGCGCAAAAGGCCGGGTGATCGCCATATGCCAGCCGCACCGCTATTCACGCCTTGGCAATTTGATGGAGGAATTTGCCTCCTGCTTCAACGATGCTGATCTTGTGTACGTTACGCCTGTTTATGCAGCGGGCGAAGCGCCAATGGACGGGGTGAGCGCAGGCGCTCTCGTCGCCAATTTGAAAGAGCGGGGCCATCGTGCGGCCGCCGAAGTGGCAGATGCGGCAGCGCTGGCGCAAGTGCTGGCTGAAACTGCCCGTCCCGATGACATGGTTGTCTGCTTAGGCGCGGGCGACATTACCAAATGGGCCGCCAGCTTGGCCGACGCCATTCAGCAGGCGCGTGCATGACAGTCGCTGCTGCCCTTCCTGCTGTGAAAGGCCGGCTTACGGCGCAGGCACCGCTTGCGCCGCTTGTCTGGTTTAAATCGGGCGGCCCTGCAGACTGGCTGTTTGAGCCTGCAGACCGCGATGATCTGTGCGCCTTTTTGGCCGATCTCGACCCAGCCGTGCCGGTAATGGCGCTGGGGCTAGGATCAAATCTGATTATCCGCGATGGCGGGGTGCCAGGTGTTGTTGTGCGGCTGGGTAAGGCCTTTGCCCACGTCACGCCCATTGACGATGTAACATTGGCGTGTGGCGCCGGGGCAAGTGGCATTCTTGTTTCGTCCACGGCACGCGATAGGGGCATTGCCGGGCTGGAATTTCTAAGGTCCATTCCCGGCACTGTTGGTGGCTTTGTCCGTATGAATGGCGGCGCCTATGGTGGTGAAGTAAAAGACATTCTGGTCGATTGCGATGTTGTGCTGCGCACCGGCGAACTGGTGACATTGCCGGTGGCCGATCTGCACTATACCTATCGGCATTCTGAATTGCCGGACGGGGCAATTGTGGTGGGCGCGCGGTTCCGCGGCACGCCGGGCAAGCCAGAGGCCATTCAGGCTGAAATGGACCGCATCTCCGCCGCACGCGAGGCGAGCCAGCCGTTGCGCAGCAAAACTGGCGGTTCCACTTTTAAGAACCCAGATGGCCATAAGGCGTGGCAATTGGTGGATGAGGCCGGCTGCCGGGGCTTGACGCTGGGCGGTGCACAAGTATCGGAAAAGCATACTAATTTCCTGCTCAACCTGGGGGAAGCGACCAGCGCTGACATTGAAGCCCTGGGCGAAGAAGTCCGCCGGCGCGTGCAGGAAAACTCAGGCGTCACGCTTGAGTGGGAAATTCAACGAGTAGGAAAACAAGCATGAGCGCGCCTATCCATGTGGCCGTCTTAATGGGGGGGTGGTCCTCAGAGCGGCCCGTGTCGTTGATCACTGGCAATGGCGTGGCGGATGCGTTGGAGCGGCTTGGCTATCGCGTGACGCGGATTGATATGGACCGCGATGTGGCGGCGCGTTTGGCCGAAGCCAAGCCCGATATTGTCTTTAACGCGTTGCACGGCTCACCGGGCGAAGATGGCAGCGTGCAGGGCATGATGGACCTGATGGGCATCAAATACACCCATTCGGGCCTCACAACCTCCGTCATTGCCATTGACAAACAGCTGACCAAATCGGCGCTTGTCCCACATGGCATTCCCATGCCGGGGGGCGTGGTGGTCGACAGTGCGGCGCTGTATCATGCCGATCCGCTGCCGCGACCCTATGTGCTGAAGCCTGTCAATGAAGGCTCATCTGTCGGCGTGGCGATTGTCACAGACACCAGCAATTATGGCAATCCCATCCGCCGTGATGCCGAGGGGCCGTGGCAGCAATTTCCCCAATTGCTGGCAGAGCCCTTTATCCGTGGCCGCGAATTGACCGTTGCTGTGCTGGGCGACCGCGCTTTGTGCGTGACCGAGCTGCAGCCCAAATCCGGCTTTTATGATTTTGATGCCAAATATACTGACGGCATGACCGACCATGTCTGTCCGGCGCAAATTCCTGACGATGTCGCCGAGGCGATGATGGGCTGGGCCTTGCAGGCGCACCGCATTTTGGGCTGCAAGGGTGCTTCACGGTCTGATTTTCGGTGGGATGACACGCTTGGTGTCGACGGCGTGTTCTTGTTGGAAGTCAATACCCAGCCCGGCATGACGCCCTTAAGTCTGGTGCCAGAACAGGCGCGGCATTGTGGCATTTCATATGAAGAGCTGGTCGACATTTTGGTCAAGGAGGCGCTGGCGTGACACCTGGCCCTCGTCCGTCGCGCGCGCCACAAAAGCGCCCCGTGACGCGGGGGGCTGCCCGCCCTACGCCCTCTATCTGGCAGCAGGCGAACGACCTGTTTTGGAAAATCGTCCCCTTCAAGGTGGAGACGATTGAAAAGGCACTGACTGTCCTTACCATTTTCGTGATTGCCGGGTCCGTTGTGGCGGCCGCAATTTACGCCGGCATTCCCCAAGCCGTTGGCACAGAAATGGGCCAGATGGCGGGTCGGGCCGGCTTTAAGGTCAAGCGCGTTGATGTGAAGGGCCTGAACCGCATGGATTCGCTGACGGTCTATGCGGTTGCGCTTGACCAGCAATCCATTGCGATGCCGCTTGTTGATCTGGAAAAAGTTCGGGGTGAGTTGTTGCAATATGGCTGGATTGGCGATGCCCGCATTTCGCGGCGCTGGCCCGATACGCTGGTTGTTGACATTCTTGAACGGAAACCCGCCGCCGTCTGGCAGAATAATCAGCGCTTGGTGTTGATTGATGGCAGCGGCGTTATCCTTGAGATGGTGGATCCGCGCGCCATTCCTGATCTGCCACTGGTGATTGGCCCCAATGCCAATCAGCGGGTCGCTGGGCTGTTCCGCCTATTGAACATGTCACCCACGCTAAAGCCTAATTTTGCGGGCGCGACATGGGTTGGCAACCGCCGTTGGGACATTCGCTTTGAATCAGGGGAAGTCCTTGCTTTGCCAGAAGGCGAAGAGCCGGCTGCCAATGCGCTGAAGAATTTTGCACGGATTGAGGGCAATCAGAAATTGCTGGGCCGAGGCTTTGTGCGCTTTGATATGCGTGATCCGACGAAGTTTGTTGTGCGCCTGCGCCGCCCGGTCACGGACACACCCACACCCGCGCCTGCGGCAGACACGGCAACATCTGAGGGTGCAACGCCCGCGCCTGCCCCGGCCCCTGCCGCCGTCCCATCCTCCCCCGCTGAAGACCGATAAGGAAAATTCGTTCATGGCCGTCGCCAAACAATCACGCCTCATCACTGCCCTTGATATAGGGTCGTGGAAAGTCTCGGCCTTGATTGCCGAAATTGGCGAGGGTGGGGATATTCAAGTGCTGGGCACAGGCCAGCGCGAAAGCCGAGGTGTCCGCCGCGGCTATATTGCAGATATGGATGCAACGGAGCGCGCCATTCGCGAAGCGGTGGAGCAGGCAGAGCGGATTGCGGGCCTCAGCATTGATAATGTTTGGGTTGGGTTTTCGGCGGGTGGCTTGGTGAGCAACATTGCCTCAGTTGAAGTGGAACTGGGCGGGCATCGTATCGAGCAAGAAGATATTGATGAATTGCTGGCGGCAGGCCGCAACTCCTTGGACCCAGATGGCCGGATGATCTTGCACGCCCAGCCTACGCTGTACACGCTGGATGGATTGCAGGGGGTGAAACGTCCCTTAGGCCTGCACGCGGATAAGCTGGGGGTTGATATTCACGTTGTCTGCGCGGATCAGTCACCCATTCGCAATATCGATTTGTGCGTGCGCAGTGCGCATTTGGGCGTTGAATCAATCATTGCCTCGCCAGTTGCGACGGGCCTTGCTGTCTTGTCAGAAGAAGAGCGGGAACTGGGCGTGGCCCTTGTTGAAATTGGCGGCGGTGTCACCAATGTCTCGTTGTTTGCCGGGGGTATGCTGGTTGGCCTGACGTCTATTCCCTTTGGGGCGGCTGATATCACAGATGATATTGCCTCGGCCTTTGGCGCGCGCCGCAATCAGGCAGAGCGCATGAAATGCTTTTATGGGTCCGCGACCGCCAGCCCCCGTGACAATCATGATATGATTGAGATTGCCCCCATGTCTTCAGAAGATGAGGGGGAAAGCCACCGCATCACGCGGGCGCAGTTGATTGCGGTTATTCGCCAGCGACTTGAGCATCTGGTGGGTGAAATCAATGCCGCGTTGAAGGAACTGGGCTTTACTGGCCCGGTTGGTCGCCAAGTGGTGCTGACAGGCGGCGGGGCTGAGCTGAAAGGCATGGCGGATTATGTGCAAGGCGTGCTGGGCCGCGCTGTGCGCGTTGGCCGACCGCGCGGGCTGATTGGCCTGCCCGATGCGCATAGCGGGCCCGGCTTCGCCACTTTGGCTGGTTTGGTCTATTATGCGGCGTCAGACCCCATTGATGTTCGGGTCATTAAGCCACATCATCAACAGGTAATTCGCGCCGATCATCAAGGGCTGCTTGAAAAGCTGATAACAGCAATCAAAACAGCATTTTGATGCTGATCCGTGCGCCAGGCCCATGATATTGGGTTTTTGATTCGGGTTTTACGGCCAGCTCCGTCTGCAACTGGGGAGGGTGTTGGCGGGTTTTGTGCACCAGAGGTCTAGGGGGCAGCCTCCTTGGACAGGCTAGGGGAATAGGAATGACGATCGAATTCATCGCACCGGAAGTGGAAGAGCTGAAACCCCGCATTAGCGTGATCGGCTGTGGCGGCGCAGGCGGCAATGCCGTTGCCAATATGATCGCCAACCAAGTTCAGGGCGTGGATTTCATTGTCGCAAATACCGATGCGCAGGCGCTGAACAGCAGCCCGGCTGAGCGGCGTATTCAACTGGGCCTGAAAATTACGCAGGGCCTTGGTGCTGGCTCTCGCCCCGAAATTGGTCGCGCTGCAGCTGATGAAGCAATTGACCAGATTGAACGCGCGTTAGAAGGCTCGCACATGTGCTTTATCGCCGCGGGCATGGGCGGCGGCACGGGCACAGGCGCTGCGCCTGTGATTGCCAAGGCCGCGCGTGATCGGGGTATTTTGACGGTGGGTGTTGTCACCAAGCCGTTCAGCTTTGAAGGCAGTCGCCGGATGAAATCCGCCGAAGCCGGCATTGCCGAGCTGCAAAAGCATGTTGATACGCTGATTGTTATTCCCAACCAGAATTTGTTCCTGATCGCCAATCCGTCGACGACCTTTAAGGAAGCCTTTGCGATGGCAGACGAAGTGCTGCAGCAAGGCGTGCGTGGCATTACCGACCTGATGGTTATGCCGGGGCTGATTAACCTCGACTTTGCTGATGTTCGCACAGTGATGAGCGAAATGGGCAAGGCCATGATGGGCACGGGCGAAGCCGAAGGCGATAACCGCGCCATTGAGGCGGCAGAAAAGGCCATTGCCAACCCGCTGCTCGACGGCGTGTCGATGAAGGGCGCCAAGGGCGTGATTGTGTCTATCACCGGTGGTGAAGATATGCGCCTGATGGAAGTTGATGAAGCGGCCTCGCACATTAAAGAACTGGTTGATCCCGATGCCAATATCATCTGGGGTTCGGCCTTTAACGATAATCTCAATGGCAAGATTCGCGTGTCGGTGGTGGCCACAGGCATTGAGGCGTCCGCTGCCACAGCGCCAGAGCCGCGCGCGCCGCAATTCTTCTCATCCCCAATGCGCAAGCCTGAAGAGCCGAAGGTTGAGCCTCAGGCTGCGGCCCCCATTGCTGCGCCTGCGCCGATTGCTCCCGCTGCCGCTGCCGTGGATGAGCCAACCGCACAGGCGCCTGCCAGTGAAAGTGTGGATGCCCCGTTTGACCTGACAGAAACGGCACCAGAAGCGGCGCAGGAAGAAGAACTGGTGTTGACGCCGCCATCTGCCGAAGATGAGCTGGTCTTGGGTGATGAAAGCTTGGCTGAACCGCCTGTGCCCAATCCTCTGCCGGCAGCGGAGGCTTCGGCAGACTCGCCGTCACCCAGCTGGATGACAGACGAGCCCGCTGAAGAAGAAAAGCCTGATCGTCCCGCGCCGCGGTCTGGCCCGCTGGGGGGGACCTTGTTTGAACGGATGTCCAGCATTGCCCGCGGCACTGCAAAGTCAGACGAAGCTGCAAAATCGGACCCGCTTGATATTCCGCGCTTTTTGAACCGCCAGAATAATCAGTAATCGGCTCTTGCGGATTGGCTGGCTGGCGCTTTGGCGGGCAGGGGCAACGGCCCGGCCCGCTAATCCGTCTGGGGCCTTGTCTCTGACAAGCAGCGGTTTAGATAGGCAAGCATGAAGATGAAGCTATCGCTCATGCGTGCGTGTCTGGTGTCCTTTTGCGTGGTTGCCGCAAGTCCGGGGCTGGCGCAGCTTGTATCTCCGCCGCAAAGCCTCGCAAGTGAAGCTGATCCTGCGGCACAATTGTCTGAGAATTTAAAGGCTCTCGCGCGCGATCCCTATAATGTGGATGCCTTGCTGCTGGCGGGCCAAGGCGCGTTGGCGATTGGCGATGCAAATGCCGCCTTTGGCTTTTTTGCCCGCGCTGAAGAGTTATCGCCCCAAAATTGGCGCGCGAAATCAGGCCTTGGCAGCAGCCTGACGATGTTAGAAAAATCGCGTGAGGCGTTGCGTGTTTTTGATGAGGCGATTGCCCTTGGCGCGCCAGAGCAGGACGTGGTGGCTGACCGTGGTTTGGCACATGATCTGGAAGGCGACGGTAAAAAGGCACAGCGTGACTATCTGACGGCCCTGCGCCTGCGCCCGACAGATGAGGTCACACGCCGCCTCGCCTTGTCGTTAGGTATTGCAGGGGACAAGGAGGCAGCCCTTGCTCGTTTGGACCCGCTGGTCCGCAAAAATGACCAAGGGGCGTGGCGGGCCCGTGCGTTCATCTTGGCGATGAATGGCGATACGCCTGGCGCAGAACGGATTGTGCGGATGGTGGCGCCTGCCGACACAGCGGCGTCGATGCTTGGCTTTATGCAGCGCCTAACGGGCCTGGGCGCCGCAGCCAAAGCCCATGCTGTGCATTTTGGCACCTTGCCAGCGACCAGCGGCAACAGCCCCGTTCTGCTGACAGAAGATAGCTTCCAACCCTTAGAAGCTGGGGCAGCAGTCAAGCTGGCAGTGGCAGAGACTGATCGTCGGCCGTCTTCGGTACCTGCGGATATGAGCAGCTCTGGCGATGCCCGGCGCGGGGCACGGCCAAGCCGAGACCCGCAATTGGCCGCGCTTGCCGCCCGGGGCCGGTCAGCCTCGGGCATGGCTCCATCTGGCATGGCGGCCCCGCTTTCCAGCAGCGATCAGCCGAGTGTGAGCACCGCTGGCATTGCAAGTGCCACCGCCGCCGCCGCGGGCCACTGCCTCCACGCCTGTCAACCGGGCGCCGGCACCCAGCCCAGCGGTGCAGACTGCCGTGCCCAGCGTGCCGCCTCCAACATCGGCACCGTCGGTGGTGCGCACAGCGCCTGCGCCCGTCGCCGCGCCGCCCGTTTCATCTGCTGCGACAGCACCCGCCGTGACGATGGCTGCGCCAAGTGCCAGCAGTGCGCCCGTGGTTCAGTCCGCAACTTTGCCAGCGTCGACGGCATCGCAAATGCAGTTGCCAACGGGCACCACAGGCACAGTGTTTTCCAATGCGGCCCAGCAAAGTTCGGCACCTGTGCCGACCTTGCCGCCTGCCGCGGCGCCCATCACACAGGCGGCCCCTGTGGCTGAGGCTGTGCCGAGCCAGATCGCGCAAGTCGCAGACCCTGTGCCGCAAATACCTGAAAATACGGCCGCATCTTCATCGCCTGTGGACCAGGACGTGCCAGTCCAGCTGGCAGAAGCGCCTACAGCTCAGGCTCAGCCAAGAGTGCCAATGGCGGCCCCGCCGCCCGCGCCTGCCCCCCGGCTGACGCTTGGTGAGATTGTAAATACGCTTCAGCTTGAGCCTGAAAGCGCGCCCGTTGCGCTGCCCGATGCGGCCAAGCTAAAGGCGTTGCGCTTAGCCGCACAGAAAAAGGCCGCCGCCGAAGAAAAGGCACGAGCTGAAAAGGCAGCGCAAGAACGCAAAGCCGCAGAAGAGGCGGCCAAGGCGCGCCGCAACCCTGCCCGGCTTTGGGTGCAGATTGCCACAGGACGCAATACGGCGGGCCTGCCGGGCACATGGCGTAATTTGAAATCGCAAGCCCCCAAGGCGCTGGGCGATCAAAAACCTTGGTCAGTGCCCTATTTGCAGACCAACCGCCTTTTGGTGGGTCCGATGCGGTCCAGCAAGGCCGCACGCGATTTGGTGAAGGATCTGGCGAGTGAAGGCGTGAAGGCCATGGTCTTCAATTCGGAAGCAGGTCAGGAAATTGAGCGGGTCGATAATTGACCGCGATGAGAGCTACCTTTGCCTGTGATCCGCTGTCCAGTCGAGGGCGGCAATATGCTGAAACGGGCACGGGCGTTCGCGGCCCGCGCAGCGAATTTCAGCGGGATCGGGACCGGATTGTCCATTCCATTTCGTTCCGGCGTTTGCGGCATAAAACGCAGGTCTTTGTCGCCCCTGATGGGGATCATTTTCGCGTTCGCCTGACGCATAGTCTTGAAGTGGCCCAGATTGGCCGGACAATTGCACGCGCTTTAGGGTTGGATGAGGACCTGACCGAAGCATTGTGTTTGGCGCATGATATTGGCCACCCTCCCTTTGGCCATGCAGGCGAGGCTGGGCTGGAACAGGCCATGGCGGCGTCAGGCGGCTTTGACCATAATGGCCATAGCCTGCGGATTTTGACGCGGTTGGAACGTGTCTATCCCAATTGGCCGGGGCTGAACCTCAGTTGGGAAACGCTTGAGGGCCTCGCCAAGCATAACGGACCGATTTACGCGCCGGGTTGGGCCATGGCAGATGTGGATGCGGCCTTTCCGCTGGATTTGGCAAAGCGGGCGTCTTTAGAAGCACAAGTGGCCGCCATTGCGGACGATATTGCCTATGACAATCATGATATTGATGATGGTCTGCGCGCTGGTTTGCTCGATTTTGATCAAGTGATGGACGCCCCTTTGGTGCGCGACAGCTGGCCGCAAGTTCGTGATCGCTTTCCACAGGCCGACCGCCGCCTATTGGCTGCAGAAATGGTCCGCTGCCAGATTGGCGCCATGGTGAATGATGTGATTGCCGAAACTCAGCGCCGCATTGCGGATTATGGCATTGAAACAGAAGCCGATGTTCGGCACGCACCAACCGCATTGGTAGGGTTTTCAACGGCCTTGTCGCAGGGGGAGGCTGATTTAAAACGCTTTATGTACGCCAATTTATACCATCATCCCCGACAATTGGAGATTGCAGCAACCTGCCGATCCATCGTGAATCGTAATTTGCTGCCCGAGGAATGGCGCAAAGATGCGCCGCAAGATCAACCTGCGTTCGACCGGCATATTGCAGATTTCATTGCTGGGATGACGGATCGTTATGCCATTTCCCGGCATAGAGAGATGATTGGCGCGGTTGACCTGCCTGACAGCTTTTAAGCCACCGGATAAACGCGCTTCGCCCAGACGCGCATTGCACTCTGCGCGCAAAATGCTAGCGTCGCGGCTTGAGTTGCATTTGGGGGAATGCTCTTGCGCGTTATTATTGCTGGAGGGACAGGCCTAGTTGGCCGGCAGCTCCTTAATCTTTTGTGCGCTGCGCCCCGGATTGACGCCGTTGTTTCGGTTGGCCGTCGCCCCTCGGGCATTACCCATGCCAAGCTGGAAGAGCGGATTGGGGCTGCGGATCAATGGCCGCAACTGATGGAGGGCGGCTTTGATGTTGCCTGTTCGGCCTTGGGAACCACCATTCGCGATGCAGGCTCACAAGAGGCTTTCTTCGCTATAGATCATGATTTGGTGCTGGCTTTTGCGCGAGCCGCCTGTGGGGCGGGGACGCGGCAGTTTTTGATGATATCTTCAGTTGGGGCGCACGCCGCGTCACGCAATTTTTACTTGGCGACCAAAGGCAAGGCTGAAACAGCCATAGCCAATATTGGTTTTGAACGGATCGATATTGTGCGGCCCGGCTTGCTCCGCGGCCAGCGGGAGGGGCGCCTGCGGCTGGGGGAACGGCTGGCCATCGCGCTCAGCCCGATTACAGATGTTTTAACGCCGCACGTTTTGTCGCGCTATCGCTCTATCGCAGCAGCAAATGTTGCCCAGTCCCTGCTCGCACTCACGGGCGCTGAAGAGGCTGGGCAGTTTATCCATCATAACGAGGATATGCTGCGTTTAAGCCGCGGGGCATTTTAGCCGCTCTTGTCCTGTTTTGGGGCAGTTATGGACTGGCCTTGGTCGGAAATGGAGCGTTTTTGGGGCGACTTTCTGCCATAATGGAGGCACCATAGCGTCATGATGTCCAGCTAGAGCAGGCGTGAGGCGCGTTATGGACCATTTCGTCGGGCAAAATGCTGTCTTTTCTCCCCTCGTGCAGATTGCGTCTACTTCAGCGGATCTGCCCGAAACGCTGTCCCAAGCCGTGCTGGGCATGGGCTTGCGATTTTCCCATACGCAATTTGGCACCGGGGTAAATGAACCCCATTTATCGCCGGCGCCAGATTTGTTGATTATGACCTGTCCGTCGCTGGAGAATGTTGCTCAGTTGACGCGGCTTGCCCAAGATGCAGCGCGGATCCACTGCCCCGTTATCTTGTCAGCATCCTTGGCGATGTTGGACACTCTGCCTGAAACGCTTTGGGCCATTTGTCATGCTATTTTGATTGATCCGGATGGCGCTGATTATGCGGCGTCCATTTCGGTTGCGCTGAGCAGCCGGCCGGGCATTTTGTCTGATGTGTCGCGCGATGTGGATGCCGCACGCCTCCAGCGTCTGGCGGATGAAGTGGGCCGTATTGCTCGCACGCTGGCCAATTTATCTGCGCAAGCGCCCTTGTCGGACCCCAGTCTTGGCGATGTGCGTCCCAGTTTTTTCGGCGAACCCGCAGGTACGGATAGCCCGCCGAGTGCGCGTGAAATTCGGGGTCTCATTCGGATGCGGCGGCTGCGGGATCGGTATTTTGATCCCGGTTTATTTGCCGATCCTGCGTGGGATATGCTGCTGGATTTAATGGCCGCCCGGCAAGAGCGTGTGCAGGTGGCTGTTTCCAGCCTGTGCATCGCCTCTGCCGTGCCCCCGACCACAGCGCTGCGTTGGATTAGAATGATGACCGAAAATGGATTGTTTGAGCGTGTTTCCGATCCAGTTGATGGGCGGCGTGTCTTCATCCGCCTGTCCGACGCCGCAGCGGATGCCATGACGCGCTATCTTGGCGGCGTGCGGTCTGCGCAAGAACGGCTCATCTAAGCTGCTGTTATTGACGTAAACGTCAAGCTGGTCGATCAAGGGGCAAAGGAGATTCCGATGCCGCTTGTGACACTGGACCGGGACGGCACTGTTGCCATGGTGACGTTGAACCGGCCTGACGCAATGAATGCGCTGTCGGCAGCCCTGCGTGCTGAATTGGCTGCAACTCTGGTCGAGCTTGAGGCAGATGTGTCCATTCATGCCAT
This sequence comes from Sphingomonadaceae bacterium, assembly GCA_009920915.1. Classification (GTDB taxonomy): domain Bacteria; phylum Pseudomonadota; class Alphaproteobacteria; order Sphingomonadales; family Sphingomonadaceae; genus Aquisediminimonas. Next base: position 12,999 of record RFZB01000014.1, on the reverse strand, counting down.
CATTTTAACGGGGGCGGGGGACCGTGCGTTTACCGCTGGGCTCGACCTGAAAGAATTGGGCGCAGACACAAGCAATTTGGGCGATGCAAATGCGACTGATGCACAGCGCAACCCCGTAAAGGCCATTGAAAGCTGCTCAAAGCCAGTGATTGGGGCCATTAATGGTGTGGCGATTACGGGTGGCTTTGAATTGGCATTGGCCTGTGATGTTCTCATCGCCTCTACCAAGGCCCGCTTTGCCGACACCCATGCGCGCGTTGGCATTTTGCCAGGGTGGGGCCTGTCTCAAAAATTATCGCGGCTCATTGGCATTTATCGGGCGCGCGAATTGTCGTTCACGGGCAATTTTTTGGATGCGCAGACAGCGTGTGACTGGGGTTTGGTGAATCGGGTGGTTGCGCCAGAGGATTTGCTGCCCACGGCGCGTGCGTTGGCGGCAGACATGGCAAGCATCGATCCCGCCATGCTCAAGGCGTATAAGGCGCTTATCAATCAAGGTTTTGAGCGCAGCTTTGGCGATGGAATGGCGCTGGAAGCCCAGATTTCGGGCGCGGCCAATGGCCAAGTTTCGGCCGATGAGGTTGAACGCCGCCGCTTGGCTGTAATGGACCGGGGGCGCACCCAGCGCCGTGACTAAGCTGATTTTAGGAGAGTAAGATGCAAACATTTCGGGATGATCTTTTGGCCGGCAAAGTTGCCTTTGTGGCAGGCGGCACCAGCGGCATTAATTTGGGCATTGCCAAACGCTATGCGCAATTGGGGGCCAAGGTGGCAGTCTGTGGCCGCAATCCAGAAAAAGCCGCCAATGCCGCCCGTGAAATTGGCCCTGATGCCATGGGACTATCTGCCGATGTCCGCGATTATGCCGCCATTCGTGGCGCCATGGAGCAGATTGTTGATCGCTTTGGCAAAATGGACATTGTGGTTTCAGGTGCGGCAGGCAACTTCCTTGCGCCTGTCTTGGGGATGTCCGCCAACGCGTTCCGCACCGTTGTCGATATTGATTTAAACGGCACGTTCAACGTGTTTCGCGGCTGTCATGATCTGCTTAATCTGCCCGGTGCCTCGCTGATTGCGATTACGGCAGGCCAAGCAATCAATGCGTCTGCGCTGCAGGCTCATGCTTGCGCCGCCAAGGCCGGCATCAACCAGTTGATCCGCGTGCTGGCGCTGGAATGGGGGCCCCATGTGCGCGTGAACGGGATTTCCCCCGGCCCGATTGCCAATACCGAAGGCATGGCCCGCCTTGCCCCCGATTCTGCCACGCGGCAAAGCCATTTTGACCGAATTGCTATGAAGCGTTGGGGTGAGATTGAGGAAGTGGCCGAATGTGCAGTCTTCCTGTCTTCGCCGGCAGCGGCCTATATCACGGGGACAATTTTGGATTGTGATGGCGGCTCGCAAATTGGCGATGCATCGCGGATGGATTTGGCCAAAGGCATGGCCTGATGTTAAAAAAGGCGGCTTAAGATCGGCTGCTGCCGCGGATTTGCAAATTGACGGGGACAGGGTCCAGGGTTGGGCTTTCCCCGTTAATCGCGGCAATCACATTATCGACCAGCATCTCGCCGGCGCGCCCCAAATCCTGTTCAATCGTGGTCAGCGTTGGATAGGCGTAAAGCCCGGCGCGAATGCCATCAAAGCCGACAACGGACACCGCATGGGGCACATCGACCCCCCGTTCTTGCAGCTTTTGCAGCACGCCAAGCGCGAACAAGTCTGTGACGGCAAAAATACCGTCAAACTCTGTCCCCGCATCCAGCAGTGCAGCAATGGCGGCGGCGCCCTGTTCTTCTTTGCTCTCGCCAGATGGGATGGGCGCGATAATCGGGTTTAGGCCTTGAGTGGCCAACTCTGCCGCAAAACCTCCAAAGCGGGCCTCAAATTGCTGCTGGGCCGGACTGGGCGGCCCAATATAGGCAATGCGGCGACAGCCCTGCGCAACCAAATGGCGTGCCGCCATGGCACCGCCTGTACGGTTGTCCGCACGCACCGCCGTTTCGGTGGAATAGGGTGATCCAAAGAAGACAACGGAATAGCCGTCATCAGCAATGCCTTTGAAGTAACGCCAGGCGTCTTCATTTTGGGAACTGCCAATTACAATGAGCCCATCGGCCTGTCGGCTATCTTCAAAACAGCCAAAAAGCTGCCCCCCTACATCTTGGAAGGAGACCAGCAAGTCATAGCCGCGCGCGGCGGCCGATGCGCCCACACACCCAAGCAGCGAAAAATAAAAGGGGTTTATCTCAGTTGGGCCTTCATCTGGCCGGTGCAAGACAACCAGTGCCAATGTCTTGGTGCTTTTGGTCCGCAGCCGGGCAGCCGCCTGATTGACAGAATAGTTTAGCTCTTGCGCGGCCAGCAACACACGCTGGCGCATGGCCGGGCTAACATTCTTATTGCCGTTCAGCGCGCGTGACACGGTGGACTGGGCAATGCCCAGTTTATACGCAATGTCATAGGCGGTTGTCCGCCGTGGCGCCGGTTTGTTCATCTCTTTGTTCTATAGGATGCAGCGGCTTATGGGTAGGGGCGAATATAGCGGCCCCAATTTGGCCCTTCACGCGATGGTTTTACACATCTGAAATCGGCTTTTCAGGCTGCCGCCTTGCTCGAGGCGGACGGCTGCGTCATGGCGACAGGCGTGAAACCCAGTATCAACATCGGCTCTGACAAACTTGGCGCGCCGGTCCATATCGACATTGAAGAGCTGTTGGCGACGCGGTTGCTTGTGCAGGGCAATAGCGGGTCGGGAAAATCGCATCTTTTGCGCCGCTTGTTGGAAGAGAGCGCTGGCCAAGTGCAGCAAGTGGTGATTGATCCCGAAGGGGATTTTGTGACGCTGGCCGAAGAATTTGGCCATATTGTCATTGATGCTGGGGCCTATGATGGGCGCGAGATTGTGAAGATGGCCGCGCGCGTCCGCGAACATCGTGCCTCGGTGGTTCTTGCGCTCGATAATCTCGAGCTCGAAGCCCAGATGCGCTGTGCTGCCGCCTTTTTGTCGACCTTGTTCGATGCCCCACGAGAACATTGGTACCCCGCGCTTGTTGTGGTGGATGAGGCACAGATGTTTGCCCCGGCTGTTGCCGGAGATGTCAGTGATGAAACCCGGCGTCTAAGCCTAGGCGCGATGACCAACCTGATGTGCCGGGGCCGCAAGCGTGGCTTGGCGGGCATTATTGCGACGCAACGTCTGGCAAAGCTGGCCAAGAATGTGGCGGCAGAGGCGTCCAATTTCCTCATGGGTCGAACGTTTCTGGATATTGATATGGCCCGCGCCGCAGATTTGCTGGGCATGGAGCGCAAACAAGCCGAAATGATTCGTGATTTGGATCGCGGCCAGTTTTTGGCGCTTGGTCCTGCCATTTGCCGCAGGCCAGTGTCTATTCGCATTGGTTCTGTTCGCACCAGTACGCGCATGGGGACGCACAGCTTATTGCCCCTGCCCACAGCCGATGGGGCCAGTATGCAGGCCAAGTTGTTTGATTTTGAGGCAGAGGAGCGCACCTCGCAGCCGCTATCACCGCCCGCGCCACCGCCCAGCAGCGCCTTGTTGGACCAGATGGCCGCCTTGGCCGATGCGCCTGTCGGGCCTGTGGCAACAAAGGGAGAGCACCCCGCTGCGACACAGGCAGAGCCCGCTGCACAGTCAGAGGATGTTGAGGCGGTCATCCGCGCCGTGCTGGCTGATATGGTGGCAGATGCAGACTGCGCCTTTCAACCAAAGGCCACGCTGTATCAGGATTTTACAGTACGTTGCCGGATGCAAAAGCTTCCTCGGGCGCCCTTGGGCTTGCCCGAATTTGAACGCCGGTTGGCGGCCGCTTTGGCCGGCATTATGGACCCCGTTGACGCGTGTTGGGCTGAGATTATGGCCGTCGCCCAGCGGGTTCCAGATGATATGCTGGCCCCGTTTTTGTTGATTGCACGGGCTGCACACTCTGGCGGCGCCTGCCCCAGCGATGCGGCGTTTGCGCAAGCCTATGGCACCCGATCCCCCGGACGCGTGCGTCGCCTGATTGAGCATATGGAGAAAAATGGGCTGATTGTGGTGCGCACAGATTTTGGCGGGCGCCGGTCAATTGGCATCCCAGATCTTGGCCTGACAACGGCTGTGGACGACAGCTAGACTGGGCTGTGGCGCACTGCCGCCCAACAGGCTGAAGCCCTTGGCTGGCCAGCATATGCAGCGCACACAGGTCGTCGTGACGCAGCGTCGTTTTATGGCCCGTTATTTCAGCCCAGCCAGATATGGGATAGGGGCCAAGCATGACCACCGCACCATTCCTAACAGGACAATTGCTGCTTGCCATGCCGGGTATTGGGGATCCGCGCTTTGACCATGCCGTCATTGCTCTATGCGCGCATGATGAGGCAGGGGCCTTGGGGATTGGCATTGGCCATGAGTTAGAGGGCATTGGCTTTCACAAGCTCATGGACCAATTGGGGCTTGATCCGGGCGTGGCGCCAGATGTTCCTGTGCATTTTGGCGGCCCAGTTGAGCCTACCCGCGGCTTTGTGCTGCACGCGCTGGATTGGGGCGGGGAGGGCACGCTGCAAGTTGCCGATAAATGGGGGCTCACCAGCACGCAGGATGTTTTGAAAGCCATTGCAGCCGGACGTGGACCATCACGCTGGCTTGTCGCGCTTGGCTATGCCGGTTGGGGCGCGGGCCAGCTGGATGATGAACTGCACCAGCATGGCTGGCACGTCGCCCCCTGTGAGGATGGGCTTGTATTTGAGACCCCAGCTCAAGAGCGCTGGACCCGCGCCTTTCATGCCAGCGGCATTGATCCGCGGCTGTTGTCGATGGCGAGCGGGACTGCCTAACGGCGCAGCAGAGATAAGGATATAAAGAAAGCTTTATATTTGGATTGCCATGGCGCGTGTGAACCGCTAGGGCAGCGATATTCTATTTTTGCCGGAGAAATATCCCGTGGCCCATGATTATGTCGTCGCCGACCTGAGCCTTGCCGATTTTGGTCGCAAGGAAATTGAAATTGCTGAAACCGAAATGCCGGGCCTGATGGCACTGCGTAGTGAATATGGCGCGTCAAAGCCCTTAAAGGGTGCCCGCATTACCGGGTCGCTCCACATGACGATCCAGACGGCGGTGCTGATTGAGACCTTGGTTGATCTGGGGGCAGAGGTCCGCTGGGCGACGTGCAACATTTATTCCACGCAAGACCATGCTGCGGCCGCCATTGCGGCCCGCGGTATTCCGGTTTTTGCCGTGAAGGGCGAAAGCCTTGCCGAATATTGGGATTATGTGGGCCGCATCTTTGATTGGGGCAATGAAACCACCAACATGATTTTGGACGATGGCGGTGATGCCACCATGTTTGCGCTCTGGGGTGCCCGCCTTGAGGCCGGGGAAAGCCTGCCCGAACCCGGTAATGCCGAAGAAGTTGAATTTCAGCGCGCGTTGAAGGCGTTCATCAAGGAAAAGCCGGGCTATCTGACCATGTCAGTCGCCCATATTAAGGGCGTGTCGGAAGAAACGACGACGGGCGTCCACCGCCTGTATCAGATTGCCAAGGACGGCAAGCTGCCTTTCCCGGCCATCAACGTGAATGACAGCGTCACCAAGTCGAAATTCGACAACCTCTATGGCTGTAAGGAATCGCTGGTCGACGCCATTCGCCGCGCAACCGACGTGATGCTGGCAGGCAAGATTGCCTGTGTCGCGGGCTTTGGCGATGTGGGCAAAGGCTCTGCCGCCTCGCTGCGTCAGGGTGGTGCGCGCGTGCTGGTGACGGAAATTGACCCCATTTGCGCGCTGCAGGCCGCAATGGAAGGCTATGAAGTCGTCACGATGGAAGAGGCCGTGGAACGTGCCGATATTTTCGTGACGGCCACGGGCAATGAAGACGTCATCACGGCTGAGCATATGAAGGCGATGAAGCCGATGTCGATTGTCTGCAACATCGGCCATTTCGACAGCGAAATTCAAATTTCGGCACTGTCCAACTATAAATGGGATGAAATTAAGCCGGGCACAGACTTGGTTGAATTCCCCGATGGCAAGAAGATCATCATCCTCGCCAAGGGCCGTCTGGTGAATTTGGGCTGCGCCACGGGTCACCCTTCTTTCGTCATGTCGTCGTCCTTCACCAATCAGGTGCTGGCGCAGATTGAGCTGTTCACCAAGAATGGCGACTATGAGAATAAGGTCTATGTTCTGCCGAAGCATCTTGATGAAAAGGTGGCTGCACTTCACCTTGAAAAACTAGGCGTTAAGCTGACCAAATTGTCGCCAAAGCAAGCGGCCTATATCGGGGTCACACCCCAAGGGCCGTTTAAGCCGGATCATTACCGCTATTAACCATGTTTTAGACTAAGGGACGGTTTCTTTCCGTCGCTGAAGTTCGTAAGAGGTCCGACATATGTCGGGCCTCTTTGCGTATTTGAGGGGATGTTAACTCTCTCGACCACAGCCGCGTTTTTGGCGGGATCCGTCATGGCGCTTTGGCTTGCGGCAAGCGCATGGGCGCTGGCCACGGGCTTGCGGTTGCAACGGCGTGTTGGCCGCAGCAGCGATCAAGCAGATCGACTGGCCATTCTTTTGGATGGCGCACCTGCCAGCCCCTTGCTGGTCCGCCAAAATGGCAAATTAGAGGCCCAACCCCGCCTTATGTCGTGGCTGGGGCTGGCGCGCCTGCCTGAAAAACTGGCTGATTTATCGACCAGTGATGCCGGGCTGACCGCTCAAGACCTGAGCGCGTTGGAAGAAGACATTGCTGCGGCCCGCAAAACAGCCCGCAGCTTTACGCGCAGCTTTGTCCCGCAAAAAGGCAATCGCACCTTGTTGGCAAAGGGCGCCTTAGCCTCCAGCCGAATTGCCGGGCCAAAGGCTGTGACGATCTGGTTTTTTGATGCGACCGAAACCAGTGCCGAGATTGCCCGCCTGACCGCAGATGTCAGCCATTTGTCTGCCGATTTTGCGACCATATCGGGTTTGTTAGAGGCAGCGCCATTCCCCATGTGGCACCGTGGTCCAGATTTGCGGCTGATGCGCGTAAATTCTGCCTATGTCCGGGCGGTGGAGGCCGAAAGCGCGCAAGAAGTGGTGCGGCGTGGCCTTGAATTGTCAGATCATGCGCAGGGCCTCTCGCCCGTGCAGGCAGCGGCTGAGGCAATGCAAAGCGGCCAAGCACTATGGCGGATTGTGCCAGCAACATTGACGGGCGAACGACGCACCATCCGCATTGTTGATGTACCGCTGGGTGAGGCTGGCGTTGCGGGCTATGCCATTGATGTGGAAGATGTCGAGCGGGCACGTGCCGCCTTTCGCCGCTTTGCCGAGGCGCAGCGCGATACGCTGGATCGGTTGTCCGCCGCTGTTGCCCAGTTCGCGCCCGACCATGGGCTGGTTTTTTGCAACCGCCCGTTCCAGCAACTTTTTGGCTTAAAGCCCGAATGGGTGGCCGAGCGGCCCGATTTTGATCGGCTGTTAGATCGGATGCGCGAGGCCCGACGCGTGCCGGAGATGCGGGATTTTCCGGCATGGAAGGCAGAGCGCCGCGACTGGTTTACCAGAGCCGATGGCGCCATTGAGGAAAGCTGGGTTCTGCCCGGCGGGGCCCATTTGCGCTGTGTGGCCCAGCCTTTGCCAGATGGCGGTCTGCTGACCATTTTTGAAGATCGTACTGAGCAGGCCCAATTGGCAATTGCACGCGATACGCTGTTGCGTGTCCGCCGCGCCACGCTGGACAATTTGTTTGAAGCCATTGGCGTTTTTGAAGCCAGTGGGCGGTTAAGCACGTGGAACCGCCGCTTTGTTGATATTTGGGATTTTGAAGAAGATTTTCTATCGGGCCACCCGCGCGTGGATGCCCTGGTTGAGGCCATAGCGCCCAAGCTGGCCACGCCAGACCGGGCAGGCCTGATGCGAGAATTGGTCCGCTCTGCCACGCAAGACCGCAAACAGCGTACAGGGCGCTTTGCACTGCGCACGGGCCGCCAATATGATTTTGCGGCCGTCCCCCTGCCGGATGGGGCAGCGCTTTTTACCATGCTGGATGTGACCGACAGCCGCCAAGTCGAACAGATGTTGCGCGAACGCGCCCTTGCTTTGGAAGAGGCGGACCGCGTCAAAACAGCCTTTGTGGCCAATATGAGCTATGAATTGCGCACGCCGCTGACCTCTATTCAGGGCTTTGCCGAAATGCTCCAGGGCGGTCTTGCCGGGGCACTGCCTGCGCAAGCGGCGGACTATATCGCTGCGATTTTGGAGTCGACGGATCGTCTCGGTACGTTGATTGATAATGTGCTGGATTTAACTCAAGGTGATGCAGGTGCCCTGCCTATGGAGCGCAAGCCTGTGGATTTATCTGCACTTTTGGCGGAAGCAGCACAGGCATTTGAACCTCAAATTGAGGCAAAGCAGCTGGATTTGGTTGTCGATCTACAGGCTTCGTTGGGCACGATACGCGGCGATGTGCGGCGGTTGCGGCAGGCCATTGATCAGCTGTTAGAAAATGCCATTGTGTATACGCCAGATGGGGGACGTGTCCTCATCCATGGCAGCGGCACTGACGCCAAGGCATTGATTGTTGTTTCGGATAATGGCCCAGGTATGGATGCGCGTGATCAAGCCCGGGCTTTGGATCGGTTTAGCCGTGTGGGCGCGCAGGCAGCAGAAGCCACTGGCCGGGCGCTTGGGCTGGGCCTGCCTTTGGCCCGCCAATATGTCGAAGGCCATGGCGGGACACTCAATTTGATTTCAGAGCTTGGCTTGGGCACTGCGGTGCAGATAGAGTTGCCGCGCATATGATTGAGAAAACACTTATCTTGCCAGACGCACAGGCCACGCATGATGCCGGCCAAGCCCTTGGTGCTGTGGTGCGCGCGGGCGATGTTGTCGCCTTGTCGGGTGATTTGGGTGCGGGCAAGACCAGCCTGACTCGCGGCATTTTGGCTGAATTGGGGCTGGAGGAAGATGCGCCAAGCCCCAGCTTTGCCCTTGTCATTCCCTATTCTCCGCCGCAACTGCGCTTGCCGATTTGGCACGTGGATCTGTATCGGCTGGATAGCCCCGAGGATGCCGAGGAATTGGGGCTGGATGAAGCGCTTTATGACGGGGCATTGGTCATTGAATGGCCCGAACGTCTGGCTTGGCTTTGGCCGCAAACGTTGCGTCTCCACATCTCGCTGCCCGCAGATGGGCCACGCCGCTTGACAGCCCGTCTGTCCCCGTCTTGGGAAGAACGATGGCCCTTCAAATGACTCCTCCGCCCGGTGCTGTGGCTTTTCTGGAACAAGCCGGCTGGGCTGGCGCGCAGATTTTGCCGCTGGCTGGTGATGCTTCATTCCGCCGCTATTTCCGCATTGTTGATGGCGCGCGCAGTGCAGTGTTGATGGATGCGCCGCCACCGCAGGAAGACCCACGGCCTTTCATTCATGTCGCAGAATATCTGACGTCCATTGGCCTTGCCGCCCCGCAGATTTTGGCGCGCGATTTGGATCAGGGCTTGCTGCTGATTGAAGATTTTGGCGCGGTACGGATGCGTGAGACAGTGGATGCTGACATTTCGCTGGAACCCAGCATTTATCAGGGCGTTGTTGACGTTCTGATTGCGCTGCACCGTCATGCCCCGCCGGCCGGGTTAAAGCCGCATGGTCTGGCACAATGGCTGGATGAAATTGGGCTGTTTACCGATTGGTACTGTCCTGCCGTTGGCCTTGATGTTGATAAGCAGAGCTTTATCGCGGCGTGGCAAGAGGCGCTGGCCCCAATTGAGGCGCAGGGCCAGACTGTAACCGAATTGCGCGACTATCATGCCGAAAACATCATGCTGCTTGATGGAAAATCGGGCGTGGCACGTTTTGGCTTGCTTGATTTCCAAGACGCGCTGGTCGGCCACCCGGCTTATGATCTTGTCTCGATGTTGGAAGATGCCCGGCGCGATGTCAGCCCATCGGTCGAGGCGGCAGAATTGGCTCGTTATATGGCCGAAACCGGCCAAAGCGCAGCGTTTGAGGCTGCGTATTGGGCACTTGGGGCGCAGCGCAATACCCGCATTTTGGGTGTGTTTGTTCGGCTGTGGAAGCGGGATGGCAAGCCGCATTATACCAGTTTTCAGCCGCGGATGTGGGGCCTGTTAGAACGCAATTTGGCGCAGCCCAATATGGCGCCTGTGCGCCACTGGTTCGACGCCAATGTGCCGGTGGAAAAGCGGGCCGCCTATTGGATTGACTTTCAGCCATGAACAGGGCGCGCAAGCCTTTGGCTGTTTCGGCAGATGTTGATGCAGCCCCGCCACGCACTGCGATGGTCATGGCGGCTGGCCTGGGTAAGCGGATGCGCCCTTTAACGGCCACGCGGCCCAAGCCGCTGGTGGAAGTGGGTGGTAAGACCTTGCTTGACCATTGTTTGGATCGCTTGGCCGAAGGCGGCGTCGAAAAAGCGGTGGTCAACGTCCATTATCTGGCTGATGCCTTGGAAGCCCATGTCCGCCGCCGCACCCAAGGCCCGGACATTGTGATTTCGGATGAGCGTGCCCAATTGCTGGAAACCGGCGGTGGCCTGATGCACGCCCGGCCCTTAATTGATGCGGACCCGTTTTTGTGCGTGAACAGCGATAATTTATGGGTCGATGGCCCCGTCAATACGCTGCGCCTTTTGGCTAGCCGATGGGATGATGGCGCGATGGACGCGCTGTTGCTGTTGGTGCCGCAAGCGCGGGCGCACAACCATAATGGCGCAGGCGATTTTCATATGGATGGGCTGGGCCGGCTGTCGCGTCGCCAGCCCGGCAAAGTTGCGCCCTTCGTCTATACGGGCATTCAGATGCTGTCGAAGCGGGTGTTGAAAGATGCGCCTGAGGGGCCATTTTCCACCAACCTCTTTTGGGATCGCGCAATTGCCGAGGGGCGCTGCTTTGGCCTTGTTCATCAAGGGCTGTGGTTTGATGTTGGGACGCCAGCCGCCATTCCCGCAACCGAGGCCGTGATCGCCCATGGCTGAACGGCGCGACCCCGCCGTTTACACGATTCCGCCGCACCGGGCCTTTGCTGATGCTTTGGTGACGGGCGTTTTGGCGCAGCATGGGTCCGACCCAATGGCGTTGGCCCGGGGCATTATCTTGCTGCCCAATAACCGCGCTGTCCAAGCAATCAGCGACGCCTTTGTGCGCAAGGCAGACCAAGGCGTGCTGATGCCCCGGCTGGTGCCCATAGGCGACCCAGAGCTGGATGACCGTACGGGCCCTGCGCTTGACCCGTTAAGCGAGGCGCCATTGCCGCCAGCGATTGAGCCGTTGCAGCGCCAGATGATCTTGGCCCGGCTGTTGCAGCAGGAAAGCCCCCTAGACGCCGCCCAAGCCCTGAGGCTGGCGGCGGATTTGGGCCGCGTGCTGGACCAATTGCTGGTGGAAGAACGTAGTCTCGCGGATTTGCGCAGCGTTGAGCTGGTGGAGGGCTTATCCGCCCATTGGGAAGCGGCGTTTGACCTGTTGATCCGCGTGCTGGCCCGCTGGCCTGAGGAATGCCGCACGCGCGGCGTGATGGATTTGGCGGCCCGGCGCAATGCGCTGTTGACGCGTGTGGCCGAACGCTGGGCGGCAGAGGGCGCCCCCGGATTTGTTTTGGCCGCGGGTATCAGCACGGGCGCGCGTGCCGTGGCGCGGCTGCTGCGCACTGTGGCGCGCCTTGCCAATGGGCAGGTCGTCCTTGCCGGGTTGGACCAGCATATGCCCGATGAAGAATGGGCCGCCATTGCCGGCGCGGATGGGCAAGGGGCAATTGAATCACACCCGCAATTCCATCTGTTCCAACTGCTTGATCGCATGGGCGTGGGCCGGGCAGAGGTGAAGCTATGGCGGTATGGCAGCGATGTGGCGGCTGCGCCGGACCGATCACGGGCCATTTCTAATGCCCTGGCTCCAGCGCGCTTTACCGATAAATGGGTTGGCCTTCCCGCCGCGGAAAAGCGGCTTTCGGGTGTCCACGCAATGGAAGTGGCGACGCCGGCCGATGAGGCGCAGGCCATTGCCCTTGCCATTCGCGAAGCACTGGATAGGCCCGGCACTGTTGCGCTGGTCACGCCGGATCGGGGCTTGGCCCGGCGCGTGACTGCCCATTTGAAACGCTGGGGTGTTGAGGCGGATGACTCCGCTGGCCGGCCATTATCTGCCACGCCACCGGGAATGCTGCTGCTGGACCTTGCAACGGCAGCGGCAGAGAGCTTTGCCCCGGTGCCCTTACTGGGCTTGCTAAAGCATCCCTTGGTCCAAGCCGGAGAGGCGCGACTGGCGTGGCTGGATGGGGCCCGCGCGCTGGACCTTGCGCTGCGTGGCCCGCGTCCGGCGGCTGGTTTGGCAGGCATTACGCGCTGTTTGGAAACAGGCGATGCGCGCACCGCACGCCGCCGCCAGACGGCCCTTATCTGGTGGCAGGCAGTCGTCCCGCTGTTGGCGCCTGTTGAGGCGGGTTTTGCCAAAGGGGGCAGTTTAGCCGATTTGCTGGATGTGCTGCGCCAAGGGCTAGAGGCTCTGGCGGGGGACGCTGTTTGGGCAGGCGAAATGGGCCGAAGCTTAGCCGATCTTTTTGCCAGGCTTCAGCGTTTTGCCCCCGAAGGCCCAGCCACATTTAACCCAGTTGATCTGCCGCGGCTGTTGCGGGATCTGCTGGATAGCATCAGCTGCCGACCTGCGCGTGGGGGCCATCCGCGGGTCTTTATCTGGGGTCTGTTGGAAGCCAAGCTGCAATCGGCAGATTTGATGATTTTGGCTGGACTGAACGAAGGCAGTTGGCCGGCCTTGCCCACGCCAGACCCTTGGCTTGCGCCCCCCGTTCGGCGGGCGCTGAGCCTGCCCAGTTTGGAACGGCGTATTGGCCTGTCGGCGCATGATTTGGCAGGGGCATTGGGCGCCCCGCACGTGCTGCTGACGCGCGCGCGCCGGGATGGCAGTGGGCCAAGCAATGCCTCACGCTTTTGGCTCAGGCTGGAAACCATGGCGGGGCATTTGCCAGTACCCCCAGTCCGCTATGACC
>RFZB01000130.1 GCA_009920915.1 Sphingomonadaceae bacterium | reverse complement strand
CCTGACCCCCAGCGTATGCTGCGGGCCTATTCTCAGTCTGCCGCAACGCTGAACCTGCTGCGCGCTTTTGCGCAGGGTGGCTATGCCAACCTTCATCAGGTCAATGCTTGGACGCATGACTTTATGGGCCGTTCGCCTTGGGCGAAACGCTTCCAAGACGTTGCCGATCGCATTGGCGAAGCGCTGGATTTCATGGCGGCGTGCGGCATTGATCCTGATACGGTCCCGCAGTTGAAGGGCACCAATTTCTACACCAGCCATGAGGCACTGTTGCTGCCCTATGAGCAGGCGCTCACCCGGCAAGACTCACTCACTGGCCAATGGTATGACACATCTGCCCATATGCTATGGATTGGCGATCGCACCCGCTTTGTCGGCTCTGCGCACGTTGAATATCTGCGCGGCATCGGCAACCCCATTGGCATGAAGTGCGGGCCAAGCCTTGAGCCAGACGCGCTGCTGCGTCTGCTCGATACGCTCAACCCCAATCGCGTGGCAGGGCGGATGACGCTGATCACCCGCTATGGCCATGATAAGATTGAGGCGCATCTGCCTGCGCTGGTGCGCGCAGTGAAGGCCGAGGGCCACCCTGTTGTCTGGTCGTGTGATCCGATGCACGGCAATGTCATCAAGGCGCAAAATGGCTATAAAACGCGTCCGTTTGAACGGATTTTGGCCGAAGTGCGTGGCTTCTTTGCCGTCCACCGGGCTGAAGGCACGCATGGCGGCGGCATTCATATTGAAATGACTGGCCAGAATGTCACCGAATGCACGGGCGGTGCCATTGATGTGACGGAGCAAAATCTGGCGGATCGTTACCACACGCATTGCGACCCACGCTTAAATGCGGGCCAATCGCTGGAACTGGCATTCTTGATTGCTGAAATGCTCAATCAGGAACTGAAAGAACGCATTGCCGCTGCGGCATAAAACCAAATGGCCCTTTGCATTACTGCGATGCAGAGGGCCGTTTGCTGTGCCCTAGCAAAAGTTTTCGGCTTATTCCGGGACTGAAAACAGCGTCTTATCGCGATATTTGTCTAGCCACGGCTCATATAGCGGGCTGATGTCAAACACTTCATCCGCCAGTTGAATGTCGGACATACCATCCACCTTGAATGTCGCCATTTTCACTTCGCGGGGCGGCGCACCATTTTTGGTGATCGGCACCGCATCCAAATAGACCAGATCGATCCGCGTATAGAGAATATGCGGCGCAAGCACAAAGGCAGTGCCGTTATAGCTGGCGGTCAGGCAGTGCTTGGTCGCGATGGCTTCAAGAATTGTCCGATGAGCAGTCATATCGCATGAATGACTGCGCCGATCCGAGCACGCAACAAAATTGTGCAGCGCAGCAGCATAATCGCTGCCAGAACGACTTTATCCGTCTCCCTTGGCTTTCCCCGACGACGGACGGCGGCTATGCCAAGCGCAAATATAGGAGGCGATTTGATGACCCGATTCCGCATGTTAACCGCTGTGGCTGCCCTAGCATTGTGCCCCGCCATCACTTTGGCCCAAGCCGCAGAGCCTAGCGCGCAAAGCCGCAGTTTTAAGGCGATTGATTTGTTCGCGCTGGAATATGCGGCAGACCCGCAAATCTCGCCCGATGGCAAAAAAATTGCCTATGTCCGCCGCAGCTTTGACATCATGACCGATCGCGCGCGCGCCAATATCTGGATTGTGGACGTCGCAACGGGTGAACATCGCCCCCTGCTGTCTGGCGCCTCAAATTTTTCCAGCCCCCGTTGGTCGCCCGACGGTAAAGGGCTGGCCTATGTCAGCAGCGCCGAAGGCAGCGCGCAAATCTATGTCCGCTGGATGGATAGCGGCGCAACGGCCCGTGTCACCAACTTGACCAATGGGCCTGCGGGCCTCAGCTGGTCGCCCGACGGCCGCCAATTGGCCTTTGCAATGTTTGTACCGGAAGACGCAAAGCCCTTTGCCTCCATGCCCGCCACGCCCCAGAGCGCACGCTGGGCAGGCAAGCCTGTGGTCATCGACAGGCTCAATTACCGCAATGATGGGGCAGGCTATGCCGCCCAAGGGCATGACCACATCTTCACCGTGCCAGCTGAAGGCGGCACGCCGCGTCAGGTGACGACCGGCGCCTTTGACCATGGTGGGCGGATTGATTGGAGCAATGACAGCAAAACCCTGGTCTTTTCGGCCAACCGTAAGGATGACCCAGATCGCCATCCCCAGCGCGACCAGATTTTCTCAATCACTCTAGAGACTGGCGCGCTGATCCAGCTTACCAAGCGCGAAGGCCCAAGCGTTGCTCCGCAAATCTCCCCAGATGGCAAGATGATTGCCTTTTTGGGCTATACTGATCGCTATACCAGCAATCAGGAATTCAGCCTGTGGGTCATGAACCGCGATGGTTCCAACGCCCGCGCGCTGACCGCCAGCATGGATGTGGGCGTCACGGATTTTGGCTGGGATAATCGCGGCAATCTCTACTTCGCCTATGATCAGCAAGGCACAACCAAAATTGCCACAACTACGCCAAAGGGCGGCACCCGCGTGCTTGCCTCTGGCTTGGGCGGGGAAGATATTGGCCGGCCTTATTCTGGCATCAGCATGTCTATTGCCCGCGATGGCACTGTAGCCACCAATGTCACAAGCGACACACACCCCGGCGATGTGGCGGTTATCAAAGGCACTAACCTGCGCCGATTGACACGCCTGAACGATGATGTGGCTGCCATTCGCGATTTGGCGCGTGTCGAAGAAATCTGGACCACGGCTGCTGATGGCGTGAAGAGCCAAAGCTGGATTATGAAGCCGGCCAATTTTGATCCATCGAAAAAATATCCGATGATCCTCGAAATTCATGGCGGGCCGCACACCAATTATGGCGCACGCTTTTCCGCCGAAATGCAGGCCTATGCCGCAGCGGGCTATGTTGTCCTGTATTCCAACCCGCGCGGCTCGACGAGCTATGGCGACAAGTTCGCCAATATGATCGACAAAGCCTATCCGGGCGGCGATTATGGAGACTTGATGGCCGCCGTCGATGGCCTTTTGTCCAAGGGCTATGTTGATCCGGCCCGCTTGTTCGTCACGGGCGGCAGCGGCGGCGGTGTACTGACGGCGTGGATCGTTGGCAACACCAACCGCTTCCGCGCGGCTGTGGTGGCAAAGCCCGTCATCAACTGGACCAGCTTTGCCCTGACCGCCGATAATCCCTCTTATTTCGGGCGTTATTGGTTTGGCAAAAATCCGTGGGAAGCGGGTGCGCAAGCTGAGTATTGGCGGCGGTCTCCGCTCAGCCTTGTTGGCAATGTGAAAACGCCGACGATGCTGATTACGGGCGAGCAGGATTATCGCACGCCAATTTCAGAGACAGAGCAATATTATACGGCGCTCAAGCTGAACGGCGTGGAGACCGCGCAAGTCCGCATACCGGACTCTTCCCACGGCATGATTGATCGGCCCAGCCGTCTGGTTGCGAAAACCACTTATATTCTGGGCTGGTTCGCGAAGCACGGTGGGGTTGCGGCCGACACGGGGCAGTAACCCTTGATCAGACTGGGTGGGGATGGATCAGCGCCGTCCCCACCTCGTCATGCAGAACTTGGTTCAGCATCCAGAGCGGTGGCCGATTTCCAGCTCAGGCATCTGGCACGACCATGGACCCTGAAACAAGTTCAGGGTGACGATAAACACTGGAGCAGACCTAAATTGGGGAACGAGCAGTTCAGCCAATCTGCGTTGGCAGGTAGCTGTCATCGACATAGTCGCTAAAGCGCGTGAAGCGGGCGTCGAACTTCATTTTCACTTTGCCCGTCGCACCATGGCGTTGTTTCGCGACAATCAGTTCGGACAGGCCGAACACGCGTTCCATTTCAATCGCCCATTTGGCGTGATCGTCAAAAATCTTGGCATCATCGCCTTCTGCCGGGCGTTTGGGTTCGCGCGCCTGAATATAATATTCCTCACGATAGACGAAGAGGACGATATCCGCGTCCTGTTCGATCGAACCTGATTCACGCAAGTCTGACAGTTGCGGGCGCTTATCCTCGCGCTGTTCGACCGCACGGCTGAGCTGTGACAGGGCGATGACGGGAACGTTGAGTTCCTTCGCCAGCGTTTTCAGGCCGCGGGAAATTTCAGAGATTTCCTGCACGCGGTTGTCCCCGCCCCCGCTGCGTGAGCCTTGGAGAAGCTGCAAATAGTCAATGATGATGAGGCCAATGTCATGCCGCCGCTTTAACCGGCGCGCACGGGTGCGCAGCGCGGCAATCGTCAGGCCGGCTGTGTCATCAATGTAAAGCGGCAGCGACTCCAACTCCGCCGCCGCGCGGGCCAGATTGCGAAACTCGCTCTGGCTGATTTTGCCCATACGCAGATTTTCAGAGCTGATCTCTGACTGTTCCGACAGGATACGTGTTGCCAGCTGGTCTGCCGACATTTCGAGGCTGAAAAAGGCAACGGGCGCGCCAACCGATTTTTCAGGCGCAATGCCATCTTCCATATCACGCGCCCAGCGCCGCGCGGCGTTGAACGCGATATTGGTGGCAAGCGAGGTTTTGCCCATGCCGGGACGGCCAGCAAGAATGATCAAATCGCTATGGTGCAAGCCGCCGGTTTTGGCGTTGATGCCCTCAATCCCCG
>RFZB01000129.1 GCA_009920915.1 Sphingomonadaceae bacterium | reverse complement strand
GGCTAGTAGTCCAGCGTGAGAAAGCCAATAGTCTTCCTAGATGGTGATTATTGCAAGTTATGGGACGACAACCTTACTGTGATTGGTAGCGAGGGCATTGTCAGAGCAAACACACAGTTGGGCGAAAGAGCTCACCGCGCTAAGTCTTCGCCATGCCCCGCCCCAGAAAACCAGCCAGTCCGTTCCGCTATTTCAACTCGTCACCTGAGGTCATCCGGTTAGTCGTGATGATGTATGTGCGGTTCCCGCTCAGCCTTCGGAACGTCGAGGATCTGCTATTCGAGCGTGGGATCGACATTTGCCATGAGACCGTGAGATTTTGGTGGAACCGGTTCGGGCCGATGTTTGCGGCCGATATCCGACGCCAGCGGGTGCAAGCGATGCGCGGGATCCGTCACTGGCGCTGGCACCTCGACGAGGTGTTCGTGAAGATCAACGGGGAGCAGCATTACCTTTGGCGCGCCGTCGACCATGAAGGTGAAGTTATCGAGAGCTACGTCACGAAAAAGCGGTATAAAGCCGCTGCTTTGGCGTTTCTGAAGAAAGCCTTGAAGCGCCATGGCAGAGCCGAGACAATCGTCACCGATGGTATGCGATCCTACCACGCTGCCATGCGCGAACTCGGCAATTTGGATCGTCGTGAGATGGGCCGTTGGATGAACAATCGGGCTGAAAACAGCCACCTTCCCTTCCGACGACGGGAGCGAGCTATGCAGCGATTTAGGCAAATGAAGTCACTGCAGAAATTTGCGTCAGTCCATGCCTCGCTTTACAACCATTTCAATCAGGAACGCCATCTCACCGACAGACAGACTTACAAAGAACGCCGCTCGGCAGCACTGGCCGAGTGGCAATCGCTCGCCGCCTGAAGTTTCGCTCATCTTGCGAAAGCTCCGCGAGTTGGAGACAAGTTGCGGTTAGACTGACAGCACCTCTCCATGAGATTCACTTGACTTGCTCAGGCGTAAACTCGACCGGCATCCGAATGATTGCATTGAACCAAACTGAGCGGAGCCATTCGGGCTCACCAACGGGGTGGATATCCGGAATCCGTGTGACCACCTCTTTCAGGAGCGCGCGCAGCTGCATCTTGGCGAGGCGGGCGCCAATACAGACATGGGGTCCCACGCCAAAGGCTAGGTGGCGCTTGGCGTTTGCGCGGGTGATGTCAAAGCGATGCGGGTCTTCAAACACCATGGGATCGCGGTTGGCAGCAGCATAAGAAAGGTAAATGTTGTCGCCCTTACGGATTGGGCAACCACCGATTTCCGTATCGGCCATCGCCATCCGCGTGAAATTGGTGGTGGTCGACGTGTAGCGCAGCACCTCATCGATCGCGTTTTCGATATGGGCATCAAAATCGCTGCGCAGCAACGCGTACTGATCGGGGTGCCGATGCATCAAATGAATAAAGTGCGCAGCGGTTGACCGCGTTGTCTCATGCCCAGCCATAGCGAACACCAGCACGAACTGGTTGATCTGCATCGGATCGAGATTGAGCGTGGTGTCATTGACCATCACGCTTAGCAGACGGTCATCCGGATTGCGCCGCTTTTCCTCGGCAATCTCCTGCGCCAGGCCGAATAGCCCTATCATGGGGTTGAGCGAATGTTCGGTTCGGCTTTCAACATCGGCCAGGGCATTGCCGTAGTCGGCGACCTGATCGCGCAGATGTTCCGGGATGCCCATGAGTTCGCAGAACGTATAAATAGGCAGGCGCGATGCCACGTCGAAGACGAATTCGCACTGCCCCTTGCCCGCAACCGATTTCACGATGTCAGCCGCCAATCGATCAATCTCGGGCGCGATGGCTGCGAGAGCCTTCGGCATGAACGGCGGCATGATGACCTTTTTCACAGCGTTATGGTCCGCCGGCTTCATCATCATGAAGTTCGCCCGCTGCCGTTCAAGCGCGTCCCCTTCCACCTGCCAAACAACGATGCCCGCCTCATGCGAACTAAAAAGGTCCTGATTCATCGAAACGTCCTGAACGTCCTTGTAGCGGGTCAAGACCCAGAACGATTTGACCCCAGATGATTCAGGCATGCGCGTGAGGTAATCCGGATTAGACGGGTTCCAGTGCACAGGATCATTCTCGCGCCATCTGTCAAACAAGTGGTGCGGCGGCCCCTGCTCAGAAGGAAAGAGCTCGGCGTCGAGGATGTTGGGTTCCTGCGCGGTGGTCATGACAGTCGTCCTCTCCCTTTCTGAGTCCTGCACAAGCGCTCAAGGTCGATCGCGATTGAGCGCATCTTGTTCGGCCCACCAATCGCCCCCTCGAGCGACACGAACGACAGCCTCACTGTCGGTCGGGCCGTGGCCAACATTGTGTGCCGGCGCTGGAATCTCCTGAACCGTGTTGGTCAGGCGGCCGACACCGGTTACCTCGACTTCAACCACATCGCCAATGTTCATAGGCCTGCTGTTGGCCGGCGTACCGGAAAGGACGAGGTCACCCGGCAGCAGGGTGATGTGGCGGCACAGATCGGCGAGGATATAGGGGATGTCGAAGGTCATGTCCGCAATTGGCCCTTCCTGAACGATCGTGCCGTTGATGTAGGTGCGCACCATCTCCTGGCGGATGTCGACCCCGCGGACGATCCCCGGACCGATCGGACAGAACCCGTCCATGCCCTTTACGCGCAGCATCGATCCGGCATCGGTATCACGGAAATCCTGCGCGCCGACATCGTTGACCGGAGCGAAGCCGGCAATGTAATCCCAAACATCAGCGGGAGCTACGTTTCGCATCGGCTTGCCAACAATGACACCGACTTCGCCTTCGTAGTTCAGGTACTGACAATCGGCCGGGCGCGACAGCATGCCGCGATGCGCGTTAAGCGTGGTCAGCGGCTTCTGGAAATAAGTCGGTGTGACCAGCGCCGGTGCGCGAAATTCGACCCGGCGGGAATCGTAATTGAGGTGGATGCAGATGATCTTGGTCGGATCACAAGGCGGGAGGTAGACCGCATCAGCCTCGGCCACAGTGCGGCCATCGCCCAGCCGAAGCCGGTCTTCCTCTGGGCGCACCCATTGCGGTGTTCCTTCCAGCAGAATACGACGCCATTCCTCGCGCGGTCCATCAAGTACCGACATGACTATTCTCCTTGATTATCCGATGCCAGTCATGCCGGGACCATGAAGCCCTGCATGTTCTCCATTACCGGCGCATGACCGAAGGAATCGCGCTGGTAGTATTCCGATTGCCCGGTGGGCTGACGCCCCCCCCAGCCGAGTTCGTTCATGAAGCCCGAGGGGTTCTTGAAGTAGAACGAGTAATTCTGGTCATTGGCATGGCTGCCCGGCTCAATTATCACTGGGATGCCCGCCTGCTTGACCAGATCGTGGGCGAGCCCGACGTCCTCGATCCGTTCCAGTTCGAACATCAAGTGATTGATGCGCTTCTCCGCGGGAGGTCCGAACGCAAGCGTATGCTGCCGCGTGTTGCAATGCAGGAACATTAATTCGACCGGATCCGGCATCATGGGTAGCGGGATCTTGTATTCGACCCCGCCCTTCAGACCGAGCAGAGTGTAGAAGGCATGGATCTCGTCGAACTCGACACGTCGGTTGAGCATCATGTGACCGAAGCCGCCGGCGGCTGTCTTGAAGCCCGCATGCATCCTGTGGCCGGGATGGAAGGGCTTGTCGTATTGGACAAGGGGGCCATGGAACAGCTCAATTGGAACGCCGTTGGGGTCCTCGAGAAACATGATCTCAAGCACACGGTGCGCTTCAGCTTCTGCCTTCGACCCTATCCGGATCGCAACGC
Source organism: Sphingomonadaceae bacterium (assembly GCA_009920915.1). GTDB lineage: Bacteria > Pseudomonadota > Alphaproteobacteria > Sphingomonadales > Sphingomonadaceae > Aquisediminimonas. The sequence continues at coordinate 908 of RFZB01000129.1, read as the reverse complement.
CTGCCGCTTCAAGCCGCTGGGCCATGGCCCGGAATTCCAGAACACCGGCGACGCGCAGACCCATGGCAGCCAAGTCATCGGTTCCGTCTTCGATTAGCTTGACCCGGTGATGCCAGTAGTCCATCCGCAAATAGCGTGTCCGGGCATCGTCACCAGCAACCACTTCCAGACCCAGAATCTGCTCGGCAAAGGCATCCCAAGCTGCCAGATTGCTAACGCCAATAGTCACATACCCCAATTCGGTGACGTCGCTCATGTTAGGCTCCTTTGTTGGCGAACGATCTCTTGCGGACCGCGATGTTCTTGATGTCGCAATAAAAGTCGAAACTGTGAGTTCCGCCTTCGCGGCCGATGCCCGAAATCCGGCTACCGCCGAACGGTGCCGATAGGTCGCGCACGAAGAAGCAGTTTACCCACAGCGTCCCTGCCACCACTTGCGAAGCCAACCGCATGGCGCGGTCCTCGTTGCCGCAGAACAGCGTTCCGGCGAGGCCGTATTCGGTGCCATTGGCAATCGCGATTGCTTCTTCGTCGGAGCCAAAGGTCTGCCAGGTCAGGACTGGGCCAAACACTTCCTTCTGAGAGATTTCGTCCCCCAAGCTTACCCCGGCGAACATCGTCGGCTGGAAATAGAGCGCGCCGACATCGGACTTTGCCCCGCCCCACAAAACTTCGGCTCCAGCCGCCTTGGCGCGCTCGACGAAGCCAGAGACGCGGGCGAAGTGTTCCGGGTGGATTAGCGGCCCGACGCGGGTGGTCGTCTCGCGCGGATCGCCAACGGTCATATGGCTGGCGGCGGTGCGAACCTTTTCAAGGAACTCGGCCTCGATCGACTTTTCGACGAGAATCCGGGTGCCAGCGAGACAGACTTGCCCTGCATTGATGTATTGTCCGGCAACCGTCTGGGC
>RFZB01000128.1 GCA_009920915.1 Sphingomonadaceae bacterium | reverse complement strand
TTCAGGGCGGACCTAACCCCGAGGCCGCACGACGCTACTATGACTTCCTGATGAGCCCCACCGGCCAGGCACTTGGTGGCAAGGCCGACAGCCTGCAAACCCCTGCCAACCGCACCTTCAAAGTGGACCCGCGAGTGCCCAACAATGAGTTGGTGCGGCTCATCAAATATGACTTTGAAAAGTACGGCAAATCCAGCGAGCGCAAGCGTTTGCTGGAGCGTTGGCAACGCGAAGTCGAATCCCTTCCCCGATGAGGCACGCATGAGTCAGACACCCAGCAAGTCCAAGAACAAAGTCCCCAGCCCTGAACAAGGCTTGCCCTGCATTGGCGTATTGGGCTTGGGCATCATGGGATCGGCCATGTCCTTCAATCTCATGCAGGCCGGTCACGAGGTCTGGGGCCATGACCCTTCGGCCAAAGCCCGCAAGGCCTTGACCAGCGCAGGCGGCCTGGCCTGCACCCAGCCCCGCAACTGGGCCAAGGCCCAGCGCCACGACGGGCACTGTAGAGAGATTATCGACCATGATCTCCCAGCCCGGCACTTCGGGCACATAGGTAAAGCCCGTGGTTTCAAGCGTCTTGACTGAGCCGCCACCGCCCGTGCCTTCAATCAGGCGCACCAGCGGCAGGCGATATTCGTGCGCCAGCTTTTCAGATTGAATAAGCTTACCGTGCAGCGACGCATCGGCGGCGCCCCCGCGCACGGTGAAGTCATCGGCTTGAACGACAATCGGCCGTCCTTCGATCCGCGCGCGGCCGAACAGGATATTGGCGGGCAAAAAGCCTGTCAGATTGCCCTTGGCATCATATTGGCCAACGCCGCCCAATTTGCCGATCTCGCGGAATGAGCCTTTGTCGACAAGGGCCGCGATTCGTTCGCGCACATTCAGCTTGCCGCCGTCTTTCTGGCGCTTCAGCTTGTCTGGCCCACCCATGGCTTCGGCCAGCTTTTGCCGCCGTTTGAGCTCTTCAACTTCTTTTTCCCAGCTCATGACACCCTCTTTCGTTGGGGCCATGGTCGGCGGACTTGTCGTAAACGTCAAGCACGTGCCACAAGGGGGAATGGGGAAGATCTGGATCGGGCTGGGCGCGCTGGCGCTTATCGGGGTGTCTCTCGGCTTTGCGAGCCGCTGGACGCAAGTGGGGCTGCTCAACAGCGTGGATGCGCTGCTGTCGCTCACATCCCCCACGCAGCAAGTTGCCGAGGGCGTGGCCTATGGCACAGGCGACAGGCATAAGCTTGATATCTGGGCGCCTACGGACAAGTCTGCCAAGCCGCGCGATGTCGTCGTTTTCTATTATGGCGGCAGCTGGAATAGCGGCGCGCGGCACTTTTATGGCTTTGTCGGCCGGGCGCTGGCGGAACGCGGCTTTATTGTGGTGATTCCTGATTATCGCCTCGTGCCCGACGTGCGCTTCCCTGGCTTTGTGGAAGATGGTGCAGCAGCTTTGGCGTGGACGCAAAAGCACATTGGGGAGTTTGGCGGCAACCCGGCACGTATTCACCTCACCGGCCATTCGGCAGGCGCACATATTGCCGCGCTGTTGACGCTCGATCCTGACTGGATGGCAAAAGCCGGCGGGTCTGCCGCAGGCATTCGCAGCTTTGCAGGGCTTGCCGGGCCGTATGATTTCCTGCCCTTTACGTCTGAGGCTTCAAAAGCGGCCTTTGGCCATTTGCCGGACCCTAAGCCCACCCAGCCGATCACTTTTGCCCGCGCGGGTGTTGCGCCAATGCGGCTGTTTACGGGAAGTGCAGATACAACCGTCAAGCCACGCAACAGCACGGCACTGGTCGCGGCGCAAACCCGGGCTGGGGCCAAGGCCTCAACGCTCATCTATGAGGGTGTCGGCCATAGCGGCATCATCATGGCCTTTGCCCGGCCTTTTCGCGGTATAGCGCCCATACGCGATGATATGAGTGCATTTTTCGATAGGGTTCGCTGATCAAGGCTTTATATGGGCGCTATGACCCAGATGCACGTTGCCGCCCTTCAACAGTCGTTCACCGACGACATGGACACCAATATCGACCGCGTCGAGGCGCTCGTGCGCGCCGCTGCTCAGCGCGGGGCGAAAGTCATTTTGCCATCAGAACTGTTTGAAGGTCATTATTTCTGCAAGGTGCAGAATGAAGCCTTTTTCAGCCGCGCGGCCCCTGTTGAGAGCCATAAAGCAGTTAAGGCCATGCAAAAACTGGCGAAAGACTTAGGCGTCTATATCCCCACCAGTTTTTTTGAGCGCGATGGCCAGCATTATTACAACAGCCTCGCCATGATTGATGATCAGGGCGAGGTGATGGGCGTCTATCGCAAGAGCCATATTCCCGATGGCCCGGGCTATAATGAGAAATTTTATTTCCGCCCTGGCAATACCGGCTTTCGCGTTTGGCCGACGCGCTATGGCACAGTCGGCATCGGGATTTGCTGGGACCAATGGTATCCCGAAACCGCCCGCGCGATGATGTTGATGGGGGCCGATATTCTGTTTTTCCCCACCGCCATTGGGGACGAGCCTGAGGCCGAGGATCTGGACACGTCACGCCTGTGGCGGCGTGCGATGATTGGCCATGCTGTGTCCAATGTGGTGCCCGTGGTGGCTGCCAATCGGGTGGGCGTGGAAGGCGATATGAGCTTTTATGGCCACAGCTTCATTGCCGATGAGCGCGGCGATTTTGTTGCCGAAATGGGCAATGGCACTGAAGGCGTGCTCGATGCCGTGTTTGATTTTGACATCGTGCGCAAACACCGCGCGACCTTTGGCTTTTTCCGCGATCGTCGGCCGCAGCTTTACGGGCGCATCGCGCAGGACATTTAATTCATCACAATTTGCCGCGGGTCTGTGACAAGAACATGGACCTGATAATAATATTTGCCTGTTGCTTGGCCATTATCGGTCAGGTCAATGCGCACGCGCCGCGCAATGCCTTGAACGGCAATGCGTTTGCCCTTCATGCGGGCAGCTAGGCCAGCCAAATCAGCCGTGCCAATCATGGATTGGACAACACTGGGCGCCACCACAATGGTCAGGCAATTGCGCTCGCGGTAATCAGCTTCGGAGTTGAGATAATAGCGGCCTTGTTGTTCGCCCACGCTCATCACCGTCAGGTCAAATTCGCCCGCAATGCCTGCCTTGGGCGCCACATTATCGGCAAAGCTAATGGCTTCGACAGGCGTTAGGCAGCCAAGCGCACAGGGCTTGCGCGCAGGGGCGGGCGGCGGTGCAACGGCCACAGGCTTGGCTTTGGAAGCTGGGGCTGGGCTGGCGTCCGTCCGAGGCGGCGTTGCAGATGTGGCAGCGGCCGGGCTGGCGGACGCGCTCGGCCGCACCATGGGCCGTTCAATCACAGGCACAGCAACCGTTTCAGGTGAAAGGTTTGGGGCGGCCAGCATCAGGGCTGGAAAGACAAATGGGATCACGCAACACTCCTTTGCACAGGGGCGGCAAGACTATGCCGTCAAATCATCGCAAGTGCAAATATCTCTTCCAGCATTGATTGCGTCAATCGGCCTGTATTTTGGTTATAGCGTGATGTGTGATAACTGTCGATAAGGCGGCGGCCATCCAACAAGTGATGCACAGCGCCATGGGCAAAGCGCCTTTTTGGCAGTTTTTCGCCACAGGCTTTCACCGTGGATTGATGCGCAATTTGGCCCAGCGCAATGATCGTCGTCAGCTTGGGCAGGCTGTGCAACGCCTGTTCCAAAAAGGGACGACAGTTTCGCATCTCTTCAGGTGTGGGCTTATTTTCGGGCGGCAGGCATTTGACTGCATTCAGGATGATCACCCCTTTTAACTGGGCGCCATCGTCACGAAAACTGCCGGGCAGATAGCGAGGTGGCTCTGGCGGGACAAAATCGAGCAAGCCCGCAGTGCCCAGCGCCGCAAAAAGCATATCCCCAGAAGGATCGCCGGTAAACGGCCGCCCCGTGCGGTTGGCGCCATGCTTGCCGGGTGCCAGGCCCACAATGGCCAGCCATGCCTCAGGATCACCAAAAGCGGGCACCGGCGCATTCCAGAAATTCGGAAATTCTGCCTGACAGGCCGCACGATGCTGCACCAACCGGGGGCACAGCGCGCAGTTATGCGGGGGTTCCACATCAGCCACAGGACTGGGCAGGGCGGCGGTCAAAAGGGAAGGACTGGTCATGATGTCAGAACGCGCTTAAGCGGGCCAGACCATGCGCACAAGCTTTGCCATCGCTTTGGGCTCAAATATGCGGCATCCGCATCATGGTGCCCCGGCCCAGTTGCTTCGTGCAGCGCTGGCGGCGCTTGATGCTGGCCCAGTCCAGGTGCTGCGGGCCAGCCCCATCCTCACCTCCCGGCCGATTGGGCCTTCACAACGCCTTTATGCCAATGGGGCGGCGCTGATTGAAACAGACTTGGGCCCTGAGGCGCTGCTTGACCATTTAAAGCAATTGGAACGGCATTTCGGCCGCAAAACAGGCGGCCAGCCCTGGCGGGCCCGCCCGCTGGATCTTGATATTCTGCTATGGTCAGACGGCGCTTTTGTCAGTTCGCGTCTGTGCATTCCGCATAAAGAGCTGGCCAAACGCGCCTTTGTTCTTGCCCCTTTGGCGCAGATTGCACCCCAGTGGCGCCACCCAATTTTGAATCTTTGCATAGCTCATCTAAAGGCGCGCCTTGACCGCAAGGCCCCCGGCGCATAGGGGAGCGCATCCAAGGTCGGGCCGTTAGCTCAGTCG
>RFZB01000127.1 GCA_009920915.1 Sphingomonadaceae bacterium | reverse complement strand
ACATCCGTCTTCACTGGTGTAACCTTTACGCGTCTTCTGGTTTCGCAATATCTTGAGCGGAACCGGCCCAAGACGCTGACTTTGTGACGGAAGCTTGTGCAATGCGCCCGGTAAAACTTGTTCCTGACAACACCAATATCTCCTTCCTGCGCTATCGCTGGTGGGCCTTGGCTGTCTCCATCATTCTTCTGATTTCTTCCGTTGTTCTGGTTTCGGTTCGCGGGTTGAATTGGGGCATCGACTTTGTAGGTGGCCAGTCCATCCGCGTCACCTTTGCCAAGCCTGTTGATATGGGCGAATTGCGCGGCCGGCTTGAGGCCATGGATGTTGGTGATGTTGTTCTGCAACAAATGACGGATCCCCGGGTGGTCAGCATCCGCATTCCCTTGGAAGGGGAGGCGACGAACCCCATCGGCAAATGCATGGGTTCGGGCATCAGCAAGGATGGTCCAGCTGACCAATCGAACAAGATCGCATCAAAAGTCCGCTTAGAACTCACCCAAGCCTATCCAGGTGTTGATATAGGCGCTGTGAACTCAGTTTCTGGGAAAGTGGGCTGTGAGCTGTTCAGTACGGGCAGCTTTGCCTTGGCGCTGGCTATGCTTGGCATTTCGCTGTTCATTTGGTTCCGCTTTGAGTGGCAATTTGGGGTTGGCGCACTCATCACCCTGTTTCACGATGTTGTCCTGACCTTTGGCTTTTTCGCGCTGACGCGTTTGACGTTTGATCTGAACGTGATCGCCGCCATTCTGACAATTATCGGCTATTCGCTGAATGATACGATCGTCATCTACGATCGTATTCGCGAGAATCTGCGCAAATACCGCAAGATGGAGATTGAGCCGCTACTTAATCTGTCGGTCAATGAAACCCTCTCGCGCACCGTTACGACCTCGCTGTCGCTTATCCTAACGCTGGGTATTTTGCTGGTGGTTGGCCCAGATACAATTTTTGGCTTCACCGCATCGATGTTGCTGGGGATTGTGATTGGGACATTCTCGTCTTTCTACATCTCAGCGCCGGTCTTAATCTGGCTGAATGTGAACTCAGACAGCTTTGTGCAAACCGATGTCTCGAAATCCGGTGCTGAGCGGATTGGTGAGTCATTTCCTGACCAGCGCTGACAGATGATCGCGCAACGCCTGGGCATTATTGGCCCAGGTGAAGCGCGCGGCGTAAGAACGGCATAGCTGTTGGGATGGCGGATCGCAGATCAGGCTGGATATGGCAGCGGCAATGGCCTTTGCGTCCTGAGGAACAATTCGGCCAGCCTTGTCATCTGTTAGCACCTCTCGCGCGCCACCGACGTCCGTGATGAGGATCGGCGTACCACAGGCCAAGGCTTCGACCCATGCATTGGCCAATCCTTCTGAGGCAGAGGTCAGGGCCATTACATCCGCCGCAGCAAGCCATAAAGCAACATCGGCAGGGGGAAGTGCGCCTGTCCATATCACACGCCCAGAAACGCCCAATTGCTGCGCGAGGGCCTTTAGGCGGGCTTGGTCAGGCCCATCACCAATGAACGCAAGTTGCGCGTCAGGCAGTGCGGTAAGTGCTTCTAAAAGAAGGGCCTGCTGCTTGCGCGGGATGAGTGCGCCGAGCGACGCAATGAACGGCCCATATATCCCCAAATGAGCCTTTGCCTGAGCGCGGTCTAGAGGGCGAAAGAGAGTCAGATCAACGCCCGTATAATGCACCCTAATGCGATCTTCGGGTAAACCAAGCTGGACCATGTCGGCCTTAAGCGCCGCAGAGACGGCCAAAAGCCCATTGGCGGCCTGTCCAGCCTTGCGAATGGCTCTGCCGGGCACAGGGCGATGGCCCCAATAGTGAACATCTGCCCCCCGCGCCTTGATTGAAACAGGCACGTCAAAATGCTTGCCGAGCGCCAGTGCCGCCGGGCCATCAGGAAAAAAATACTGGGCATCCATGACGTCAAAAGGAAAATCCTGCCGTATCTTTTCCAAAAGCGGGGTGAGTATTTTGACCAATGCAGTGACATCAAAGCGGCCATCGCTTCCTGGCCAATGACGAAAACACGGCCGCCAGATTTTAAGCCCTGCCCAACTCTCAACAGGCGCGAGCTTGCTCATTGCGCGATATTGTGGTGCCAAAGACATTGGCCAAGGCGGAAGCCCCATTGGCGCAACAACTTGCACCTCGGTGTTCGGCAATGCTGCCAAGGCTTGCGTCTGGCGGGCGACAAAAAGGCCAAAAACTGGCTTCGCCGTGCTCGGAAACAGGCTGGACAGGGTCAGCACACGCAATGGGGCAGGGGCAAGAGGGGCCATCGCGCAGATGGATACTCACAAAGCATTACCGAAAGCCTATCTCAGCGCTTGGCGGACGGAGCAGGGCGGGCTAAGACGCAGCCATGTCGAGCCCCCGCTTCCGGACCGCAGCTGTCCTCGCCGCCGTGATGATTGCCCTTCCGCTTGCTGGTTGCGCGGGCAACCGCTCGCGGAGCAAAGCAGACACATCCTACGTCGCGCGGGATGTTGCGACCCTGTATAACGCCGCAAAATCGCGGTTGGACCGGGGGCAGTATAAGTTGGCCGCCGCATTATTTGATGAGGTGGAGCGCCAGCACCCCTATTCTGTCTGGGCGCGTCGGGCACAGTTGATGAGTGCCTATTCCTATTATCTCGCGCGCGATTATACCGAATCGACCAGCTCAGCGCAGCGCTTTTTGTCGATCCATCCGGGCAATCGTGATGCGCCCTATGCCTATTATCTGATTGCTCTGAATTATTATGAGCAAATTTCAGATGTGACGCGGGACCAAAAGATTACCCAGCAGGCAGTTGATGCCTTTGGAGAATTGACGCGCCGTTACCCGCAATCGCGCTATGCGGCAGACGCCCGTCTGAAGATGGATTTGCTGCGTGACCATTTGGCGGGCAAAGAAATGGAAATTGGCCGTTTTTATCAGCGCCGTGGCCAATGGCTTGCCAGCACACTGCGTTTCCGCACGGTGATTGATCAATATGAAACAACGAGCCACACGCCGGAAGCGCTGATGCGCTTAACGGAAAGCTATTTGGCCATGGGCGTGCCGCAAGAGGCCCAGAAATCAGCTGCTGTGCTGGGCAAAAATTATCCGGAGAGCGATTGGTATAAGCGCGCCTATGCGCTGATGCAGAAGCACGCTCCTAAGGGCTGATCTCGGCTGATGCTGACATCTCTCTCGATCCGCGATGTCGTGCTGATCGAGGCACTTGACCTCGACTTTGAAGCCGGTCTGGGCGTGCTCACCGGCGAGACGGGTGCTGGAAAATCCATTTTGCTGGATGCGCTTGGTTTGGCGCTTGGGGACCGGGCCGATAGTGGCTTGGTCCGTCAAGGCTGTTTGCAGGCCAGCGTAACAGCCAGTTTTTCAGCGCCCGATGCCGCCATTTCGCTGCTGCAAGCCAATGATTTGGATATAGGCCTTGGCGAAGAGCTGATTGTCCGCCGCACAGTGAAGGCAGATGGCGGCAGCAAGGCCTATGTGAATGATCAGCCCGTCTCAGCCGCGCTGCTGCGGGAATTGGGCGGGCATTTGGTGGAAATTCACGGCCAACATGATGATCGCGGATTGATTAATCCGCGTGGTCACCGGGACTTGCTGGACAGTTTTGCACGGGCAGATGTTTCGCAGGTTCGCGCAGCGCATGGCGCATGGCGGGCGGCCGAGGCAGCTTTTGAGACGGCCCGCCAAGCGTTGGCCGATGCGGAGCGCGACCGCGAATGGCTTGCGCATGCAGTGAGCGAATTAGAGGCTTTTGACCCGCAACCCGGTGAAGAAGAAGACCTTGCTGCACGTCGCCAGATGATGCAGCGCGGCGAAAAAATCGCAGGGGAATTAGAGGCGATTACGGCGCTGGTCGAAGGCGCGGATGGTGGCCTGTCTCAATTGCGGCAGGCGGCACGCATTCTGGACCGGATATCGGGCGATCACCCTGCTTTGGCAGAGGCGCTTTCGGCCATTGATCGGGCGATAATTGAGGGCAATGTGGTGGAAGACCGTCTGCGGGATTCCGCGCTTGCCCTGTCTTTCGATCCGGCAGCGCTGGAGGCAGATGAGGCTCGGTTATTCGATCTGCGCGCACTTGCCCGGAAACACCGGGTTCAGCCCGATGACTTGGCCGCTCTGACGGAGGAGCTATCCGCAAAGTTTGAAGCCATTCAAGCAGGTGGCGAAGGCCTTGCGAAGCTGGAAGCTGAAGTCAGGGAAGCCCGGTCTCGCTATGAAGAGGCCGCCAAGGCCCTCAGCGCCCAGCGTCAGGCGGCGGCCACGCGATTGGATGCAGCGGTTGCCGCTGAATTGGCCCCCTTGAAGCTGGATGCCGCACGGTTCCAAACGCTGGTCGAACCGCAAGATCCTGCCCAATGGAGTGCTGCGGGCATGGACCGGGTGGAATTTTTGGTCTCCACCAATCCCGGCGCGCCTTTTGCGCCTTTGATCAAGATTGCCTCAGGCGGGGAATTATCCCGCTTCATCCTCGCGCTTAAAGTCGCGCTGGCAGAAGAAGGTGCCGCTGGCACAATGATCTTTGATGAAATTGACCGGGGCGTTGGCGGTGCCGTGGCCTCTGCCATTGGCGATAGGCTCGCCCGGCTGGCAGACCGCACGCAATTGCTGGTCGTGACGCACAGCCCGCAAGTTGCCGCGCGAGGTGCATCGCACTTGTTGATTGCCAAGGCGTCGGAAGGCACTGTCACGCGCACCAGCGTCCGCCAACTGGACGCGCAGGAACT
>RFZB01000126.1 GCA_009920915.1 Sphingomonadaceae bacterium | reverse complement strand
CGGGTCATTGGCGAAAAGCCAGTGCTTGCAGCAGCACTCGCCGCGCAAAACATGCCCTCGGCCAATGTTCGTGGTTTTGTTCGTAAATGGCGCGCCCGGAACGATTCGAACGTCCGACCCTCAGATTCGTAGTCTGATGCTCTATCCAGCTGAGCTACGGGCGCGCATTGAAGAGGCGCGGTTAGTCGGCTTTTTCTAAAAGTGCAAGCCCGTTGCGACAAGGAAATGCAAAGCCTAGAAGCAATCTATGAAATTCTTGCTGCCTTTGACCTTGTTCGTGATTGTCTCTGCCTGCGCGCCGAAAGGAGAGTACCCCTCGCTCGCCCATCGCCCAATTGAGGCAAAGGCGGCAGATTTGCTGGGCGCGCCGCAACGCCCGGCTGAACAGGCCCCGGCATCTGATCCTGCGCGCCTCACAGCCATTGCGACAGTGCGTCAAGCCGCGTTGGACGCGCAACCACGTTTTGAAGCGGCGCTAGCCCAAGCACAAAAATTGGCAGCCACAGCCGGGCCAGCACAGAGCGAAAGCTGGATTGCCGCAGAGATTGAACTCTCTGCTGCCGAACGCGCGCGTGAACCCGTCAAAACCGCGCTGGCCGATTTAGACGCGACCTTGCGTCAGGTGATGCTGGAAAGCCCAACAAGCCCCGATTTGGCCGGCGTGCAGCAGGCCATAAGGGATGTAGAAGCGCTCGATGCCCGGCAGGAGGTGGCGATCCAGTCAGTCGCCAGTCGGCTCACCCGCCAATAGCAGCCTTATGCAGCTGCCCATTATGCACATAATGGGCGACGGCCATCTGGTTCATCACCGCCCAGCTTTCTTCCAGTTGACGCATCAGCCGCGCCGGGCGGCCACCCCACATTTGAAAGCTTTCAATCCGCTTGCCGGGCGTCAGCATCGCGCCTGCGGCCAACATCGAATTGTCTTCGAGCACACAGCCATCCATCACAATTGAGCCTAAGCCGACTAAGGCATTGCGGCCAATGGTGCAGCCATGGAGCATCGCCATATGCCCGATCAGAGCGCCTTCTTCGATAATTGTCGGCGTGCCCTTCATGCCGCCTTTATCCGAGTCGCAATGGATGACGGTGCCATCCTGCACATTGGACCGGGCCCCGATGCGAATGGCGTTCACATCGCCACGCAATACACAGTTGTACCAGATGCTCGCCTCTGGACCGATGTCGACATCGCCAATGATGCGGCAGCCAGGGGCAATATAGGCCGATGGGTCAATGCGCGGTGTGTGGCCGTTCAGGCTAATGATCGAAACGTCTTGCATGGCGCTGTCATGACGCAAGCCGGACGCGGGATCAACCAACTCTATGCCGGGTGCGCGGCTGACCAAATGGCGCGATCCACACTATAGGCAATATGCGGCCGCAAGGGGCTATCTGCCGGCACATTGGGATGATCAAAGCTAAGCTCAGGATGGCGGGTCATGCCAAGCCGCTCCATCAGCCCCCAGCTGCGCGCATTATTTTCAACGGTAATCGCCCAGACGCTCTCATCCGACAGGTGGCGAAAGGCCCAGTCAATTGCAGCAGAGGCCGCCTCATGCGCATAGCCTTGGCCCCACATATCAAAGGCAAAGCGCCAGCCCACTTCGACTTGCCCGGCAATGGGCGTGCCCTGTGCGCCGCGGATAAGCCCGCACCAGCCAATTAATCGCCCATCTTCCTTGCGTTCAGCGGCCCAAAAGCAATGGCCAAGCTGGTCCTGCATCTCTTGCATCCGCACGATCAGCGCATCGACATCCTCCAGCGTCATCAGCGGCCCCAAAAATCGCATCACGCGCGGGTCTGTGTTGATGGCATGAAAGGCAATGCGGTCCGCACTGCGCCATGCACGCAGGATCAGCCGATCCGTCTCAAGGCGAAACTCAGCCATTGAGGAGGCGTGCAGCGTGGAGCGCATGATAGGTCAAAACGCCCGAACAGCCTGCCCGCTTGAACGCCATCAATGTTTCCAGAACCAGCTTATCCCGATCCCCCGCGCCTGCAGCAACCGCCGCTTCAATCATCGCATATTCGCCAGACACTTGATACGCGAAGACGGGCACATCAAAGGCCTGTTTTACCCGACAGATAATGTCGAGATAAGGCAGGCCGGGCTTGACCATCACACTGTCTGCACCCTCTTCTAGGTCGAGCGCAACTTCACGCAATGCCTCTTCGGCATTGGCGGGATCCATCTGATACGTCTTTTTATCGCCTTGCAGCAGCCCGGCAGCCCCGACAGCATCGCGGAACGGGCCGTAAAAGGCACTGGCATATTTGGCGGCGTAGGACATGATCTGGACATTGGGAAATGCCGCATCCTCCAACGCCGCGCGGATCGCGCCAATGCGGCCATCCATCATATCGGACGGCGCAATAATGTCTGCGCCCGCCCGCGCCTGATTTAGCGATTGACCGACGAGAACCTCAACCGTTGCGTCGTTCAGCACATAGCCCTTGTCATCAATCAGCCCATCATGGCCATGCGCCGTATAAGGGTCGAGCGCGACATCCGTGAGAACGCCAATATCGGGCACAGCCTCTTTAATCGCCCGCGTGGCGCGGCACATAAGATTATCCGGGTTCAGCGCCTCGCGCCCATCATCCGTGCGCAGATCGCGCGGCGTGTTGGGGAAGAGCGCGATGCACGGAATGCCCAGATCACGCGCTTCCTTCGCGCGGTCGACAATTTGCTTGATCGACCAGCGTGAGACACCCGGCAAAGTTGCAATGGGTTCTTCCGCATCGCCTGCCGTGATGAACAGCGGCCAGATCAAATCGGCTGGCGTCAGCACTGTTTCGCCATGCAGGGCACGGCTCCACGCCGCAGCGCGCGTGCGCCGCATACGGGTGGCAAGATGAAGGCCGTTGGTCATCGGATCACCTGACTTTCTATGCGTCTCTTATAGAAGAAGCTTTAGGCGGCGACCATGCGCGATTTGCGCCAGCCGCCATGAAGATAATATGCGATGGACAGCAGTGCTGAACTGAGTGCACTCACGCCAAAGGCCGCCCAAATCGCATCTGCGCCCCAGCGCGGATAAAGCCAAAAGCCCACGCCAAAGCGCATGACCACCACCGAAAGGACAAGGATCAAGAAGGGCACAATCACCGCGCCATTGGCCCGGACAACTGAACTCACGACCATCGACACCCCAATCAGCACAAAGGTCCACCCAATCATGAAATTGATATGCGCCGCCAGCGCAATCGCTGGACTGCCAGTTGGCAGGAACAGCCCGGCCAGCGGATAAATTGCCAGTGTTATGAGGCCTAAAAGGCTGACCGTCATGATGACGTTAATCCCAATGCCGGCCCAAGCCACGCGGTTAAGCCGCGACCAATTGCCCGCGCCAATATTCTGTGCCGCCATGGCGCTGACCGCACTGCCCACGGCAATGGCGGGCATTTGTGCATAGCTCCACAATTGGTTCATCACACCATAGGCAGCGGCCATATCGACCCCCTCACGATTGATAAGCCCAATCATCACCAAGGCGGAGAGCGACATCACAATCATCGACAGCCCCATAGGCATACCTTTGGCCAAAATGGGGCCAACATGCTTCATGTCGGGCCTTAGCCAGCGCAATTCTGGGCCTTTGAGGCGAATGGCACTATCCCGCCTGTAAATCTGCCAGATAAGCACCAGCAGGCTTAAAAATGTTGCCAGCACCGATGCAAAAGCCGACCCTGCAATGCCCATGGCCGGAATAGGCCCAAGGCCCAGAATGAACACGGGGTTCAACCCGGCATCCAACACAACATTCAGCAAGGTATTCCACAACGGCGTCACGGCATCGCCCACCCCCCGCATGGCAGAGGTCAGGAGCACGCCCAGAAAGGCAAAGGGCATCCCCAAAAAGATGACGCGCAAATAGGTTAGCGCAAAAGGAAAGGCAGCGTCCGGCGTGGCCAGCCAATGAAGAACATTGGGCGCAAAGGCCCAGCCAAGGGCAGCGCACACCACGCCCATCAGCCCGAACAAGCCAATGGCGGCCCCCAACGTGCGGCGCACATCGGTAAGATCACGCCGGCCCATGGCCTGGCCAATCATGATGGTGGTTGCCATCGCAAAGCCAAACATTGTGGAATAGAGCAGGAACAGCGTCATATTGGCATTGGCAGTGGCCGCCAGCGCCTTTTCGCCCAAAAATTTGCCGACAAAGACCGCGTTGATTGATCCATTCATCGATTGGAGGATGTTCACCCCCAAGGATGGCAGCGCGAAGAGAAACAAGGTCTTTGCAACTGGACCTTGAGTCAAATCACGCTGGCGGGGACGATCACTCACGCGCCGAGCCGGGCCAAGGCTGCGGTCAGCTTTTCAACTTCGGCAGATTTTTCGGCATGGTCAGCGCGCGCCTTTTCCACGGCTTCGGGCTTGGCCTTTTCAACAAAGGCCGGGTTGTTGAGCCGTCCCGCAAGCGAGGCTGCTTCCTTCGACACAGCCTCAATAGCCTTGGTGATGCGCGCGCGTTCCGCCGCCAGATCAATCACGCCTTCCAGTGGCAGCACAAAGGTCGCTTCGTCGACAACCAGCTGCACAGCCCCGCCCGCGGGCGCTGCATCAGTGGAGACGCTATCCAGCCTTGCAAGGCGCGCAATCGCAGCCTGCTGGTTTGCCAAGCGCTCAACCGTAAGAGGGCCAGCATCGCGGACAAAGGCATTAAGGCGTGCGCCCGGCGCAATGCCCAGTTCGTTCTTTGCGGTGCGAACTTCACTGACGAGGCGGATTAGCCAATCAATTTCAGCACTCGCCGCCGCATCCGCCGCTGCCCCAGGCGCGGGCCAGCGGGC
>RFZB01000125.1 GCA_009920915.1 Sphingomonadaceae bacterium | reverse complement strand
CGTGAAACGTCCCAGCACGTGCCTCGCTGCCAAGCGGTCGGCCAAGACCCCGCCAACAAGAACCGAAATAAAGCCAGCTGTCGTGATCATGACAGGGCCCACAAGTGCGCTATCCGCCAAATTCAGTCCTAAAACATCATGGGCATAGGTGTTGCACCAATTCAGCACGGCGGAGGACGCGGCCGTCGCCAAGAAAAACACCCCGCATAAAATCAGCGCGGCGGGATTGGCGAGAATGAGGCGCAGCGGCTCAGCTTTGGACGCGCTTGGCAGACGTACATCTTCTGGCGCGTCATCCCGCAAGAGATAAAAGAGAAGCGCCGTTGCCACAAAACCAAGAACCGCAAAGACAAGAAAAGGCGCCGCCCAGCCATGGGCATCGGCCAGTTCGCCGGCAACCCAGCCCCCAATGCCGCCACCGGCAAATACGGCGGTTTGGTGAATGGATAATGCCCGGCTGCGCATTTGGGGCTTATGCCACCCGCTAATGAGCGCTGTGGCTGTGGGATAATAAGTGGATTCCCCAACCGCCACAAAGGCACGCATCGCCCATAGCATGGCAAATCCCGTCGCCAGCGGCATAATGCCTGTTGCTAAGCTCCAGAACACCAACCCAAAAATGATCATGTTGCGGCGGCGGACGCTGTCGCCAAGCCGCCCGAACAGAAACGCACAGACGGCATAGACCCAGAAAAAGGTCGTATCGATCAACCCCAGTTGAATATCGGTAATGCCAAAATGTTCCCGCAACAGGGGCTTAACCGAATTTAGGATGGACCGGTCTGCCGCGTTCAGGAATGACGTCATCCACAACAGGCCAACCAGCAGCCACGGGTAATAAGCAGGATGGGGCTTGGTCAATTTGGGAGTCATGCCGCGCGCCCCTTGCCACACCAGGCCAGCCACATGGCCGCTGTCCATGAAAAATCTGGCCCGCCAGAACCTTGACCCGTTTCGGGGCTAAAACTTTCATAAAAGCCGGAGGTCTCAATAAGCGCGGCAGAGTCTGTGCGGATTTGTTCCGCCCAGTCCAAATGACCCTGTTCGACCAAGCCTTGGGCAACCATGTAGCTGACAACCAGCCAAATCGGCCCGCGCCAATAGCGCTTATGATCATAATCCCGGCTGCCCGCTTCTAAGCTGGGGAGCAAATAGCGCGCAGATGTGCGGATGCGCGCCAGCGCCTCGATCAGGCGTGCACCCTGGGCGGGTGATCCAACATCTGCATAAAAAGCTAAGAAGCTGGCATTGGTCACAAGGCCACTGCTCTCGCCCGTTGTGACATCCCGGCTGCAATAGGCGCCCACCTCGTCATTCCACAGCCAGTCCATACCTTGATAAGACAGGGCAATGCGGGCTTCCAATTCTGCAATGGTGGGTTGATCCCCCAAGGCCTGGGCCATGACCAACAAGTCGCGATTGGCGCGCAAAAGCTCCATCGACATGCCGACATCCAAGACGCGGAAGGGCCCCTTGTCGGCAATTTCCCTATGGTTCCACCCTGTGTTGCGGCCAAATTGCAGGATCGCCACATAGCGATCATATTCCTGTTGGGTGGGGCGCATGGCAGCATCAACATGGCCCGTGTCGCGTCGCTGATACGTCCCCACGCCTGAGGTATCGACCCGCGCCAGTGCGTCATCCCATTCGCTTGAGTTGTCGCGTCCCGTTTCCCAATTGTGCGTGACCATAACCAAGCCATTGCCCAAAGGATCCCGATATTGGTGGAACCAGCGGTGGCTGCGAAGACAGGCGGCATAGAGGGCAGCCATCCTTGGGCAGGCGGGGTCTGCACCTTCGGTCTCCCAAAGCGATCGGACAATTGAGGCCAGAACAGGCGGCTGGGTGATGCCAGATGTGGGTGGCGTTTTGCCTGTTGCCCACACGGAGGGGCCTGGGAAATAGCCCGGATCTTCTTGATGGAAGACAATATGGGGGATCATCCCATCCTCCCATTGCGCGGAGATAAGCGTTTCAATCTCACGCCAAGCGCGATCCCGATCAAATTCAGCAAAGCCAAGCGCAACAAAGGCGGAATCCCAGTTCCATTGATAGGGATAAAGGCCATGCGTTGGGACGGTGTAGCCCCCCCGATCATTTCGACGTAAAATCTCTTGCGCACGCGCATTCAGCCCGGTCATGCTCGCTGTCCTTCCACGGCAATCATGCGAATATCGTTGACATTGGTGCGCGTTGGGCCGGTCATCACCAGACCATCAAGCGCTGCAAAAAAATCATATGTTCGGTTTTCAGCCAGCGCGGCACGGGCGCCATCAGGATTGCCCCACGCGACGTCAAAATAGCCACCGGCATTGTCTTCGGTGCCATCAATGCCATCGCTGTCCCCCGCAAGGGCCTGAATAGAGGCGCTGCCATCCAGGCGCGTCATCAGCCCAGCCAGATATTCCAAATTCGGCCCGCCCCGGCCGCCCTTGCGGGCGCCCGTTACCGTTAACTCGCCCCCGGACACGAGCAGAAAACGGCCTGCTCGCTTTGCATAATCAGTGGCAATTTCTGCGTGAAGCCGGCCGATGTCAGCGGCATTGCCTGTCAGCGCTTTGCCAAGATCAATAATCGTCCATCCGTCTGCTGCAGCGCGTGTGCACACGGCATTCAGTGCATCTTCATTCCGGGCAAGGATATGCACCGGATGTGGCACCAATTGCGGCGGCGCGTTGGCATGAATCGCGGCGGCAAGCTCAGGTGAGACGGACCAGCCCGATTGTTTGAGAATGTCGAGTGCCTGATCGGGGGCAAAAGGGGTGGCGATGCTGGGGCCGGACGCCACAAGTGCGGGGTCTTCTGACGCCACGTCTGAAATCACATAAGTGATTAATTCGGCCCCCTGTGCGCCTGCCAAGGCGGCCAAACGCCCGCCTTTAACGGCAGACAGGTGGCGGCGAACGAGGTTGATCTCCTCAATGGGTCTGCCTGAGCGGACCAGAGCGTCTCCAATGGCCTGTTTTTCGGCAAAATCGACGCCTGCTGCAGGCGCTGCTAGCAAGGCGGACCCGCCCCCGGAAATAAGGAAGAGAACGCGATCTTCCGGCCCGGCTTTTTGGGCTAGAGCGATCAGCTTTTGTGCGGCCTTCAGGCTCATCCCATCGGGCACGGGGTGGCGCGCCTCGATGACCTCTATATCGGGGATGAGAGATGGAACATTATGTCCCTCACGCGTCACAACGCAGCCGGATACGGGGCCAGACACATGTGCGCGGGCCACAGCGGCCATTTCGGCTGCGGCCTTGCCACATCCTAAAATCAACGTGCGGCCCTTGGGCTGCATTTTTGGCAATTTACTTGGCAAGACCTGGCTTGGGCTCGCCGCTGCTATTCCGCCAAGGAAATAGTCGGTCAGCCTCTTGCGAATATCCTGCATCACATGCCTCGGTGGAGAGATGGCACAGCGCCACCAATGTCACAGAAAAAGTGCCGCAGGGCCACAACGACCCTGCGGCTTTGCCATTTAGAAGCTGTAAGTTAGACGGCCCGTAATACGCCGGGGCAACACAGGACGCCCAACGAAGAACGCGCCATTCGCCGCCTGGTTATTGTCTTGGCGCGGCGAGCCTTCGGTTACGGCATCGGAATTGAACAGGTTGAACACGTTTACGCTGACACGCAGTGATCCAGTGCCTAGGGCCATTTTATAGCCTGCATCAAAATTGGCGATGTTCCAGCCTTGCAGCTGGATGGCGTTGCTTGAGGCCGTGTAATTGTCGCCCGTGTAATTGGTGAACAGCGACACATCGAACGTGCGATCATCATAGTATAGACCGGCATTGTAGAGCACCGAGGGCTGGCGCTCGACCTTTTTGCCGATATTGGCCGGGGTGGTGTCAAAAGCCGTATATTCTGAATTCTGCACCGTGATGTTGCCCGCAAAACGCAGATTCTGCATCAAACGGACATCAACAGTTCCTTCCACGCCATAAGAGCGCGTACCCACCATATTCACGCGTTCAGTAAAGCCACCGGCACCGTCATTGACGAACAGCACCTGACGACGATTGTCGAGCTTGGTGTAAATACCAGCCAGTGTGAATGAGAAGCTGGGATTGCCCATCTTCAAGCCGATTTCGGCCTGTTTGATGATTTCCGCTGTGTAGCTTTGGTTGCCCGGTGAGGCACTGGCATTCGCGGCCGTGCCTGCGGCGAGCGGACGGAATGCAGCAGAGCGCAGCTCAGGGAAGAAGAAGCCGCGTGAACCGTTGGCGTAAAGGCTGATCTCATCTGTCAGCTTATACAATCCGCCAGCTGCAAAGGCCCATTCGCTTGTGCTGACTTTGCCCGTCAGGAAGCCACCATTGCCCCAAATGACATCGCGCAGCGCGGTCGACAAATTGGGCGTAGTGGCATCCGTCACCACAACGGAGGTACGCTCACGGCTGATATCGCCGTTCAATTTTTCAATGCGTAGGCCAATATCAAAGTTGAAGCGCTCACCAATCTTCATCTGATCAGCAACATAGGCGGCATAACGCTCTGCCTTGTGCCAATTGTTCACATAGCCTGCGCCCGCATTCAAAAGACCATTGCGGGTTACAACGGTCTGCGCGTTGGTGGTTGGGTTGGTGACAACCAAATTCACCAGGCGTGGCTGGTTATTGAATTCAGCGAGGAATGTGGTGGTCACATTATAATCACCGGCGCTGGCACGGCCGTAAAAGCCGCCTAATGTCAGGGCATGGTCAACTGCGCCTGTTGCCAGAGATTTGGTCAGGTTCAGTTCTGATGAAAAGTCGCTGGCTGGGCGCACACGATCCGTAAAGCGGTTGCCAAAGACCAGTGTATTGGCGGGCGCAGCGCTGCCCCCGACAAAGCTAAAGGCGGCGCCAGAAAGGGCTCCCAAATTCCGGTTGGTGAGGAAGCTTTGTAGGGTTTCCGGC
>RFZB01000124.1 GCA_009920915.1 Sphingomonadaceae bacterium | reverse complement strand
CAGGGTTTGATAATGGCAATCGTGATATTCCCCCGGCTCTCCAAGCCTTTTTCGACAGCCGTGAGCGCCTAAGCTCAGGCAAGGTTAATAGCCAGAAAATCGCCAGCCAATTGGTGACAGGTCGCAACGCGTTGCTGCAGCGTTGGAATAACTTGCCTGCAAACTTCTCGCTTTCCGTTGCGGGGGCTACATCTTGGGATCTGGGCGATACTAATTTCGGCATCATTGGATCTTTTGGCTATAGCAATAAATGGCAGACGCGTCAGCCGACCCAGCAGCGGTCGCTGAGTGTGGATCTATCAACGATCGAATCTGAGTTTCTGGGGCTCAATACTGAAAATCGGGTTGTCATGAACGGCTTGTTTGGTGCGGGCCTTGAGTTCGGCGATAATAAGCTGCGCTGGACAAATCTTTATATCCACGACACCTCAAAGCAGGCGCGCTTGTCAGTCGGTCGCCAGAACCAGACAACAGTGGATCGTATGCGCCAGACAACTGCTTGGTATGAACGGCAACTGGTCAACTCGCAGCTTGTCGGTGAGTTCAAGCTGACGCCCGAACTCAGCCTTGATGTGCGCGGGGGCTATGCAAATTCAAAGCGTAAAGCTCCCTTCGAGCTGTTCTTTGAGTATCTGCGCACCAATTCTTCAGCGGACCCACTGGGCACTTATTTTGTTAATCGTCTGAACAACGGCAATGGCGGTGATGCGAGCGTCACCTTCTCGGACCTGAATGAAGATCTTTGGTCGGTCAGTGGCGACGTTTCATACAAGGCAACCCCGGATCTCAACCTCACCTTGGGCGCTGCCTATTCTGATACGCAGCGGACCAGCTCGCGTCGGCAATTCCAGTTCTTGGCACCAGCTATTTGCGAAGGTGTACCGGCTAAGGCCTCTTCGTGCTTGCCAAGTGCAATCACCCTGTTCCGCCCTGATTATCTTCTTGGGCCCAGCATTGTGAACAATTTCAACATCCAGATCATTGAGGCGGATGAAGGCAACCCCGCCTTCCTTGCGCAACTCGACAACAAAGCTGGCTATGGCAAAGTGAATTGGCGCGTGAGTGATGCGCTGAGCATGGACGTTGGCATGCGCTATGAAACGGCCAAGCTCACCGTTGATCCCATCGCTGTCTTTGCCACGCCCGGCGCGTCGACCGTGGGCACATTGCTTGATCGCAGCTATTGGTTGCCAGCAGCAACTGTGACTTGGGAAATTGAGGCTGGATTGCAGGCGCGGATCAGCGGGTCCAAAACCATTGCACGTCCGCAATTCCGCGAACTGATCAATCAGCCTTATTATGACCCTGAGACCAATCGTGAGTATCGCGGTAATCCGCTGCTGACGGATAGTCAGCTCTATAACGGCGAAGCACGGCTTGAATGGTATTATGCACCCCAACAGAAAGTCTCTGTAGCCGGCTTCTATAAGCGCATTGATAATCCTATTGAAGCGTTCATCAATTCGACGTTCACCACATCCTATGCCAACGCGCCACGCGCCACACTTTATGGCGCAGAGCTGGACGCGCAGAAGGATTTTTCACTGGCAGAGAGTGGGTTTTTTGCGCCGCGCAAATTGGTGGTCGTTGCGAACTATACCTTCACCAAATCGCGTTTGCACGTGAAGGCAGGGGATAAGACACAGGTCTATGGTGCTTTTTCGACGGCCGCGACCGACTATTTCAAAGATCGCGCGAAAATGACGGGTCAGTCCGACCATATTATCAATATGCAACTGGGCTTGGAAAATCAGGATCGCTTGTCGCAGCAGACAATTCTGGTCACCTATGCGAGCGACCGGGTCATCAGCCGCGGCGTATTTGGGTCGCCGCCCCAGCCCGATGTTCTAGAGAGGCCCGGCTTGCGCCTAGATTTTGTTGTGCGAGAAGGCGTCAACCTGTTCGGTGGAGAATTGGAACTTAAATTTGAAGCGCGGAACTTGACGGGCCGACGCCATATTGAATTCCAGAAATCTGGCAGCAACCGTCTTGATGTGAACAGCTATGATATCGGACGAAGCTTCTCGCTTTCAGCGAGCATGAAGTTTTGAGCCAGAAAAAGTGGAGCTAACGTAGCATGGTTGTAGCAGCTGTCCGTCCTACCCGCTTTCAGGAAAAGCCATTGGTTAAGATTGTTGTCGTTAACCGTGTGACAGATGGTTGGGATCGGTGAAAGCGATTGATTGGCGTTTAATTACTCTAATGTTGCCTAATAGCCGGGATATAGGGACCAAAAGCTTAAACTTTAAATGGCTTTTCCAGTTGAGAAAAGCCGTTAGCCGTCGTGCTAACGCTATCTTTTCGCTTGTGCTTCCTTGTCTGCTTCCTTCATGGCGCATTCTAACATAGTAATTAATGCCTCAGTGGTGCCGGGCGCCCTATTTGATATTCGTTGGCCATGCCGCATTCCTATGTGAAGAACAGCGAACAGTCGCCTTAGGGCGATAAAAAAGGTTCTTGTTGTAGACTATAATTGGAACTCAAATCTTGATGGAAGGTGTGCGTAAACTACGCAATCAAATTGATTGTAGTCCCCGCCGTAATCACTTGTCCGCCAATACGGTATTGGCCATCCGCATAAACAAGTGTGCGAAACGCATCATCGAACACCAAGGTAGCCCCTGTCGTCCCCACGGGCACCAAATAGCTGCTGGATCCAGCGCTCAGCTGCATAGATGAGCCGGACGCTTTTGCCGAATAGCTGCCCATTTTGCCGGGCAGAGTGATGCTATCGCCTCCGGCATTAAAACTGGGGTCAAAGCTCAACGTACCACCAAGACCTGTTACACTTTCCTTTCCGCCACTTGTGCCAATGACAGCAACGTTACCTCCAATTTTTGCGGCGCCTGCAATAAGGTGATCGCATCCATCTAGTAATTCAAAGATTAATTCTGAATCTCTTGCATCACCCTTGATAAACTTATAATTTTTTAGATCGCTTTGATTGGTTAACCCTTGCGTGCCGATCGGGATGGAAACAGCTAATGTGCCGTTAAACAGCAAGGCTGCCGACCCAGACCGCTGGATCGTCCAGGCCGAGGCGCTATCGGGCAAGCGGATGATGTCTCCTCCCAGATTAAAGCTCGGATCGAACGTGATCGAGCCCTCGGCCCCGACAAGGCTAATATCTTGTGTGCCATTTGCGCCAAAAAGGTTTCCAGAGCCGCCAATACTGCCCACAAAGCCATTGCCTGCAATCAAGCGAAACTGGGATGGTGATTGGTCCTGAAAAACAGCCGCCATAGAGACAGTGCGATCAGCAAAGGCGATCAGATCGACTGCCGAAAGGCTATCAATTCCCTCGGTTTTGGTAGTGAGTTTTAAGACGCCTTTGTCTAGCGCAAAGCTGACGTCAGCAAAGAGGCTGGTATAAACTGCTGTGTCGATGCCGGCGCCGCCAATCAGGCGATCATTGCCCGCGCCACCAATGAGCACATCATCCCCAGCGCCGCCATTTAGCAGATCATTGCCGCGATTGCCGTTCAGGAGATTGGCTGCGGCATTGCCAGTGAGGCTATCGTCAAATGACGTGCCCAATGCATTCTCAATTTGGCTGCCAAAATTGATCGTTATTTGGCCGGCTGCTGTAATCAGCTCAGTTGGTGCGGCGCCAAAATAGCTGCGTACCCCCGGCTCGAGGCTCAGCGTTAGGGCGCTGCCCGCCGCGTTGGCATCCAGCGTATCCGTGCCGCCGCCGTCCCAAATGAAGTTATAGGTCGATGTCGACAGGACATAGCTGTTATCGCCTGTCTGATGCGGGCCAGTGCCTGCCACCTTCGCCGGGCCATAAAGATACTGCAGAGCCGCAATATCCAGCACGCGGAATTTGCCCTCATAATCGGCCGAGGCCGAGTTATAGCTTAACTGCGTATAGGCGGTCCTATCCTCAGCAGCTGAGAGAAAGGGGCCGTCTGCCGCCGCGAGCCCCTCTACCGTCTCGCTATGCGGGTGTTTCAAGCCCAGCGCATGACCAATTTCATGAATAATGGTGAGTGCGGCATACAGGCCGTCTCTAGGGGCCAAATTCCCGGCAGCGCTGCTGCCTGTATTGTTTAGGAATACCGCCCATTTGCTGCCCCCAAGCGACCCCGTGGCATAGCCCGCGCTGCCCTTTTGCGCATT
Source organism: Sphingomonadaceae bacterium (assembly GCA_009920915.1). Lineage (GTDB taxonomy): Bacteria > Pseudomonadota > Alphaproteobacteria > Sphingomonadales > Sphingomonadaceae > Aquisediminimonas. The sequence continues at coordinate 769 of RFZB01000124.1, read as the reverse complement.
ATTGGCAAAACTTAAAACATCAGGCTGACTGCCATCCGCCACAAGCTGGAAGCGGACATTGATGATGGTTTCAATATAGGCCAAAGCTGCTTTCACATAGGCCTGCTGCGCCTCGTTAAACGGGGCGAAACCAGATTTGTCGTCCTCATTCCATGCAGAAAGAGGCGTTGTTGGGAAAGCATATCTTATGACGCCCGCGGCTAGCGCATCAGCGGCATCCGTCATGGCACCATTGCCATCCACCAGGCTGTCAAGCCAATACGGCAGTGGCTTTACACCATCGGCTAATGTCCAGCTGACCCCAGACGGCTTTTTGTAATAATCAACGGTGACGGTGCCAGTATTATTGCCTTGCGGATCATAGACGAAGTCCAGCAGGTTATCGACGACATAGCTATCATCCCCCGCCTCACCAAACATCCGATCCGCACCCGGGCCACCATCGAGGCGGTCATTGCCGTCGCCACCTTGCAACAGGTCATTTCCAGCTCCGCCCGAGAGCCTGTCATCCCCCGCCTCGCCAAAGATGCGATCATTGCCATCGCCACCCTCTAAGAGGTCATTTCCCGAACTCCCCTGGAGCTGGTCATTGCCTATGCCACCAAAAAGGGCGTCATTCCCAGCGCCACCGAAGAGAGCATCATTGCCCTCATCTCCATAAAGGCTGTCATCGCCTTCACCGCCTAAAAGGGTGTCATCCCCCGCCAGCCCGCGAAGCACATCATCGCCAGACGTTCCACTTAATCGATCAGGGCCGTTTGTGCCGTCG
>RFZB01000123.1 GCA_009920915.1 Sphingomonadaceae bacterium | reverse complement strand
TCTTTGGACTTTCGTCATCATCCGGTATTAGCTCAAATTTCTCTGAGTTATTCCGAACCCAAGGGCAGATTCCCACGCGTTACGCACCCGTGCGCCACTAGACCCGAAGGTCTCGTTCGACTTGCATGTGTTAGGCATGCCGCCAGCGTTCGTTCTGAGCCAGGATCAAACTCTCAAGTTTGATGTCCGATCCGCTCGAAGGAGGAATAGTCCCTCGTGCGAACCGCTCATTTCAAGGAGCCGTTCCTGCACAAATCTTATTACGTAATGGATACGTGATAGGACATGTTTGACTAAGGGGCGAACCCCGAAGCCATGGAACGGCATAATTTGGTTACCCGAGTTGCTGACACCTTGAAGTTGTCAGACCCGGGGCCGCCGCCCACATGTCCCTTCATCTAAACCTACAATGTCAAAGAGCGCAAAAGGCCCGACAACCTGTCCCTCCCCACTTGAGCGGGGGGTCCCCGTTGCCTAGTCTGTTGCGGAAGCGGCAGAACAACCGAACCGGTCATCGCCGCGACGAGGGCTCATCTACGTCCGACTCACTGACCCGTCAACACCCTTGTGCAATTTTATTTCAATTTTTTTTCAACGCTCACTTTTCGTCCCTGGTGGTCCGGTTCAGGCCCAAGACGATGAATTTTCCGAACTTCTCAGCGAAATCCCGGCTTCGGTAAGCCTTTCTTATCCCCCTGCGCGCTAGAGGACCAAGACCTGTGCGGCACCGCAGCGCAACGTTCGCGGCATTTTGTGGAAGGTGTGTTTTGTCTGGGGCCCAAGAATCACAAGTCTATGGGGATCTGGCGCCCGCCGAAGCAACACCTTCTGAGACGAAAAGGCCCGCCCAACGACCCGCGATATCTGTGATAATGTGTGTTTTTAACGCGCAGGACCATGTCGAATCAGCGACATTCAGCATCCGCAATCAAACCTTCAGCGATTTTGAGTTTCTGATTCCCGATGATGGCTCGACAGACGGCACCGCCACTATCCTCCATCGCCATGCAGCTGAGGACAATCGGCTGCGGATCATTCACCAGCCGAATCGTGGCGTCGTCGCTTCATTGAACCTGCTGATTGAGTCGGCGCAGAGCGATTTGCTCGCGCGGATGTATGGGGACGACATTGCCGCCCCGCATAGATTAGCGCTGCAAGTGCAAGCGATGAGGGCGGAGCCCGATATTGTTGCCCTTGAGTCTTGGGCACGACTCATAGATGCGGCAGGGCGCCCGACAGGCCGGATAACATCCACCCCCAACCACCATGCCCCCAGTCACCGTGCCCTGATCCCAGACCCGGCTCTTAGGGCGGCGTTCGACCGCACGGGCATTTAACGCCAGCTTTAGCTGCGAATATAATCGCGCAAAGCCGACGCCTCTGATTCAATGCGTTCGATCCGGTATTTCACCAAATCCCCAATGGACACGAACCCAATCAATGCCCCGTCTTCAACCACAGGCAGATGACGAATGCGGCGACGTGTCATGAGCGACAAAGCTGAGAGCACTGGCAAATCCTGATCCACCGTCACAGCCGGCGCTGTCATCACGTCGCGCACAGACCGGCCAATTGCATCCGCGCCGCCACTAGCAAGGCAGTAAATGACGTCACGCTCTGAGAATATCCCGACAACTCTGCCGCCTTCGATCACGGGCAGTGCCCCGATTCGCTTTTCTGCAAGCAAGGCGACGGCGTCTGCGACAAAAACATCCGCAGCAATCGAGATGATGTCCTGCGATTTTCCCCGCAGGATTGCCCTTATCGTCATAAAAGGCCTCCTCTCCGATGCGGTTCATCGAGTCTTTTTTACCGCATGGCTTGATGGTCCCACGATTCCGGCCCAAATGAAAGTCATGGAACCGACCAAATCTTCGCTTGATGACCCTAATTATGCAGCCTTTGCATGGCGGCGTTATCGCCGATTAATGGCGTGGATGATTCTGGCGTCGCTTGGCGCGACAATTGGCTGCTTGGTTTTTCTAAGCAAACTCATCGGGGACATCCCAATCCATATGATGATTGCGACCTCTGCGGGCGTCTTTGCCTCGGTCTTGTTGGCGTCGGCCTTGATGGGCCTCGTGTTTCTATCCTCTGGCTCAGGCCATGATGAATCGATCCGGGACCCGTTAGAGACTGAAGAAGAATGAGCGACGATATTTTGAGCCCGGTCCTCAGGGTTCTGCCTGAGCCAGCAGATATTAACATGAACGGCCATATTTTTGGCGGCTGGGTGCTGGCGATGATGGATCGCGCGGGCGGCATTGCTGCTGGCCGCATTGTCGAAGGCCGCTGCGCAACAGTTGCGATTGAAGCGATGCAGTTCATCGCGCCCATCCTCTTGGGGGATCTGATTTCCATTTACGCAAAAGTGGAAAGGCGCGGCCGCACCTCGCTTGCAATCCGGCTAGACGTGATTGCAGAGCGCAAGCGCGGCGAAGAACATGTCAAGGTGACCACCGGCGTGTTCACCTTTGTGGCCCTTGATGATGATTTTCGACCGCGCGAACTGCCCGTCAAAGGCTGACGGCCTTATGTTTTCTGCCTAAAAGTCCAGCTGCGTCCGGATAGCGAAGCCATTGGTCGTATAGCTCCGCTGGTTGACTGGCAGGCTGCTCATTGGCTTCACTGCTGCAGCCAAAGGCCCGCCATCCACATTAATGTGAATATAGTTCAGCATGATCCGGGCATAATCCATGGGATACCAGTTCAGCCCAAGAATGACGCCCGTCTGCTTACCGCCACGGGCCAGACGAACGGCGTCTGGTGCAGCGCTGGCAACGCCCGTGCTGAAATTGTTGAGACGTGCTGCCTGCAGCGCCTCAGAATTCAAGTCCAGATAGTCAAACCGCGCCGCGATTTGCCACGCACCTGATCCGCCTTTTGACAGCGGATTCAGCACCTTGGTGCGGCCCCAGACATTATCTTTATACCCACGCGTCTCGCCAGTCAGAAAATAGCCAACTTCTGCATAACCGCCAAAGAAGGATGGATTTGTAGAAGGCGTAACTTGGCTTGCGGAAGGAAAGGCATCAAGCCCAGCTGCAATCTCGCCGGGCCGATAGGCGCGGACATTGTTCCATTGGCCTTCACCCACGACATAGAGTTTCGGATAAATGGCTGCGAATTCAAAGCCAATAATGTCGTCGCCATGTGCCGCGAAACTGCCCGTGTCGACAAATCGGACATCGGTTGTCTGCAAGAAGGGACGCGCGCGATAGCGGGCCAACTGGTTTGTGGACGGCGCATTTACAGACGCGCTGGCAGCACCGCCATTGTTGGATTGAAAATGCCGGTGCTGATAGTTCACCGCAAAATGCAACCGGCCCTTGCCCATGACAGGCGCATAAACCGCACGCGTCGCCCCAATCCAGCCATCATTGTCGAAGGAATTATCAATGCTGTGCGCTGCAAACAGTCCAGCTTCAACCCGATAGGTCTCGTCCTTACCCAGCATCGCAACCGCAGCGCCCAAGCGCCGCGTGTTGAGGAAGGCATCATTCATCTGGCCGCGCTCAAGGAACGTGATGTTATTTGAACTGCTAATCTGATCGAGCCCATTCAGGGTCTCAAAATTGCCAACGCGCACCAGCAGGTCCTTGCTCTTGGGCTGCCAGCTCAACAGGGCGTCACCAAACCCGACGCTGGAGTTCGCAAAATCGCCTTCGATCTTATAGCCAAAGCCGCCCGGCATTGTGCCTTCTGCGCCTAAGCGCACACGGCGGACGCGACTGTTAAAGCCCAGGTTGCGGTTATTCGCATACTCGCCCGGCACGTCGATATAGCCTGTGTCATAATGCAGGCGACCGCGCGGCTTGAATGACCAACCATCGCTGTCCGAAACTTGGGGCGCACCCCGCCAACTGGGCACTGCCTTGGGCAGTTGCTGCTTAAGAGAGTCCAGTTGCGCTTGCAAAGCTTGCACCTGTTTCTGGAGCGCTTCAACTTGAGCCGCACTCACCTGAGCCGGCGGTGTCGCTTCGCCCTGCTGGGCGAAGGCCGGAAAGGCCAAGCCCATGGCTAGGCTGGTGCTTGCAATAAATTTGGTCAGCATTGACATGTGCATTTCAGAATTCCCATCCCAGCCTAATCGGCTTTCAACTGATGCGTCATGCAACTGAAACATTTTGATGACACTTATATGACATCTTGTCATTTGTTCTAAAATCCCGGCATTTACCGCCGTCGTTGGCACATAAAAAAACTGCCAGCGTCACCGCCGGCAGTTTTCTATCTCTACAGTACATCAGCCAGATTACTCTGCAGCTTCAGCCTCTGCTTCGTCAGCCGAGGTCCGGCGCGGGCGGCCCCGGCGACGCACGGGTGCTGGCTCTCCGTCCAGATCAGGGATCGGGTCTGCCGAAACACCAAGCGCGGGCGGCAAAATAGCAACATCAATGGTTGTAGCCTCATCCTGCGGCCCATTGTCCATGGCTTCGCGCGGCATACGATGATCTCTGCGGTCTCGCTGCGGCCGCCGATCCCGACGCGGTTCGCGCTGCTCACGCGATTCTTCTTCGCCTGAGCTGCTGGCGTCAGCCTGGCCCTCGTCAGCCAAGTCCCCGTCAAAACCGTCATCTGCTTGCCATTCATCACGGCGGGGCTGGCGATTTTCTTCAAAGCGCGCGCGGTTTTCGGCAACAATCCGGAAATAATGGTCCGCGAACTGAAGATAATATTCTGTCAGAACGCGGTCACCTTGCAGCTGCGCTTCGCGCGCCAAATTCTTGTACTTTTCCAGAAGCTGGGGTGCATTGCCACGGGCACGGTTATCAATCCGGCTGCCATTATCTTGGCGCCCGCCATTCCCTGGAGACCCACGGCCACGGCCACGTCGGCGGTTCGACTGACGATTGTTAAGCAACTGATCCATTCCTCAAATCAAGGGGTGGTCGAAGTTTCCGACCCGGCGGAAAACACA
>RFZB01000122.1 GCA_009920915.1 Sphingomonadaceae bacterium | reverse complement strand
GGTGGTGAACCAAATCAGCTTCCCCAAATTGGGGGATTGCGCCGCGCATTTGGCCACACATTTCGGCTTTGCGCCCAAATTTGTTGAACAAACACCCTATCCAACGGGCGAAAGCCCGGTGCAATTGCTGAACGAGGCGGCCAACCGGATTGGCGCAGGTGAGATTGGTGTCGCCGCGATTGTCGGCGCAGAGGCTTTGCGGACAGCCGCGGAACGGGCACGCCAAGCCACCGGAGAAAAGAAGGACGCCTTGCGTGACGTTGCCTCTGGCGGGGCAAAATCTGTTATGCATCAGCATGGTTTGGTCGCACCGACCGATCTTTACCCGCTGTATGAAAATGCGACGCGCGCTGCATGGGGGCAAAGCCTGGCTGAGGCGCAAGCTGAGTCCGGGCAAATTTGGGCAGGAATGTCGGCTGTCGCGGCGGGAAATGAGGCGGCGTGGATTCGGAATGCTTTAACGGCGGATCAGATCACCAGTGCCGATGCGGATAATCGGCCCATTGCCTTTCCCTATCAAAAGCGGATGGTTGCCAATAGCAGCGTTAATCAAGGCGCTGGTTTTATCGTGACCTCACTTGCTTTGGCGCGTGCGGCGGGTGCGGCCGAAGATCGGATCATTCATGTCGGCATGGGCGCTGCCGCGCATGAAACGCACAATATGCTAAAGCGCGATCAATATGTGCAGCCGGCGGGCATGGTGGTCACGATTGAAGAAACGCTCAAGCGCAATCACGTGACGGTCGATCAGATTGACCATGTCGAACTTTATTCCTGCTTTCCCTGCATCCCGAAAATGGCACGGCGCATTCTGGGTTGGCCGGTTGATAAGCCAATTACGGCCTTTGGCGGCCTGACCTTTGGTGGCGGACCCATTGGCAATTATATGAGCCATGCCATTGCCGCGATGGTCGATCAGCTGCGCGCGAAGCGCGGCACAGCCTTGCTCTTTGCCAATGGCGGCTATGCCACACATTTTCATGGAATTATTCTCTCGGCGGCTGCGCTGCCACAGGCTCAATTCCCGCATGATTTTGATGTGAATGCCAAGGCTGATGTGATGCGCGGCTCGGTGCCTGAAACAGATGAGGACTATGAAGGCCCGGCCACAATTGAAAGCTACACCGTCTTTTACAATCGCGATGCTTCTGTCCGCTTTGGAACGATCATCGCACGCACCGCCAATGGCGCGCGCGTCCTGGCCCGCGTGCCCGCTGAAGATGCGCAGATGATTGCCTTTCTCACCAATGGTGCGGCTGAACCCGTTGGGGCCCAAGGCCGGACGCTGCGGGGTGCCGATGGTTTGATCCATTGGATGCAGGGGTAAAGCGTTCGACGATCAACCATTCCGGTTCGATCAATGGCGTTGAAGTGCTAGGCGCGGCCGCGCCCAACCCCTATTAGTGCAAGCAGTAAACGATTCTTGGGAGATATTCTTTGACACGCAAGTCTCTGTTTGGCGGCAGTGCCGCTTTGGCGCTCGCTGTTTCGGCTGTGGCGCTAGCCAATCCTGCGCTGGCGCAGTCTGCTGCTGCAGCGCCTAAGCCACAACTTGGTGAGTGGGGCGTCGATGTTCAGGGCATGGACCTCTCGGTTAAGCCAGGCGATGATTTCTACAAATTCGTGAATGGCCAATGGGATGCCAAGACCGAAATTCCGGCTGATCGATCCAGCTGGGGTGGCTTTGCGGTGCTGCGGGATCTGTCGGACCAGCGGACTCGCGCCATCATTGAAGATTCGGCCAAGCAAAACGCGCCAGCCGGCACTGTGGCCCAGAAGGTGGGTGATTTTTACGCCAGCTTCATGGACGAAGCGGCGATTGAAGCCCGTGGCATGGATCCGGTTAAGCCCATGCTTGCCAAGATTGATGGCCTGACAAGCCGTGATGATCTGGCCCGTGCATTGGCTGAAAATGTAAAGCTGGGCCTTGGCAGCCCCGTTGAAATTGGCGTTGAGCTCGACCTCAAGGACAATAGCAAATACGGCGTTTATGTTGGCCAAGGCGGCCTCGGCATGCCCAATCGCGATTATTATCTGGTTGATAATGATCGGTTCAAGGCAACGCGCGTCAAGTATAAAACCTATATCGCCGAAACGCTGAAGCTGGCGGGCTTTGCCAATGCCGAAGCGCGCGCAGAGGCCATTTACGCGCTCGAAGAAAAAATCGCCAAGGGCCATTGGACCTCGGCGGAATCACGCCAAATTGATAAGCTTTACAACCCGGTTGCCACCGCTGCGCTGGACAAGGACTATGCCGGGCTGGGTTGGTCCACTTATCTGCAGACAGCAGGTCTGGCCGGCCAACCGCAAGTGATTGTGACGCAACCCAGCGCGATTAAGGCTGCCCTAGCTCTAGTGGCCAATGAGCCGATGGATGTTTGGAAGGATTATCTGCGCTTCCACACGGTGAAGGCAGCATCGCCGATGCTCAGCAAGGCTTTTGTCGATCTGAATTTTGGCTGGGCGCAGACCTTATCAGGCACGCCTAAGCTGAAAGATCGTTGGAAGCGCGGCGTTGATCTGGTGAACGGCACGATGGGCGAAGCCGTGGGTGAAATCTATGTCGCCCGCTATTTTCCGCCGGAAGCCAAGGCCAAGGCCGATGAGCTGGTCCGCAATTTGATCAAGGCAATGGACGCACGTCTGGCGAACCTCGCTTGGATGGCACCGGAAACCAAGGTGAAGGCCCGTGCCAAGCTGGCCGCCTTTACGCCCAAAATTGGCTATCCCAGCAAATGGCGGGATTATTCTGCGCTCAAGGTTGAGCGCGGGGACCTGTGGGGCAATGTCATGCGGGCGACTGAGTTTGAATATCAGCGCCAGCTCGGCAAAATTGGCAAGCCTGTTGACCGCAGCGAATGGTTCATGACGCCGCAGACGGTGAATGCTTATGCCAACCCGCTGATGAACGAAATCGTGTTCCCCGCCGCCATTCTCCAGCCGCCTTTCTTTGATCCCAAGGCTGATGATGCCGTAAATTATGGCGCCATTGGCGCGGTGATTGGCCATGAAATCAGCCACCATTTTGATGATCAGGGCCGCAAGTTCGATATGAACGGCAATTTGTCTGATTGGTGGACGAAGGAAGATGTTGCGCGGTTTGATGCCCTCGCCAAGCGCGTGGTGGATCAATATGGCAGCTATGAGCCGCTGCCGGGCAAAAAGGTCAATGGCGAGCTGACATTGGGTGAAAACATTGCCGATTTGGCCGGCGTCACCATTGCCTATGATGCATATAAAATGTCGCTCAAAGGAAAGAAGGCAACGAAATTGGGCGGTTACATGCCGGATCAGCGCTTCTTCCTTGGCTTTGGCCAAGTGTGGCGCAACAAATATCGTGAGCCGGTTTTGCTGCAGCAATTGACCACGGATCCGCACACGCCCGGGCATTTCCGCCCCTATGTCGTGCGCAACATTGATGCGTGGTACAGCAGCTTTGGCGTGAAGCCGGGTGAGAAATTCTATCTGAAGCCCGAAGATCGCGCGCATATCTGGTAAACGCTCCTCCCGCTCAGCCGGGATATGGGCTTGCCCGGGATGTGGGTTCCCCCCTAAGACGGAGGAAACACCATATCCCGGGGGAGCTTTATGGCCGGACAGGACACTACCATTGATCCCAAGCGTGACCGCTTGGTCATTACAGCGTCATCATTAGGCACTGTTTTTGAATGGTATGATTTCTTTGTTTACGGCATTTTAGGCGCGCTGATTGGCCGCCTTTTCTTCCCGTCTGACAATCCAACTGCCGCCACATTAGCGTCGCTTGCTGTCTTTGGCGCGGGCTTTGGTGTGCGCCCCTTGGGGGCGATCGTCTTTGGCTATCTGGGCGACAAGATTGGCCGAAAATACACCTTTCTTATCACCATTTCGCTAATGGGTGGGGCAACCGCCGCCATTGGCTTTTTGCCGACATTTGAAAGCATTGGCATTTGGGCGGCTGTTGGCCTGCTGGTCCTGCGCTGCCTCCAGGGCCTCGCGCTTGGTGGGGAATATGGCGGGGCAGCCATTTATGTGGCGGAACACGCGCCCAAAAATAAGCGGGGCCAATATACCAGCTGGATCCAAGCCTCGGTGGCGGGCGGATTTCTGCTGGCGGTTCTTGTCGTTTTGCTGACGCGCAAGTCCATGCCGGTGGAAGATTTTGAAAGCTGGGGCTGGCGTGTGCCCTTCATTATCTCGCTGCTGCTGCTCGCCATTTCGCTCTATATCCGCATGATGTTGTCTGAGAGCCCGGTGTTCAAGGCTATGAAGGATGCGGGCAAGACATCGCACAACCCCTTTGTTGAAAGCTTCCAATATCCCGGCAATGTGGGCCGTATCTTGGTGGCCTTGTTCGGCGTGGCCGCAGGGCTCACCGTTATTTACTACACCTCGCAATTCGGCACGCTCTACTTCCTGACGGGGACCGCCCGTGTGCCGGAAATTGATGCCTTGTCGTACATGGCGGTTGGGGCTTTGCTGGCAGCCCCGCTCTATGTGGCGGCAGGCTGGCTGTCGGATCATTATGGGCGCAAGCGCATTTTGCTGTTGGGCTATGCTCTGACAATTGTTCTGACATTCCCGCTTTTCCATATGATGGCAGATGCGGCAAACCCCGCACTGGCGCAGGCGACTAAGTCGTCCCCAGTGACGCTGGTATCCCCCGAATGTGAGTTTAATGTATTTGCCAGCAAACAGACCAGTGATTGCGGCAAGGCGCTGAATTTCCTGTCTAAGCGCGGCATTAGCTATGCCAAACAGCAGGGCGATACCTTGGTTCTTCAAGTGGGCGATGCACGTGTTCAAGGCTTTGATGAAAAAGGCTATGTCGCAGCACTTGAGGCAGCTGGTTATCCAGATAAATCAGACCCAGCCTCGCGGCAGCCAGGGCTGATTATTCTTGCCGTTGCGGTATTGGTCGCTTTGTCGGCAATGACCTATGGCCAAGTCGCAGCCATCTTGGTTGAGATGTTCCCAGCCAAAATTCGCTACACGTCCATGT
>RFZB01000121.1 GCA_009920915.1 Sphingomonadaceae bacterium | reverse complement strand
CGGCTGGAAGTGGACTGGAACGGTCAGCGCTTTGGGGCTGCGCACGGTGGGGCGATGGCTTTCGGTTTTGATGAGCTGGTGGCCCACGCCGCCTACAGCCGGGATCTGGTGCCCGGAACGGTGATCGGATCCGGAACCGTGTCCAACCCGGACTACCGCCAAGTGGGCTCGTCCTGCATTGCGGAGCGCCGCGCCATTGAGCTGCTGGATCTGGGAGAACCCAGAACGCCTTACATGGCTTTTGGCGACAGGGTCCGGATGCAGGCAAGGCACGAGGATGGGCAGCAGGGACCGTTTGGTGCGATTGACCAGCAGGTCGTGCAGCGCGTGATGCAGGGACACCGCGCATGAAAGTGCTGGTGACTGGCGCTGGAGGTTTTATTGGCCGGGCGCTGGTGAGTGATAAAGAAGAAGCGGGCACGCTACGTCGCCTGATTGCGCGCGCGGGCGAGCCGTTTGTCCGTCAAGCGGTGGGCGCTGCGATGCGGATGATGGGCGAAATCTTTGTCATGGGCCGCACGATTGAAGAGGCCAGCGCCCGGATGGCGCAGCCTGAACATAAGGGCTTTGTGGCGTCTTTTGATATGCTGGGCGAGGCGGCGCGCACCTTTGCCGATGGGGAACGCTATTTCGCGTCCTATCTTGATGCGATTGAACAAACGGGCGAAGGCCATAGCGTTTCGGTAAAACTCTCAGCACTTCACCCGCGCTATGAAGTCGCGCATTGGGACCGGTGCGTGCCCATGCTGGGCGATTTGCTTGAAACTCTATGCTTGGCCGCCGCCCGGCGCGGTATTGCGCTAACAGTAGATGCCGAAGAATCTGAACGGCTCGAAATGAGCCTTGATATCATTGCGCAAGCCGCGCGCCACCCCGCATTGCGCGGCTGGGATGGGTTGGGCATGGCCGTGCAAGCCTATTCCAAGCGTGCGCCAGCGGTTATCCAATGGGCCGATGCCTTGGGCGCGGAAACAGGCCGCCGCATGGCTGTGCGCTTGGTGAAAGGCGCCTATTGGGACAGCGAGATTAAACGCACGCAGGAATGGGGGCTGGAGGAGTATCCGCTCTTCACGCGCAAAGCCGCAACCGATGTCAGTTGGCTCGCCTGCGCACGCGATATGCTGCGCGCGAAGAATATTTACCCGGCCTTTGCAACGCATAATGCTTTGTCTGTCGCCTCGATCCTTGAATGGGCAGGCGACACGCGCGATTTTGAATTTCAGCGCCTGCACGGCATGGGCGATGGGCTGTATGAAGATTTGGTCCAGCGTGAAGGCTATCATTGCCGGATCTACGCGCCCGTGGGCGGGCATAGGGACTTGCTGGCCTACCTTGTGCGCCGACTATTGGAAAATGGGGCAAATAGCAGCTTTGTTCACCAATTGGCGGATGAGCATGTCAGTGATGAGACATTGCTGGCCGACCCAGTCGAAAAAGTTCGTGCCGTTGGCGGCCAACGGCATAGCTCTATCCCCCTGCCCATTGATCTGTTTGGCGCGCGGCGCAACAGCATGGGCATTGACTTGCAAGACAAAGCCATTCTGGCTGATGTGGCGCAAAACATTGCCGCCACGCCCGTTCCAGCGGCCCCGCCGCCAGCGCCGGCTCAAGCCGTAGATCTGGCCCTTTCAGGCTTTGCGGCCTGGTCTGGCACACCGCTTGCTGCCCGCGCCGATGCGTTGGACCGGCTCGCAGATCTTATAGAGGCAGAGCGGACGCCCTTGATGGCGTTGCTGGTGAAGGAAGCGCACAAAACGCTGGGCGATGCCTTGGGCGAGGTGCGTGAGGCAGTCGATTTCTGCCGCTATTATGCTGACCAAGCACGTCAGGGCTTAATGCCCGTTGAACTGCCCGGACCAACGGGGGAGCGCAATGTCCTGCGTTACGAAGGCCGGGGGGCGTGGGTGTGCATTGCACCGTGGAACTTCCCACTGGCAATCTTCTTGGGTCAGGTCGCCGCTGCCTTGGTCACGGGCAATAGCGTGATTGCGAAGCCTGCCCCGCAAACGCCGCGCATTGCAGCTGCTGCCGTAGAGTTGGCACATCAGGCAGGCATCCCGGCAGATGCGCTTATCCTCGCACCCGGCGGACCAGAGGTGGGCGCCGCGCTGATCAGCGATCCACGCATTGCTGGTGTCGCCTTTACCGGCTCAACGGCCACGGCCAAACGCATCGCCCGCGCGCTGGTGGAAGATGATAACCGCCCGCTGATCCCGCTGATTGCGGAAACGGGCGGAATTAATGCGATGATTGTCGATTCAACGGCCCTGCCCGAACAAGTGGTGCAAGATGTTGTCATCTCTGCCTTCCGCTCGGCAGGCCAACGCTGTTCAGCCTTGCGGCTGTTGCTGCTGCAAGAAGATATTGCCGAGCGTACGTTAGAAATGCTGCGCGGCGCCATGGAGGCGCTGATTGTCGGCGATCCGGCAGACCCCGCAACCGATATTGGCCCTGTGATTGACCAAGCGGCTTATGACAAGTTGATGGCCTATCGCGACAGTCAAAAGGCGCATTGGCTCCACAGTGTTGATGTGCCAGCACACGGCCAGTTCGTGCCGCCCACGATCATCGAATTGGCAGATATTGCAGACTTGAACTCCGAATGGTTTGGCCCGCTGCTTCATGTCGCGACATGGTCGTCCGGCACGCTAACGGCGACACTCAAGGCCGTGAATGCCAAAGGCTTTGGCCTAACGATGGGGCTGCACAGCCGCATAGCGCGCACAGCAGATGAGGTGGAGGCCGCAGCAAAAGTTGGCAATCTCTACATCAACCGATCAATGATTGGAGCCGTTGTTGGCAGCCAACCATTTGGCGGAGAAGGTCTATCAGGCACGGGGCCCAAGGCCGGAGGCCCCAATTATCTCCACCGCTTCTGTGCAGAGCGCGTGACATCAACGGACACAACCAGCGCGGGCGGCAATGCCAGCCTTTTGTCGCTGGATGATGTGACGATCTGAGGCACGCGTGCAGCGCCTAAAGGCCATTGCGCAAAGCCTGAAGGTGGAAGCGCACACGGCGTGGCTCTGCGCGCGTGACAAAGATGTGCCATGGCCAGTCCGATTGTTCGGGCTGGCGATTGCCGCTTATGCGCTTTCGCCAATAGACTTAATCCCAGATTTCATTCCAATATTGGGCCTATTGGATGAGGCGTTGCTCATTCCTGCAGCATTATGGCTGTTCCTAAAACTGGTGCCGGCAGATGTGTACGCGCGCAACAAGGCACGTGCGCTAAACGCCGCCCATCGTCCCGTCAGCCGGGCTGGGGCAGTTGCTATTCTGAGTATCTGGCTATTGGCACTTGGCGCGACAGCCATGCTCGTCCACCGCGCCTATCAGCCCTAAGGCCGCTGCTTAGCCGTTATGGCTGGCAATCCAGTTTTCAACCACTGGCGCAATATTGGTGCGCCATTTGCCGCCATTGAAAATGCCGTAATGGCCAACGCCTTCAGCAACATAATAGTGCTTCAATTTGGCAGGGAGCTTGGTCGCAATGTCGAGCGCAGCCTTGGTCTGGCCAATGCCCGAAATATCATCACGTTCGCCTTCAATGGCCAGCAGACCCACTTTGGTGATCGCGGATGGATCCACCAAACGGCCACGGTGCATAAACTCCCCCTTGGGCAGCAGATGCCGCTGGAAGACTTCATCAATTGTCTGAAGATAGAATTCCGCCGTCATATCGCAGACTGCACGATATTCATCATAAAAGGATTTTGTGGCATCGGCGCTTTCATCATCGCCTTCGACCAGATGTTTGAACATCTCCCAATGGCTCATCAAATGATTGCCAAGGTTCATCGCCATAAAGCCAGACAATTGCAAAAAGCCGGGGTACACCTCACGCCCAGCGCCGGGATAGCCCCGCGGCACGCGCGCAATGACATTATGTTCAAACCAGGCAAAGGGCCGTTCCATCGCCAATTGGTTGACCGCCGTTGGCGCACGGCGCGTGTCCACGGGGCCGCCCATCATGGTCAACGTCTTGGGCAAGGCCGGGTGCTTATCTGCCGACATCAGCGCAATCGCCGCATAAACCGGCACTGACGGTTGGCACACCGCCAGCACATGCGAGCCGGGGCCAATTACGTCCAAAAAATCAATCACATAATCAATATAATCGTCCAGGTCGAACCGACCCTCAGACATTGGCACAGACCGCGCATCGCGCCAATCCGTTATATAGACTTCATGGGCGGGCAGCATACGTTCCACCGTCCCGCGCAACAAAGTGGCATAATGGCCCGACATGGGGGCAACGATCAGCAGCTTGGGGCTGCCCTCAACCCCTTCACGCACGAATTTCTTCAATTGACCAAAGGGTTTGCGATGCACAATTTCTTCCGTCACGCGAACCGTGCGGCCATCCACACATGTGTGATCCAAACCAAAAGCAGGCTTGCCGCGCGGGGCAGCAGCATGGGCAAAAACATCTAAGGCGGCGGCAAACATTGGTCCGCCACCCAAATAGCCAAAAGGATTTGCAGGATTGCCGAGCCATTCAGCCCCGGCGGCGGCCAAAGCGCTGGCACTGGCAAGCCAGGCGCGCTGCATTTCATAGGCATTATAGAGCATAGAGAGTTTGCCTTCCCCCAACGTAACGCCTTTGGACCATTTGCATCTTTTGTGCAATGCACAATAAGTGTCGGGCTGGATTGAGATGCCCGGCCCAGACTGCTAGGCCCGCCAGCATGGCACAACCTGAAACTCCGTCCGCCCGCCCACGCACATTGGGCAATCTTCGCATGGTTTGGGATTTTGCAGCGCGCTATCCGCTTGTCATCACAGGCGCGCTCGTCTCGTTGATCGTCGCTGCTGGGGCCACGCTGGCCATTCCCAACGGCTTTCGGTTGGTCATTGACCGCGGATTTGCACAATCAGGCGGCAATATTGATCGCTGGTTTGAATATCTTTTGGGCATTGTCGCCGTCATGGCGTTGGCCACGGCCAGCCGCTTTTACTTCGTCTCTTGGTTGGGTGAGCGTGTGGTGGCCGATGTGCGCTCTGCGGTGGTGAACAACTTGCTGCGGCTGGCCCCCAGCTATTTTGAATTTAACCGCCCAGCCGAA
>RFZB01000013.1 GCA_009920915.1 Sphingomonadaceae bacterium | reverse complement strand
AAAAAGGCCAAAGCGATTGCGGTCGACATTATGCAGAAAGAGGCTGTCCTTGCGATGATGGCGGCGGCTGGCCCTGTCGATATTCTTGTCAACAACGCCTATCGCGGATCAGGCATTGCCCGGATTGAGCGTAAGGACGATGCGATTTTTGAAACCGCGCTCGCGATGAATCTCTGGGCCGTCAAATGGGCGATGGAAGCGGCCTTCCCGCATATGAAGGCGCAAGGATGGGGCCGGGTGATCAATATGGCCTCCCTCAATGGCGTGAACGCGCATATGGGCAGTGCCGATTACAACGCCAGTAAAGAGGCTTTGCGTGCCTATACGCGCACCGCCGCGCGCGAATGGGCGCCCTATGGCATTTGTTGCAATGTCATTTGCCCTGCCGCCTGGTCGGCCTCATCGCGTCGCATGGCGGATATGCAGCCGGGCATGATTGACCAGATTAATGCCGCCAACCCCATGGGCCGCTTGGGCGACCCAGAGGCGGATATTGGCGGGGTCGCCCTGTTCCTTGCGAGTGAGGATGCCCGCTATATCACGGGCAACACATTATTTGCCGATGGCGGCGCCCATATCAACGGCGTGGCCTGGGCGCCCCAGTTCGAGGATTAAGGGCTTAAGGCTTAAGGCTTAGGGCTTAGAACTTAGGACTTGGGGGGCGTCAGCTTTTCCAGTCGCGCGCGTGCGCGTGCTGCCATGTCGAAATAGATCAGCCCTTCTTGCACGGGCATATCGGGCTCGGACAGTCGGGCCAGATAGACATCAATGGCAAGGCGCAGTGCCTTTGGGTTGTCGGGTGCTGCAAAATAGGCCCAATCTGCCAACCGGGCAGCCAATTTACTGTTGACTGGCAGCAGAGCCCGCGCGCGCGCGTCAATGGCCTCTACACCCCCCGCCAACGCCACGGCTTCGCGCGCTTCGGCCTCAAAAGGCATGGCTGCAAAATGCGAGGGCACATCATCCCACCAGCCGGTCCAGCGCTTCATGACCATGCGGGCAATATCTTCGGGCCGATTATATTGTGGGTCGAGCAGCGGGTTTTTGGCGAATTGTTCGGGCCAATCAATTGACGCTGCAATGGCATCTTTGCGATCCCCTGCGTTTAAGCGTGCAATGGTCTGGTCAACAATATGGTCCAGCGCGTCGGAATAGGTGGTCAGCATCTGCGTGATCTGCGGCGTGCCAGACACAGCGGCGCCATGCATGGGCAGCATCCGTTCTGGCTTTAACGCCGCCATTTCGCGCATCGCGGCGCTCCAATCTTCCACATAACGCTGCATCCGCTTGCCATTGCCCGCATTGGGCAAAAAGCCTTGGACATAATCTGCCGTCACAATTGTTTTACGGCCGGGAATCCACATCCAAATCTGGTCTTCCGTCTCACCGGGGGCGTGGATCAGGACAAAATCCTCCCCGCCAATTCGAAAGGTCTTGCGGCCTTTAAAAGTGACATCGGGCACAACGACGTGCGATTTGTCAGTCGGTTGCAGGGCAAGCGGCTGATTATTGTAGCGGCCAATCGACCCGCCCAAGCGCAGGTCCGTCTCAATAGCGTCCAGCATTTCCGCACTGGCAATGACAGTCGGGCGCGGCGTTTGCTGCACCAGCGCGCGCGCGCCATAGCTATGGTCAACATGCGTGTGCGATAGGATGATGGTTTTCAGAGGCTTTTTGCTGAGCGTCGGCAGCACATCTTTGAGGACATGGCCAATCGACGCATAGCCGCTATCAAACAGAACAAGGCTATCGCGCGTTTCGATGACGGCGACATTTACATAAGGAAAGCGGATCAGCCACATCCCCGGCCCTTGCGGCTCAATCACCATCTTGCTGCGGGCCTCGGCAATGAGCGCAGGGGCGTCGGACAGCATGGCCCGCGCGATTTGGGCAGAGCTGGCGCCGCCAAACCCATCATTGCGGCCCATATGGCGCATCACATCTGGATGTTCACGCGCAAGTAACTGGCGGCCTTGCTGAACAAGAACATCGTCTGTCGAAAGAGGAAAGCCCGCCGCGAGGAGAGGGGCTGAAACCAATGAAAATAAAAGCGCGGTCCAGCGCATAGCCACTCCCATCAATATTTGCGTAGAATCATTTGAAAAAAGCTACGCAATCAGCGAAACATAATCAAACGAACAATTAAGTGCGCAGGAGAGAGGTCATGAAGCGGGTCCTTATGGGTGTTGGGCTAACTGCGAGCGTTGCAGCGGCAGCTGTGGCGCAGCAAATGTCGGTGCCCGCGGGCTTAACATTGGGGTCAATGTCGCGCGTGTCGCCGGTTTTAAAGGCAGAGCGCACGAAAGAAAATTTTGAGCCCGCCCTTATGCTTCCGGCCCAACAGCGCGCGGCCCAAGCCAAGCTGGAGGCGCTGTTCAAGAAAACGGGTAAGCGCCCCAATATCCTTATCTTCGTGGTCGATGATCTGGGCTATGGGGATGTCGGTGCCTATGGCGGCGGCGAATCCCTTGGGGCACCAACACCGCATATTGACCGGCTGGCCCGCGAAGGGCTGAAGCTCACCTCGACCTATGCCCAGCCGAGCTGCACCCCAACGCGTGCCGCGTTGAACACGGGCCGACTGCCGGTGCGCTCTGGCCTGATCACGCCCAAGCTGCTGAATGATACAGCGGATATTTCGGGTGAAATTCTGGCCTCCAAACTCCTCTCCCAATCCGGCTATCGCACGGGCATGTCAGGCAAATGGCATTTGGGCGAGAAGGATGGCTCGCGGCCTTGGCAAGTTGGGTTTGATGAATTTTATGGCTTTCTGGGCGTTGTAAACGCCTATCAAGAAGAACATCCCAATGCGACGGATGTCGCCAATGATCCAAAGCTATTGGCAGAGCTGCGCTCTATGCCGGGGGATCGCAATGTCTGGCGCGCCTCCAAGGAAAAAGGGGCCAAGCCTGTTGAACAGATCAACTGGGAAAATAGCCGCGATCTCGACCAGAAGTTCGCGTCTTTCTCAGAAGATTTCATTCGGCGGGCGGCCAAATCGGGCAAGCCCTTCTACCTCAGCCATAATTTCTCAAAGGTTCATTATTTTAATGAGCCGTCAAAGGCCTTTGTCGGCCGGTCAGCCACCAAAGATGTCTATCGGGATTCCGTGGTTGAGGTGGACGATATTGTTGGCCGCCTGACCAAGCTGCTCGAAGAGCTGAAGATAGCGGACAATACGTTGGTCTTCTTTACCTCTGACAATGGGCCAGAAGAAGATTCCTATCCAGAGACCGGCGTCACCCCATTCCGTGGGGCCAAGGGCACCACGTTGGAAGGCGGGGTACGCGTGCCGGGCCTGTTCTGGTGGCCGGGGATGATTAAGCCGGGGCGTGTGTCAGACGGGCTGTTTGATATGACCGATATGTTCAACACCAGCCTGACTCTTGCCGGAATTGATGCCACCAAGGCAGTGCCAACAGACCGGTATATTGATGGGATTGATCAAACAGGCTTGCTGCTGGCGGATAATGGTGAATCTGCGCGCGAAGCCGTCTATTTCTGGAATCTTGACCTGTTTTCGGGCGTGCGGTGGCGCTATTATAAAATGTCGACGTCCGAAGTGCAGGTTGGCTCGGGCAATGTCCGTGATTTTGGCGGGCTAGATAATGCGCAGGTGCTGACCCCGCTCAACAGCTATATGTATAATCTCTATCTCGACCCCAAAGAGCGGAAATCCATATTGATTGAGAAGGCTTGGGCGCCGTCATACGCACTTGGCCCACTGGTTGCGCTGCATGGCGCCACAATGGCCAAATATCCGCCAAAGGTGAAGATCCGCTACCGGTAATGCGTCGCGCGCTGTGCCTTGCTGTCCTGCTGCTTGCGAGCTGTTCTGGCCCGCAAGAGAAAGAGGTTTTGATTAAAGGCGGCACGCTGACGCTGGGCAATGATAGAAGCTACCCCGAAGAACGGCGGGGCCCGCCGGTGAGCGTCGGCAGCTTCTACATGGACGCAACCGAAGTGACCAATCGGCAATTCGCAGAATTCGTCGCAGCCACCGGTTATAGAACAGTCGCAGAAAAGGGATTTCTGGGTGACCCGCGCGTCCCCGCGGCACAGCAAATGCCGGGGAGCGCCGTGTTTGTGATGCCGGGGCCGGGGCAAACGCCGGGCTGGACCTTTATGGCAGGGGCCAATTGGCGCCAGCCTGAAGGACCGGGCAGCAGCATAGAGGGACGCGAGGACGAGCCCGTAGTGCAAATCGCCTATGCCGATGCACTGGCCTATGCCCGCTGGAAAGGACGCGATTTGCCGACCGAGGCCGAATGGGAATGGGCGGCTGGCCAAGGGCGGGATATGCCGGGCCGCGCCCGCCCTGTGCGCAATGGCAAGCCCAGCAGCAATACATGGGACGGGCAATTCCCCACCCATAATGTGGCTGCTGATGGCTTTATGATGCGGGCGCCTGTCGCCAGCTTTCCCGCTAATTCCAACGGCCTCTATGATATGACGGGCAATGTGTGGGAATGGACGAAAAGCGTTTGGACGCCCAATCATGACCCCGCAGCGAAAAGCGATGCAGGCGCGCGCGCGGTGAAGGGCGGTTCATTCCTGTGCGCTGTCAATTTCTGTGCGCGGTATCGCCCGCAATCTCGCCAGCGCATGGAAGATGATTTGGGCACCAACCATATTGGCTTTCGGACGATCCGGCGGGTCGCGTCTTAATCTACCAGCGCCCGCACCAAATAGGGCACACCCAAAAGGAAGGTCCAGCCGAGCTTACCCCAGCGCGCCAGCTTTGGGTTTTGGTGGTTCCATAGGCCAAGGGCCCCTGCGGCGCCCATAGCACCTGCCCCCGGAATCCAAATGCCAGCCAACCCCAATAGCCCCAACAAGCTTATCAGGCGGATGCCAAGGCCCGCCCGGCCTTTATCAATAGGCTGCTTTAACCCAGCAAGCCCGGCAAAGCCCAGCAAACCAAATAGACCGGCAATGGGTGCCAGTTGGTCCAGAATATCATTCATTATGCCCCCCCAAATTCTCTTTTTATCCGCTGATTTTCGGCTTGCGTGCAGCCCAAGGGGCTGCCGCTTCAAGTTGCCCGGCGAGGCGATAGAGAAGCGCTTCTTCTCCATATCGGCCCGTAAACATAATCCCGATGGGCAGCCCCGCCTTTGACATGGCAAGGGGCAGCGACATTGAGGGCTGGCCCGTCATATTCGCAATTTGTGTATAGGGGGAGAAGGTCGCCGCGCGTGCGCCCCAAGTTGGTAAATCAACGCCCGGTGTGAGGTTGATCTGCCCCAGTTTGAGCGGCGGTGCGGCCAGCGTGGGGGAGAGGATGACGTCATAATGCGCCATGAATTGTGCCATGGTGACAGCCGCCGCCTGCAACGCACAGCGTCTTGCCATAGCCATGGAAACCCAGCGTAATTGGCTCCAGCACATCGGGGCCTGGCGTAATGCCCAGCAGCTTTGCCCGATCTTCAATATCGGCAGCAATTGCAGAGGCAATGAGGACGAACGAGGCTTGGCCAGTGGCGGCAACATCAATTTTGGGGGCCGCAACCTCAACATGATGGCCCAGGCCTTCGCATAATTTGGCCGCAGCCTCAGTCGCCGCTGCCACCTCAGGATCGACGGGTGAGCCGGCAAAGGGCGCAATCATCAGCGCAATGCGCAGCTTGCCGGGGTCACGGCCAACATTCACCAAGAAGCTGCCCCCTTCCGGTTCTGGCGCTGCATAACGCGCGCCGAGTTCCAGGCCATGTGTGGCATCCATCAAGGCGGCACTGTCGCGCACGCTGTGCGTCACGGCATGGTGGCAGGAGAGGCCACCCCAGCCTTCGGTCCGCACTGGCCCCATCGGGATGCGCCCACGGCTGGGTTTCATGCCAAAAAGCCCACAACAGGCCGCTGGGATACGAATAGAGCCGCCGCCATCCGTTGCATGGGCAGCTGGAATGACACCGGCCGCAACAGCCGCCGCCGCCCCACCAGACGACCCGCCGGCAATATGATCCGGGTTCCACGGGTTATGCGTATCGCCCGTCAGCTTATTTTCAGTTGTGCCTGTCAAACCAAATTCGGGCGTTGTGGTCTTTCCGAAGATAACAAGCCCTGCCTTTTCATAGCGGCGGACCAGTTCAGACGTCACTGCGGCACGATAGCCTTTGTAAAAGCGGCTGCCGCCTTCGGTCAGTTCACCCGCGATATAGGTGTTCAGGTCCTTCAACAGCCACGGCACGCCTGTAAACGGCCCTTGTGGCAGGCCCTTGGCAATAGCGGCGCGGGCATAATCATAGTGTTTTTGTGCCATGAAGTTAAAACGCGGGTTCAGCGCCTCGGCACGCGCAATCGCAGCCTCAAGCAATTCGGTGGGGGCGACTTGGCGGGTTTTGACCAGATCGGCCAAGCCCATCGCATCATGGCCATCGAGAATGCTGCTCTTCATCGCTTTCCCCTTCGCCCGGACAGGTGCTGCCACGGCCAGCGCGGCCCCCGTTGCCAATAATTGACGACGATCCATCATGTCCGGTCTCTCTCCCACAGTCTTAAGAAAAAGGGCCAGCCTGATGGGGCCGGCCCTTGGATATTGGTGTTTGGTTACGCCGCTTTATGCGCGTCTTTTTCGGGTGTTACGTAATAGCGTGAATAGAATTTGCGGAATTGCGGAATAGGGCCATCGCCATCGCAAATAATGGGGTTGGCTTCATATTTCTGCCGATCCCACACCACCTTATCCTGATCAAACTGCTTGCAGATGTCGCGGATAATGGCCTTGGCAACGCCTGCACGTTCCCCTTCGGCTTGCGCCTTGGGCTGGGTGAAGCAGAAACGCGCATGAACATGGTCCAGCTCAACTGGCGCAAGGCACGCAACAAGCAGTGTTTCCGAAATGCCGGTAAAGCGCGTCCAGCTTTGGCCCGGGCCCATGGTGTCATAGCTGATGCAGCCATCGACTTCGCCCCAGGGCGTGCCCATCTTGGCATTGACATCAGCGCCACGGCCCCATTCGCCCCAGCGCAATTCACCCAAGGGAACATTGGCCGTGCCGTGAATATATTTGAAGTGCGCCACATCGACGCCATTTTCGGCCATGTTCTGGATCGAGCCCCAGACATTCCATTCATGGACTTCAAAATCTGTCCAGTCGGGGTCAGAACATTCGGGCAGGCGCGCCACTTCCCACAAGGGGGCAACGTCTTCGGGGTGATACCACGCCCAAATCCAGCGATTGGCTTCGGTAATGTGCCATGTGCGGGTGCATTTGCGCTTTACCTGCGGCGGGATGACGCGCGCATAGGGAATGTCCTTTACCACGCCTTCATTGCCGTCATAGCGCCACGCGTGGAACGGGCATTCCAGCAAATTGCCATGCACTTTGCCGCCATGGCCCATATGCGCGCCCAGATGCTTGCAATAGGCATCGACCATGCGGACTTCGCCATCTTCGCCGCGCCACATCGCGAGGTCTTTGGAAAAATAGCGCAGCGGCTTCACTTCGCCGACGGCCAGATCCTTCGCCATCACCAGCGGATACCAGCCAAAGGGAATGCCAATGTTCAAATTGCGCTCTTCAATCGAGGCGCGATTTTCCACATTGGCCAAACGCCAGTCGATCAAATCCTGCCCTTTAAGCTTTTCAAGGATTTGCCAGACGGCCACAGGTGCCGTGCGGGCATCGCTAGCAGCTTTGCTTTCAGCATCAGACATGATGCGTCTCCTTCTCAATTGCCCCGTTGATGGGGCGGGCCAGAGGGGTTGTCTCTGCTGGCCTTGGGGTGGAAACGGAGCAGACTTCCCAGCTCCTCTACAAATTTACAGCCCGAAAACCTTTTGTGCATTTTCCCGCAAGAATTTCGGCCACACATCATCCTTAAAGGGCACATTTTCCATGTCCGAGAAAATCCGGTCAAGGCTGAGGCCCATGGGGAAATAGCCGGCATAGATAATCTTATCTGCGCCGCGCGTGTTGGCGTAATCAATAATCGCCTTGGGATAGTGCTTTGGCGCAAAGGCGCTGGTGGAATAATAGAGGTTTGGCCATTTCAGCATCAACTTTACGGCCAAGGCTTCCCATGGCTCGGCGCCATGGCGCATGACAATCTTTAAGTCTGGGAAGAACCAGCAGACTTCGTCCAGATGCTCCACCTTTTGCGTTTCCATCGGGATGCGCGGGCCGGGAATGCCAACATTGAGCAGGATCGGAATGCCCAACTCTGCCGCACAGGTATAGAGCGGGAACATATATTTATGGTTGATTGCCACCTGAGGCAGCGTGCCCGAGGGGAAAACGCTGATTGCGGACAAGCCCACTTCGGCATGAATGCGCTTAATCCGGCGGACTTCGTCCACGCCCTTATTGGGATCGCAAGGCAGATCAAAGAAGAAGCGATCGCCAAATTTTTCCTTCGCGCGATAAGACGTCTTATTCTCGTTCCAGCCAATCAACGCCTTATCGATGTTAAACTGGTCCATCTGATCGACAGTCCAAGCGACATAATCATCCACATTGCGCGTCTCAGGAATATCCTTGAACATATATTGCGCAGGCATTTTAAAGGATTCCAGCGTTTGCTGGTCCTTAATCAGCGGGCGGAAGCTGGCAAACCATTCAGACCGGTCTTCAGCTTCGGGAATCCCCAACATACAGTCGATGATTTTGATGTCTTTGGGCATACCCATATCACGCGTCTCCAATGAGTTCAGGCCAATGCGCCCGCAAATAGACTTTGTCGATCTTGCCCACCGCATTGCGCGGCAGCGGTGTGTTTGAAAAGGCGACGCGCGCCGGCGCTTTATAGCGCGCCAGATGTTCGGCCACATTGTGGATGATCGTTGCTTCATCAATGCCAGTGGCAACGACGACAGCAACCAGCAATTCGCCCAAGCGTTCATCCGGGATGCCAAAGGTCGCGCATTCCGTAATCTCAGGCATTTCGCCAAGGACACGCTCAACCTCAGCGCAGTAGATATTTTCCCCGCCCGAAATCACCATGTCCTTTTTGCGATCCACAATGAAGAGATAGCCTTCGGGATCAATATAGCCGACATCGCCGGTGCGCAGCCATCCATCGGCGGAGAGCACGGCCGCTGTGTCTTCAGGTCGGTTCCAATAGCCTGACATGACAAGCGCGCCACGCACAACAATTTCGCCCGCTTCACCACGGGGGAGTTCTTCGCCATCTGGGCCTTCAATGCGCATATCGACCAAGGGCAAAACCCGGCCCGCAGAGGCGCGGTTGCGAATAAAATCCTCGCCATTCGCCATCGCGACCATGCCCGAGGTTTCGGTCATGCCATAGCCCGTACCCATCATGGCCTGAGGGCATGCCGCGCGAATGGCATCGAGCAGATTGACGGGAAGCGCCTGACCACCGCTAGAGATGTTGCGCAGTGAGCTCAAATCCGCCTCATCCAGCTTGGCACCGTGCAGCACATCCCACAACATTGTCGGGACGCCCGTGAATTGGGTAATCCGCTCTTCGGCAATCAGTTGCAGCGCCTCTTGCGGGTCCCACCGGCGCATGATGACAATTTTAGAGCCTGCCAACATCGGCGAGAGGAACGCTGCCCCGACGCCCGAAATATGGAAGAGTGGAAAGACCACCAGCACCGCACCCTGCGGCATATTGGCAATAATGGTTTCCGGCGCGATGCCCATTTTCTGCGCCATGCCGTGCAGCACCATCATGCCCGACAGTTGCATGCCCATGACGCCCGTCATCAGGCTGCGATGCGTCAGCACGGCCCCCTTCACTCGGCCTGTGGTGCCCGAGGTGAAGAGAATGGCAGCCGGATCTTCTGGCTGGGCGGGAGCGGGTGGTGGCCCCGCTTCCCCCTCAGTCGGAAAGTCCTTGGTCTCCAGAATTCGGCCCTGATAGCCGCCATCGCGCAGCAGCGCTGCACGTTCGGCATCTGCCAGCACGATTGTGGGGGATACGTCTTCCACGGCCGCTGCCAATTCGGCAGGCGCGCCGCGACTATTGACCAGCGCAGGCACGCCGCCTGCACGAATTGTTGCCAGAAACCCAATGGCCCATTCGCTGCGGTTGCGCATACAAATCGCCACACGTTCCCCGCGCGCGGTGATGCCCAAATGCGGCACCAGTGCATCGCGCAGGCGAAACACATCATCAAAGCTTAAGCGCGTCTCGCCTTCGACAATGAAGGTTTTGTCGCCATGCCGCCGTGCGCTTTCAATCAGCATATTGAGATCAGGCGGCATATTGGAAAAGAGCCGCAGGCCATCACGCTCGGTCAGCGCAAAGGGCTCACCTGCTGCTGTCAGCTTGGCAAAAATGGGATCAACTTCGCTCATGCGTCTGCCGCCATGTCCTTTGCCCAGCGATAATCCTGCTTGCCCGCAGGGGAACGTTTCACGTCATCGACCCAGACCAGCGCCTTGGGGATTTTATAGCCTGCCAGACGATCAGACAGAAAGGCTTTTACTTCGTCCAGGCTTGGCGCGATTGCGTCGGCCCGGCGCGAGACAATGCCCACCACACGCTCGCCCCAACGATCATCTTTCTGGCCAGCAACCACGGCATCAAAAATTGCCGGGTGGGCGCGCAGCGCCTCTTCCACCTCTTCAGGGAAAATCTTTTCCCCGCCGCTGTTGATGCAGGTTGAGCCGCGACCGAACATGGTGATCATGCCATCCTCATCCAGTCGTCCGGCATCGCCAGAGACGGCCCACAGCTTGCCATCAACAATCTGAAAGGTTTCGGCAGTTTTCACCGGATCATTATAATAGCCCACTGGGGTGTTGCCAGTGCGGGCGATAAAGCCCGTTTCACCGACCTTGCCAATGCGATCATCCACAATCACTTGCTGGTTCTCATTGGCAGCCAGCCGCATGACGCCTTCGGCGCTTTTTTCCGCCATGCCTGATACGCCCGTTTCAGACGATCCCATGCCATCTGTAATGCTGGCAGATGGGATCATGGCTTTGAGATCATCTTTCAGATGCTGCGAAAATACAGCCCCGCCAGAACCCAAATTCATGACATGGTCCAGCTTCCAGCGACCTGGATGGGCGCGCAGCGTGTCCCGCAGCGGTGTCGCCATCGCGTCGCCGACAAATTGGATCAGGTTTGCGCCCTCGCGCTCTACAGTGTCGAAAATCTTTTCCGGGTCAAATGTGCGACCTTCATCAAGAATGATCGTTAACCCGTTGAGGAGCGCGGACCATGTCGCCCAGACAGCGGCCATATGCATCAGCGGGGCCAGTGGGAACATTTTCAGCGGATAGCCATTGGCTGCGCGGTCCGCGATGTCTTCTGGCTTTTGAACTGGCCCGGCGGGATTGAAATAGCCCGCTCCCCCCGCGCAGGCGAACAGGAAGGCGCGGTGCGGCCACATCACGCCTTTGGGCATGCCTGTGGTGCCGCCCGTATAGCTGAGGATGATATCATCCTCACCCCTGTCCCAAGGGCCTGTTGGCGACGTGGCCAGCAACTGAACATAGTCAAGCGAGCCCGAAATGTCGGTGTTTGAGCCATCCGGCACAGCCACGGTGACTTTCAGGGTCGGTATGTCGTTGCGCAGGTCGCGGATGATGGGCGTAAACTCCGCTCCATGCAGAATGACGGCGCTGTCCGCATTGGTGAACAGATAGCGCAGTTCGTCGGCACGATAGCGGTAATTGACGTTATAGGGCACCGCCCCCAGTTTGCAGGCCGCAATAAAGCCCAGCAGATAAGCAGGGCTGTTGTACAAATAGAGCCCAATTTTATCGCCGCGGGCCACGCCATGTGCGGCCAAGCCGCTGGCCAGCCGGCCGGCCTGATCATTCAGCTCAGCATATGTCAGCCGGGCACTATCTGAAATAATTGCGACGCGGTCCGGCACTGTCGCGGCGACAGTTTCGAACAAATCTGCAAGGTGAAATTGCGTGGCCATGGGGGATGCTCAGTAAACAGCCGCCGGGTTCTTTTCACGCGGGCTGCCCAGCATATCGCGATACGATGGGCGATCCATCCCGCGGTCGTTAATGCCCAGCTCCTTAGCAATTTCGGCGCCAATCAGGGTGTTGCCGGACAATTCGTCGCGGCGACTGCTGTTGTTAATCGCATCGAGAATATGGCCCGTAAATTCCGGATTTTCGGCAACAGACATAAAGCCTTCATATTGTTCCGGATTTACTTCTTTGGCGATCAACGCGCGTTCGGTGATTTGCGGGCCAAGCCAGATGGAAACGGCAATGACGCCGGAGCCACGCAGGTCATGCTCCATATCATGCGCCAGCTTATCGAGGCCTGCCTTTTGCGCGCCATAAGCTGGCCCGTGCATATAGCAGGACGCGCCAAAGGAGGACGTCATTGCAATCATACCGCTTTTTTGCGGAACCATGATGCGCGCTGCGTGCCAGCTGGCCACATAGGCAGAGCGCAGACCGACATCGAGAATATATTGCGCTGCCAGTTCCTTCTCCCAGAACGGCTTTTTCTCAATCAGTTGCGGGTGCATATAGGCGGCGTTGTTGACCAACAGGTCCAGCCGGCCTTGTTCATCCATAATCTGTTCAAAGACGCGGGCGACTTGGGCGTCATCCCCATGGTCGCAGGCAACCGCAATGCCCTTGCCGCCGCGCTTGGTGATTTCAGCGGCAGTTTCGCCAATCGTTCCGGGCAGCGGCGTGCCGTCCCACCCCTTGGCCGTGCTGCCTGTGACAGAGCGGCCTGTAACATAGACCGTATACCCCAATTCGCCCAATCCACGGGCAACGCCCGCGCCTGCGCCACGGCTGGCTCCGGTTACAAGGGCAATTTTTGGCTCTGTCATCGCTTTCCTCTCCCGATTCGACGCACATTGTCTCTCTCGCGTTCAAATACCCTAGATTTGCGAATTTAAAAGCCGTAAGTTTTTACGCAAATAAAGGAGAGAGACTCATGGACGATATTCCCTATCTGGCGCGCGGGGTAAAGCTGCTTGGTACTGATTCAAGCGTGCTGGTGTCGTCGTCCAAATATCTCAACCACCCGCGCCTGCGGGAATGGATTGCCTTTATCGCGCTTAAGAAAAATGGGCCGGATTTTCCGCCTGCCGCTGAAATGTACCAATTGTTGAGCTTCATTGATGAGCTGCGCGATTTTGATCATATCGAACATATGATTACCGAGGAGCGCAAGGTGAATCCTGCGTTCGACAAATGGTTTTCGGACTGGTGGGTGTCAGACTACACGCTGGAGGACTTGAAGGATTGCGCGCCTGGCACTGTCGGCGGCATTTACTACAAGATCGCCAGCGAGGGGAATTACGACATCCAGATCGTCCCCGATTATAAGCCGAAGACGCAATGGCAATTTTATTCGCTCCGCTCAGGCCAGACGCATGATTATGAGCACATCCTGACCGGCGGCGGCTTTAACTATATGGGCGAACTGATCCCCTATTGGTTCCGCTTGGCGACGATCCACACGCATATTCAGAATAAGGAACTGGCGGGCGAGATGAGTGTCCTCTCGATTTTCGGGACGATGCGTTACGTGATCCGCACGATGCTCCATTACCCGCAGGTTTGGGAAACCGCCTTATCCTGCATTGAACAGGGCATTCGCATTGGCCGCCAGTCCGACCCATTCTGGATGGCGAAGATGGAAGATGTCTGGCACGTGCCGCTGGAAGAAGCGCGCGCGAAGCTGGGCGTGCGCGGCGCTGTGGACTTGGACACGCAGAAAGAAGGCGAATTCTGGGGCGGCCAGCGCACCAGCCTTTAAAGCGTGATGGGAAACCGCATCAGCCGTTGCGCGATTGTCTTGGCGGCGGGGTCAAAACGCTGGCTGGCGTTGAGCCCGCCGGGCAATGCCCCGTCCATCACGATGTTCAGCGCGGCTGGCCCCGGCAGATCATAAACAGTCACGCGGAAATCGCCTAAGTCGGGCAGCCACTTGCGCAAGGCCTCCTGCGTCAGCGCACGGCGCAAGGCGGCAAGGTGCTGGGGCTGACGGGCGATAATGCCAACGTTAATTGTCTCCCCCTTTTCACCACTGCGGGCAAAGGCCAGATTTTCCAATGTGGTTTGCGTGGTGGATGTCGCTGCGCCAGCCGGGGCAGGGGCCCGTGTAATCATCTCTGGCGCAAAGCTGGGCCGGGCGGGATCGGGGCAGGGCGTGCCATCCAACAGGGGGATGGCGCGAGCGCGGTCTACCGTGAAGCCAATCAGGCGCATCATGGGCGCGACATTGGGGCCAAAAGCCACGCTGGTGCCGGGGGACATTGCCGAAATGGCGGCAAATTGTTCGCGCACAAACATTTGTGTCGCCAGCATATCGGTGTGTTCCACCACAAGTTTGAGGATCACTTCCTCTTCGCTGCCAAGGATGACGGCCTCGGTCCGTTGCCAATCGGCCATATTTCGGCCGCGCAGCATCAGCGATCCGCGCGCAAACAGCGCCGCCGCCTGTTTGGCGGCCCGCTCTTTGGCGGCCGGGCCAATAACGGGCTGATAGGCTATGGCACGCCACCCCGCATCCCAAGTCACACAGGCTTTCAGTGTCGCAGGCGGCGGATAGCCTTTGGCGCCTGACACGCGGACGCGATCTGCCCCAAGGTCTTCAATGGTCACATGAGCCATGTCGCAAGTGACGTCGGGCACGAAATAGGCCTGCGGATCGCTGACTTCATACAGCAGTTGTTCGGCCACCGTGCCCCGTGAGACAAGGCCGCCCGTGCCGTCCGGCTTGGTCACAATGCAGCTGCCGTCGGCCGCGCAGATCACAATGGGCGCGCCAATATTTTCCCAGCCTTCGACCTCGCGCCAGTCCGTAAACGTGCCGCCCGTCGCTTGCGGGCCACATTCGATCAGATGGCCGGCAATTGTGCCGCCTGCCAATTGGTCCCAATCTTCGGCACCCCAGCCAAATTCATGGATCAACGGGCCGAGCGCGAGCGCGGAATCGACCACGCGGCCGGTAATGACAATATCCGCCCCTTGCGCCAGTGCTTTGGCAATGGGGAAGGCGCCCAAATAGGCGTTGCAGCTGGTGACGCCCGATGTGGGGAAGGGGGCGCCTGTGAACATGTCCTTCACATCCGCAAAGTCCGCCAGCTGGCCCATCAGATCATCGCCCGAAATGCAGGCGACGTTCAAATTCAGTCCCAATTCCGCAATGCGCCCGCGTAGTTGCGTGGCCAGTTCTTCGGGGTTCACGCCCCCGGCATTGGCCATAATCTTGGTGCCTGTCTGCGCAATCTGCGCCAGAAATGGCCCAATATGCACATCCATAAAATCACTTGGGAAACCGGCTTTGGGATCAGCCATCCGCGCGCGGCCGAGAAGGCCCATCGCGCCTTCCGCCAGATAATCGAGCAGGATATAATCCACCCCAGCGCCCAAAAGCTGCGGCACGGCCATGGCGCTATCAATAAAAAAGGCAGCGCCCCCGCCAATGCGCACAGTCTTTTGGTCGGTCATGGCTGTCTGTAATCCTAAAAATTATATTGGCTGGTGGGGATGACATCAATGGTGCCGGGCGTGATGAAGCGGCCGCAGCTTTCCATCATCTCGCCCAGATTTGTATCGAATTTCGCTTTATTTCCAACGGCATCAAAAAAGACAAAGGGGTCCGTCAGCGCGCTTTCCGGGAAGCATTCTTCAACAATGGCCACATAAGGCGGCGCATTATCCGTCAGCGGGCGAAGGATGAGATTCTGGACATATTCAAAATTCGCCTGCGTCTCGATCGCGACTTTGGTGTGATCATTTTGCCAAATGCGGCGCCAGTCTTCATGGGCCATCCCTGCGGGCAATGTCAGGAATGCAAGCTGCGCCCAGCCCGCTGTGCGCTGGCCTAGAATGGGTGGGTGATCGGTATTGGGAATGATGGTAGACTCAACGACCAGCCAAGCGGCCCAATGGTCACACGCTGCGTGCAATGCGGCATCCACTTCTGCGCGCAGGGGCGCATAGGCCGTGGGCACCCAAAATTGTAAGGTGGCATGATGCTGGCTCTCCCCCCGGCTTTGCCGCAGGGCGGCACCTGCATCAGACACCTGATCTTCGATATTGAGCCGAATATGACGCGCACCGGCGGCGGTTAATTTGGCGGGAAGATCTGCCAGCAATCGCGCGGAAAAATCATCCCGCGCCTCGCCTTCCGCCTTCCATAACGCACAGATGATTTTTTCCATCTTGCCGCCTCAATCGAAATTGGCTTGGCCGCCATCGAGCGGAATGGTCGCGCCCGTCAGATAGCCCATATCTGGGCTGCACAAAGCGACAACGGCACGGCCAATATCTTCTTCCAATTTGCCAATCCGGCCCAGCGGGATGGTGCGGAAAAAGGCTTCGGCTTCTTCCGGATTATTCTCCACCCACCATTTAAGGCCGGGAGATTCCGCGTGCGGCGCAATGGTGAGGGCGCGGATGCCATCGCGGCCCCATTCGGCCGCGGCCGCGCGCGTCAAATTGCGGATTGCCTGTTTGACTGCGCCATAAGCGCCATAGCCCGACATATCCCAGCGAATACCTGCTGAGGAGGCAAGGTTGAAAATCACCCCGCCGCCGCGCGCCACCATATGCGGTTCGACGAGTTGCATCAGCCGCAATGTGGCAAGCGGGCCGGATTCAAAGCCCGCAAGAAACGCCTCATCAGAGACATCCAGCAATCTGCCATTGGGCACTTCTTGCGCATTGTTAACAAGAATATCGACGCCACCAAAGCGGGCGACGGCTGCCTCGACAACGGCTTCCAGATCGCTCTTGGATTTGACGTTGCAGGCAACCGCCATCGCGGTGCCACCTCGGCCTTCAATCAGGCTAACCGTCTTTTCCAGCTTTTCCAGCGTCCGGCCTGTGACGACGACATTAGCCCCAGCGGCGGCCATGGCCAATGCAATGCCTTGGCCCACACCTTGCCCCGCGCCCGTAATCAGGGCAGTCTTGCCAGTCAGATCAGTCATGCCTCTCGAATCCCTGTCATTCGTAATTTTATTGGCGTGATTCTACGCATCATGTTGACATAAGGCCATAGAAAACCGCAAATGCGTCGAAATTCTTCGGAGAGGAACAGGCATGAATCAGGATTTAACCGGCCAGGTCGCCATTGTGACGGGCGGCAGCGACGGCATTGGGCTGGCGACCGCCGCCCTGCTGGCACGTCGCGGCGCGCAAGTTGTCATTTGTGGACGCCGACAGGAGCAGCTGGATTTGGCCCGCGCGCAGATTGACGGCGAAGGCGGCAAGGTCGAGGCTGTTCAACTGGATGTGACCGATTTTCCAGCTTTTGAAGCCATGATTGCCGATGTGGCGGCCCGGCATGGTCGGCTCGATATGTTGGTGAACAACGCCATGTCGACGCATTATGCACCGATCAGCAAGCTCTCACTTGATCATTGGCGCAAGGACTTTGCCGTTAATTCGGAAGCTGTCTTCATTGGCACCAAGGCGGCCATGGCTGTGATGGAAAAGCAGGGCAAAGGCTCTATCGTCAACATTTCTTCCACCACAGCCATTCGCGCCATGGTAAACTATTCCAGCTATTCAGCCTCTAAGGCGGCGCTGATCCAATTTACCGCAGTGGCGGCAATGGAAGGCGCGCGCAAAGGCATTCGCGTCAACGCGATTGTGCCGGGGCAGGTGAATACGGCGGCGACAGCGGATTTCGCGATTAAAGCGCCGGAACTTGCGGCAAAGACAGCCGATGCCATCCCGATGGGCCGGGGCGGCAAGCCTGAAGAATTGGCGGAAGCCATTGTGTTCATGCTGTCTGATGCGGCCAGTTATATCACGGGCGTTGCGCTGCCTGTGGATGGCGGCAAGGCGGCCCAGCTATATATTCCGGGCTGATCGCGGACATGAGCACAGCCGTCATTACTGGCGCGGCCAGCGGCATTGGTGCCGGCCTTGCGCGCGAAGCCGTGCGCCGGGGGATGACGGTTGTTCTGGCGGATTGGGATGGGGACGCGCTGGCGGCGCTTGCCCAAGAGCTTGGGGACCAAGCCCATGCTTATCCCACCGATGTGCGTGATCCCGCAGCGCTCGAGGCGCTGGCTGAAGCGGCGTTCGCCCAGCATGGCGGGGTTGACCTGTTGTTCAACAACGCAGGTGTCCTGACCACGGGCCTAAGCTGGGAAATCAGCGCAGACGCGTGGCAACGCTCACTTGATATTAACATTGGCGGGGTGGTGAATGGCCTGCGGGCCTTTGTCCCCCGCATGATGGCAGCGGGTGGACCCGCGCGCATCATCAATACGGCCTCCGTTGGCGGCTTTTTGCCATCGCCGTTTATGGCGCCTTACAGCGCGACCAAATTTGCCGTGGTGGCGCTGACGGAGTCTTTGGCGGGGGAATTGGCGGCCTTGGGCAGCCCGATTGCTGTCTCATTGCTGGCGCCCGGCCCCGTTAAAACCCAAATCTTCCGCGAGGCCCCAACAGCTGCAGCCCAAGGCTTTCATCAGGCGATGACCGACTTGCTTGGTGCGCATGGCATGGCGCCCGAGGCTTTTGCTGACTTAGTGTTCGCCGCGATTGACCGCGGTGATTATTGGATCATCCCCCAGCCCGAAGCGCTGGACCCGGCGCTCGATGCCCGGCACGCAGGCATAAAGGCGCGACAGGCGCCAATATCTACCCAACAGGTGACGCATCATGACGAAAACATGGGATAAAGAAGTCGATACATTGGTGGTCGGCTCGGGCGCGGGCGGTTTGCTCTCCGCCTTGGTCGCGGCCAGCAATCATGCTGATGTGCTGGTGATCGAAAAGGAAAAGCTGTGGGGCGGCACCTCCGCCACATCAGGCGCGGGGATTTGGATCCCGGCAAGCGATCAGGCCAAGGCGGCGGGCTTTGAAGACAAGACGTCGGATGCCTTTAAATATGTCCGCAAGTTGTCTGCCAAAAATGTGCCCGATGCCAACATCCGCGCCTTTGTCGACAATGCCGCAAAGATGCTGCGTTGGGTGACGGCGAATACCGACATTGATTATCAGGCCTTTCCCTATCCTGATTATCATGCCGAAAATCCGGGGGGCAGCCCCACCGGCTATCGCACGCATATGCCGCTGCCTATTGATGGGAAAAAGCTGGGCAAGGATGTCGAAACTCTGCGCTTTGCCTCGCCTGCGGCGAGCCTCTTTGGCTATCTCAACTGGCATTTTGATGAAACCTATATTCTCCTCTTCCGTGCGCCGCGTTGGTGGTGGCATCTGACCAAAAGCTTGGCGCGCTATTGGTTTGATTGGCCCTTCCGCTTTAAATCGCGCAAGGATCGGCGCTTGACGCTGGGCAATGCCTTGCTGGGCGGATTGCGGCTGGCGCTGAATGAAAAGGGCGTGCCGCTATGGCTTGATACGCCCATGGAAGAACTGATCACTGAAAAGGGCAAGGTTGTGGGCGCGGTGGTCCGTCACGAAGGCAAGTCATTGCGTGTCCGCGCCCGGAAAGGCGTTGTGCTGGCTGCTGGCGGCTTTGATAAAAACCAAGAGATGCGGGACGCGCACGCCCCGCTGTATCGTCGGGCCCAGTTGTCTGGCGGGACAAGCGGCAATACGGGCGATTCAATTCGCGCCGGGCTGGGTGTCGGGGCACAGGTGCTTAATATGCAATCGGCATGGGCGGCCCCTGTCTTTTACGTGCCGGGGGAAGATCGCGGGCGGCTCTGCACCATTGAACGCGCCTTGCCGGGCTGCATGATGGTCAACCAAAAGGGCGAACGCTATCTGAACGAGGCTGCGTCTTACCATATTGTCGGCCAGCAAATGGCGCGGCGTGAGGCCGAACATGGCGATGCCAGCCCGACATGGTTCGTTTTTGATCACCGCTATCGCCACAGCTATCCTGTCGGGCCGCTTTACCCGATCATGCCGGATTGGCTTCAGCGCGGCGAAGTGCGCGGCATTTTGAAAAAAGGCCGCACGGTGGAAGAACTGGCCGAAGCGATGGGCGTGCCTGCTGATAAGCTGGCAGCGACTGTCGCGCGCTACAATGATTTTGCCGTAAAAGGCGAAGACCCCGATTTTCATCGTGGGGAAGCAGCTTATGACAGAATGTATGGCGATCCGCGCGTTGGCCCCAACCCGTGCCTGCGTCCGCTGGAAAAAGGGCCGTTCTACGCGATGCCCATCTATCCCGGTGATATTGGCACCAATGGCGGCTTGTTGACGGATGACCTGGCGCGCGTGCTCGATACAAAGGGTAAGCCGATTTCTGGCCTTTATGCTGTTGGCAACAACGCGGCCTCGGCCATGGGTGAAAGCTATCCGGGGGCGGGCGTCACAATCGGCCCGGCCATGACCTTTGGCTATATCGCGGCGCGCCACATGACAGGAGCGAATGAGGAATGAGCAAATTTGTAGGCAAAGCCGCGATTGTCACAGGCGCAGGCCGGGGCATTGGCCGTGCGATTGTAGAGCGGCTGACGGCCGATGGCGCCAAAGTTGCTGCCCTCGACATGAATGTGGATGAGGCAAAGGCCAGCGGCGCTGCCTTGGCCCTGCACTGCAATGTGGCAGACTCCGCCTCTGTGCGGGCGGCTGTGCGCGCCGCGCGAGAGGCCTTTGGGCGTCTGGATATTGCCGTCAACAACGCAGGCATTGGCCAAGCTGCCAAAGATGGCTCAGAGCAATTTTACGGCGCGATGGCCCAGCGTAATGCTGAGCTGGCGGAAAAAGGCGCGTCTGACGTCATTGTCGATCAGCTGATCCATATGGAGGATGAAGGTTGGGCGGGCGTTATGGCCGTCAACATCAACGGCGCCTTTTACGTCTGTCGAGAATTTGCGCGTGTTTTGGCAGAAGATGGCAACGCCGGGTCCATCATCAATATCAGCTCCACCAGTGCGCAATCAGGGGAAGGATCGCCCCATTATGTGACGTCTAAGGCCGCAATTATCGGCCTGACGCGGCAATTGGCGCGCGAACTCGCCCCGCGCAAAATCCGGGTCAATGCCGTTGCGCCGGGACCGACCAATACGCCCGTGATGGCCGGTATTCCGGATGAGTGGATCAAGTCGATGGAAGCATCCATCCCCTTGGGCCGTATGGCCAACCCATCGGAAATTGCCGCGGCTGTCGCCTATTTGGCGAGCGATGACGCGAGCTTTGTCAACGGCTCTGTCCTCGTCGCCAATGGCGCGAGCTATTATTTCTGAGCAGCCCTAGGCTCCGGCTCAAGGCCGGAGCACGGCTATCTCCGTTCGGTACTCCGGGCTTGACCCGGAGCCCAGACGCGGCAGTCCGAGCTTTAAAGGTTTAATCCGCCCGCACCTTTACCTTGGGGGCTGCGGCCCCGCGGCGCATTGCGTTTAGGAATCCGTCCAGCGGCGCAGGCTCTGCCACTGGCCCGCCATGGTCGCCCTCGCGCGCCCAAAATTCGGCATAGCTGGGGAAGAGCTTGTGGAAATTGCCTTCCACCCAGTCAGTCCCCGGCCAGCGCATTTTATTGTCACCAATGGGCGGTTTGTTGAGGTCAGTCGCATACCAATAAAGCGGCAGGCGGCGCTGGAAATACCAGCGGCCCTCAAGGCGAACATAATCATCGACATACATCATCTGCATGATGACCCATTCATCGCCTGTCTCATGCTCATTCTTGGAATAGACAACGCCATGGGCATGGTCGGCATCGTCAAATTCAATCACGTGCCCGCCAATATGATGCGACGTGCCGGTAAAGGGAGAGCGCAAGGTGCGATCCATATAGGCGCGCAGTGCCGCCCGGCCCGAGGCATCTTTGCCAACGCGGACATCCGCGGGGAAGAGCGAGACCATTGCGTCCATATCACGCATATCAAGCGCTAGCGCATATTTGGCGGGCAATTGGCGAATGGCGTCCAAAGATTCCAGCCGATCAATCCTGGCTTCCAAACTTGTCACTTCTTCGTCTCCGCAACGGGGGTGGGGGCAGAAATAGGCTCAATTGGCGGCGGGGCATAGCGCCCATCCAAGGCCTCTGGCTTTGGCAAATACATCCGCATCACAAGGTGATACGCGCCATAGGGCGTGGGCAGCCAATTGGATTTGCCCTGTGGTGGCCGTTTTGCGCTCAGATAAATCGTCAGCCCGCCATCGGCATCACGCTTTGTGCCTTTGGTGCGATCGCCAAATTGATAGCGGCGAATGGGATTGGGCACGAGGTGCGCGGTCTTTAGGTCATAGGCTGTGATCGACCAAAAGGCGTTAACGGGCGGCGTTTGCCCGGGGGCAAAGCGGATGCGATAGCGCTTGGCGCCGTTCAGCATTGCACCCGTGCTATCCGTCACTGCGGCGGGATAAATCGACTCTTCTTGGGCATTCACATAGCCACCACGCGCGATTTCAGCGCGCAGCAGATAATCATTGCCCGGCCTATCCACCTTGTCATTGCGCACCCAGCCATTGACCATCCACGTCGGCTTAAAGCCTTGAGCTGCCAGAATATCTGGCCCCATGCGGATGGCACAGCCCAGCCCCAGCTTTTGCCCGGCAGACAGCTTTGCCGCGTCAAAACGCGCTTTGGGCCCAAAGCCGGCTTTGTCAAAAACAGCCATCAGCGCCGTTTCCTCGGCGGGCAGGGGAAGGGATTTCCACGCGCCGTTTAACTGCGCGAAAAAGTCTAGGCTGGCATAAGGCGCCATGGGCGCAGCATCTGTGATGGCGGAGCTAAAGCTGGCCGGCCCAGTCATTTTAAAGCTGCGTGCAATGGCAATGGCTTGCTGCTCATCTGCCTTGCCATCCGCTAAAATGCGGCCAAGCATCCATGCGGTGTCCGTTGGCACGGGAAAAGCCTCATACCCATCTGGCACTTGCCCACCCGACGGGCCAATAATCGCATAACGCGTGGCCCGGCCTTGATTGGTCCGTGTCCCCAGATGGAAGGGGCGGCCAAAAAGGTCCATGAATGCCAATGTATAATATCGCCCGTTCATTTCAGGCGTCTCAATCAGGACAGGCCCTTTAGAGAGATCTAACCAAGCATTGACATAAAGCGTATCCGCATTGGGCGCACGAAGCTGGCCCTGCGTCTCTGGCGTTAGGATATGGGGGTAGGGCACCATCGTGTTGACGGGTGCAACAATTGGCTGGTCAGCCGCCACTCGGTGCGTTTCGTTATGCTTTTGCTTGAGCATATCGACAATGGGATAGCCGTAAACAAAGCCCTGAAGACCGCTGCTATAGGCCAAAGCCGCAGCAGGATCTTTGGCCAGCGCGGCGCAGTCGTCTGTTGCGGGCAAGCTATTCATCAGGCTGGCAGCTGCCATCAACACAAAGCTGCTCATCTTCCTCTCCTTAATGCGCAGTGACTGTGGCCAAATTACTACGCTATTTATTAAGTTTGCCAAAGCCATCTTGCATTTTCGTAGTTAAAAGGCAATCTGGATACGCAAATGATTGCATCCTTGCGCGGAGTGCTCACTTTCGCGCGGGGACTTTGATGGGAGGATGGCATGAAAACGCATCGCATGACCCTATTTTGTGCAAGCGTCGCCGCACTGGCTTTGACGCAACCGGCTTTCGCACAAGAGAGTGACGCCGCTGATACTGGCATTGGCGATATTGTCGTCACCGCGCAAAAGCGCGCCGAAAATGTTCAAGATATTCCAATCGCTATTTCGGCGGTGAGCAGTGAATATCTTCAGGCGCGTGGCATCGCGTCAATTGATACGCTGGGGTCCGTCGCGCCGAACGTTAAGTTTGAGCGTGCACCCTCTAGCAAGACGATTTCGCAAATTTCCATTCGCGGATCCGTGACGATCAACCCCGCGATTACTTGGGAACCGGCAGTTGGCCTGTATATGGACGGTGTTTACATCGCCAAGGCGCAAGGCTCGATCTTTGATGTCGCTGATCTTGAGCGTGTCGAAATTCTGCGTGGCCCCCAAGGCACACTCTATGGCCGCAACGCGCTGGCCGGTGCTGTGAACTTGATCACCAAGAAGCCCAAGGGCGAATTGGCCGGGTCTGCCGAAGTGTCTTATGGCAATTATAACGCTTGGAAGGCCAAGGCGAGCTTGGATCTGCCGCAGATGGGCATTTTCTCAGCCAAAGTCTCGGGCCAAATGTCGAAGCGCGATGGCCTTGTCCAGATTACGGCAAATCCCTTCCCGGCCGCCTTTTTGGCAGGCAAGCCTTCGCTGAGCCAAATTGATACGGTGGATAGCAAGAGCGCCCTGATCCAAGTTCGGGCCCAACTTTCGGACACCGTCACGGCGGACTATTCGTTTGATTACAACAAGCAAAAGCAGTTGCCGCCTTTCGCGCAATTGCTGCGCGTAAACCGCAATGGCGACCCGCGGGACATTTTTGATCCCAAATCACCCAGCTATATTGGGGTGGCCCCGCTCAACCTTTATGCCAATCCCAATCGCGTCACGACGGCGAGTGTGGACGGCGCAGCCTATGAACGCTCACGCGCTTATGGTCACGCGCTGACGCTCACCGCTGATCTTGGTAGTGCGGAGCTAAAGTCAATCACATCGTATCGGAATCTGGCTTGGGCAGACGGCCTTGATCTGGATGGTTCGCCGCTGAATATTGCCTTTACGCAGCGCATTACCGACTATGATGCCTTCAGCCAAGAAGTGCAGCTTGCCGGCAATGCGATGGATGATCGCTTGGCCTATGTGGTGGGCGCTTTCTACTTCGCCGAAAAGGCTGAAACACTTGGCCCGCAAGCCTTTTTCGGTCTGTTTGGCCCGGCTGGCAGCTATTTCCAGTCAGACTATGGCTCGCACACCGATGCCTATGCGCTCTATTCGCAGCTTGATTACAAGCTGACGGATGCGCTGAAGCTGACCTTGGGTGGCCGCTACACGCATGAGAAGAAGGATGTCCGCCGGTATTTCGCCGCTGGTTCGCCGCTCGTGAAGGTGCTGGATCTGCCTTATGGTGGCGTGCCGGATGCGAGCTATAATAACTTCTCGCCCGCTGTGACGCTCAGCTACGAAGCCTCTGACAAGGTGAACCTTTATGGTCGCTTTGCCCAAGGCTTTAAGTCGGGTGGCTTTAACGGGGAAACCAACGTTTTCTTCGATCCTAAGGCACCTGCTGGCTGCCCCCTGGGCCTGACAGAGCTGTGCCAGCCCTACCGCCCGGAAAAGGTGGATAGCTATGAATTGGGCATCAAAACCAAGATGCTCGATAATCGCCTGATCTTGAACCTTGCGGCCTTCTATGATCGCCATAAGGACATTCAGCTGTCGATCTTTACGGCAGCCGGCGCTGCGTCTTCGGTGGTTCGCAATGCGGCCTCTGCCCGTATTCAGGGCTTGGAAGTGGAAGCAATTGCACGGCCAACAGATGCGCTGACGATCAATGCCTCGCTGGCGACGTTGTCGGCCAAATATCTGAGCTACACAGATGCTGGGGCAGATGTGTCAAACAACCGCGCGTTCCCGCATACGCCTAAATTCACGGCCGGCCTCGGCGTGGATTGGCGCGTTGTGGAAGGCGATTGGGGTAAGCTGAACATCAATGGTGATTTGAACCATGTGTCTGGCTATTTCACCTTCCCCTATGCGTTGCGCACGCCAACTGCATCGGACCAGAACGCCTATAATACCCGCTCAAAGGGCCGCACGATTGTCAATCTGCGCGCCGCGCTGAGCGATTTTGATCTGGGTGGCGTGAAGACGGAACTCTCGGCTTGGGTGCGTAACCTTGGCAATGAGAAGAACCCGTCCAACTTCATTGACTTTGGCCCGGGCTTTGGTGGGCTGACACTGGGCTATTTCCCAGATCCGCGCACCTATGGCGTGACCTTCGGGGTGCGCTTCTAAGCGAAGATGATGGACTTCAGCCCTCGCCAAAATTGGCGGGGGCTGGGCCCATAACGGCAACCTTGGTGTTGCCATCTGCATCCACACTATGGATCAGGCAGGACGAGCGGTGGGATCGGGTTTCAGCGATCCACCAGCGCCCATTTTCCTTCACATAAACATCATCATAGACCACGCCCATCTGCGTCAGCGTCCGCTGGCCGAGGTGGATGTTGTGGAAGTAAAGGGACCAGCGGCCTGTCGCCCGCACATCGCTGTCAAACGTGATGATGCCATTGGCGGCGTGGTGAATATCAAAGATATCAGGCGTGCAGCCCATCAGCCGATAAATGGCGACAAAGTCTTCGCGATTGTCAAAGGGCGGAAAGCCTTCATAGGCAATGATTGCGCCCTTGGGGTGCAGTGTGTCCAGCACGCTATCGGGATCCTTGGCGTCACAGGCTTGGAGATAGCGGGCCTTCAAGTCGCGAATGGCGCGATCATCTTCTAATCTCTGCAATCTTTCTTCCAGAGTCATGGCGCTTTCTCCTTTGCGTAGATGGGTGAGTTATATATTACGCAAATGAAAGTTAAAGCACGAATCCGGGAGAGGGATATGCGGTTTGAGGGGCAGAATGTTCTCATCACAGGGGCGGCATCGGGCATTGGCCGGGCAACTGCTATTTTGTTCGCCTCAGAAGGCGCACGCGTAACCATTGCCGATGTGAATGCAGGCGGCCTTGAAGAGACTGCTGCCAAAATGATCTCGCGCCCGTTGATCCAGCCTTATGACGCAGCGGATTTTAATTCCTGCCGTGCGCTGGTCGAGGTGGCCGCCAAAGATGGACTGGATGTGCTGTGCAACATTGCCGGCATCCTGAAATGGGGGCCGACATTAGAGTTTAGCGAGGAAGATTTTGCCCGCATCCTCACCATCAACACCACCAGTGTGTATGCCATGTGCCGCGCGGCCTTGCCCCATCTGATTAAGTCCAAGGGCACTATTGTGAACACGGCGTCTACGGCGGCTCTCCAAGGCATTGCCTATACCGTTGCCTATGCCGCCTCCAAACACGCAGTGGCCGCGATCACTAAAAGCCTTGCGGTCGAGTTTGCCAGCAAGGGCGTGCGCATCAATGCCATCTGCCCCGGCCATGTGAACACGCCGATGGGCAATGCCGCGCCGCCGCCGGGCGATGTTGATTGGGGCCTTGTCATGCGCAACGCGCCCAAGCTGGTGGATGGCAGCTGCGAGCCGGAAGACGTGGCAGAAATGTTTGCGTTCTTGGCAAGTGATCAGGCGCGCAAAGTGACAGGGTCGCTCTTCACCATTGATGGCGGGCAATTGGCGGGATGAGTTGGGGGCCGGGGCTAAACCCCGGCAAACAACGCGCGGGCGGCGTCATCGCCCTTTAATTGTGCATTGTCTCTGTGCGTGACGCGCCAGCCTTCGGGCAGGCGCTTCAGCGTCCAGCAATTGGCGGCCATGCGTGCCACTTCAAAGTTGCTGCCCGTCCAGCGGATAACCATGCTGTGGCCTCGTGCCGTCGCGCCATCGCCCTTCAGTTCAATGGCAACCGGGCTCATAATATGC
Source organism: Sphingomonadaceae bacterium (assembly GCA_009920915.1). Lineage (GTDB taxonomy): Bacteria > Pseudomonadota > Alphaproteobacteria > Sphingomonadales > Sphingomonadaceae > Aquisediminimonas. The sequence goes on along the minus strand of RFZB01000013.1, from coordinate 5,697 downwards.
CCACAGCCATCGGCCATCAGTTGTTTATGCGTTGCCCCGGTGATGAAGGCGGCAATTTCGGCATGGCCGCGCGCTTCGCCAAAACCGGCAATGGCGTAGCTGCCATCTTCGGTCCACAGCTGTGCCACACCCTCGGCATCGCCGCTGTCTGCCAAGGGGCCATAGCGCGCGATGAGGGTGCGTATGGCCTCCTTATCCTCCAGCGCCTGTAGACGCGCTTCCAGCGGCTCCAGAGGCGTGGTCATTTCCCGGAAAGGCCTCTCAGCAGCGCCAGCGCCCAAGACGGGTCTTGGCCATCGGCCGTGCCATTGGGGGCATCGGCCCCCAACTGCGCCAGCCCCTCAGCGTCCACTGGGCGGATGCTTCCATGATCAAACACCAGTTGCCGCTTCAGGAACTTCCATTCGCCTGCCCGGCGTTCATATTGGTCGAGATAGCGGCCCCAGATAATCAATTCACGCGCATCTGGCGCGGGGGAGCGATGAAAGGCCATGGCATAATGTTCGCCCTCTGCCCGGTCCCCCTCAATTGCAAACAGGCTGTTGCTGATGCTGTGGATCGTCATGTCCCAATGCGCCATGACACCCGGCAACCACGCAACAAAATCATCCGCGGTGCCGCAGAACATATGCCCGTGATCATCAATGGCGTCATCATGATAGAGCGAACGGACCAACGCAAAATCGCGCCGGTCAATCCCGCGGCAATAGCGCATCACAAGATCGGTCAGCGCGATCCGATCAAGGAGCGCGCGATCATTCATCCCTGTGCCGCCGTGCGGCCCGCCTGACGGCCAAAAAAGGTGCAATCCGCAAGGCTCATGCCAGAGCTGTAGCCATGGCCCCATGCGGGCAGACCCGAGGTGCAGCGTCCAGCAGCGAAAAGGCCAGGGATTGGCGCACCTGTGCGGTCCAACACTTCGGCATTGGGCGAGGTTTTGAGGCCGCCCAATGTGAAGAAGCTGAAATAGCTTGTTTCAAAATTCAGCTCGAGCGCGACAAACGGGCCTTGATCGAGCGGAGTTAAAATCGGCGGCTGTTTGTCAAACAACGGATCACGGCCTTCGCGGGCATGGCGATTGTAAAAGTCCATTGTGCGCGAGAGCGTGCCTTCGGCCATCTCCAGCTCACGCTCGACTTCTTCCCAATCATTGCCCGTGCCGGCAATTGTCATGCGGCCAAATTCAGGCGGTTGCTCAAAATGCGCGCTATCCAGAAGCAGATAAACGCGGTTGCCCGGTTGATCGACAGCAGTGCGGGATACGCGGCCATGATAGCAATCTTCATTAATGAAGCGCTGGCCCTGGATGTTTACAAACACGCCCTTGGCGTGGCTTTCGGGGATGGTCCAAGGGCAAGTGGTAAAGAACTGATCCATGTGGATCGCCTCCCCGCCCGCGCCGACACCCATGTTAATACCTGAGCCATCATCCTTATCGCCAATGGGATCCTGAATTTTGAAGGTTTGCGGGCAATATTTGCGGCGCATCTCTTCATTCATCACAAAGCCACCCGTGGCGAGGACAACGCCCTTTTTGGCGCGGACAAAGACTGGCGCGTTATCAATTCGGAAAATTGCGCCAACAATTCGTTCGCCATCTTGCACCAGCGCCAGCGCCCGCGCATCGATATGCACCTCAGTGCCCAAAGCACGGGCGCGAGCTTCCAGAATGTCCACCAGCGGACGACCGCCGCCCCAGCCCATATGTTGGATCACATGGCCGCGGGGGGCAGGCTTGGCGTGCTTGTAAAAGGGGGCTGCTGCTTCACTGCCCGACCAGATGAGCGTGGAATCATCCATCGGTTCAATGACTTTGCCGGGCAGATAATTGCCGCGATAAGGCACGCCTTGCGCTTTCAGCCAAGCAAAATGGTTGACCGCCTCGCGGGCATAAAGATCGCACTTGGCCTCATCAGCACAGGGGCCGCCTGCCATTTTGAGATAAGCTGCGAAATCCTCCGTGCTATCTTCAAAACCTGCTGCGCGTTGCACCTCTGTGCCGCCATTGCCGCCCAGGTAAATCTCGCCGCCTGAAAGGCCCGATGCCCCACCGCTGCCCGAATTACGCTCAAACAGCATAACGGCAGCGCCCGCTTCACGCGCTTCAATGACCGCACAGGCCCCTGTGGCGCCAAAGCCGATCACGACAATATCGGTCTCCAAATCCCATTTGGCGACTTCAGAGGCAGGGTAGGGTTTGTGCAGCGAAATTTCAGCCATTGCGTGACTTTAGCAAATCCAATGCAACGTCGACAATCATATCTTCCTGACCACCCACCATCTTGCGGCGGCCAAGTTCGACCAGAATTTGGCGGGTGTCGAGGCCATAAGTCTCAGCCGCTTTTTCCGCATGACGCAGGAAGCTGGAATAGACACCGGCATAGCCCAGCGCCAAGGTTTCGCGGTCGACACGCACGGGCCGGTCTTGCAGCGGACGCACAAGATCTTCCGCCGCGTCCATCAGCATCATGACGTCACAGCCATGGTTCCAGCCTTTGCGATCGGCCGCTGCGACAAAGACTTCCAGCGGCGCATTGCCCGCACCTGCGCCCATGCCTGCCAAGCTGGCATCAATGCGCACGGCGCCTTCTTGTGCCGCAACAATCGAATTGGCGGCCCCCAGTGAAAGATTATGGTGCGCGTGAATGCCCCGTTGGGTCTCAGGCTTCAGCACGCGATCATAGGCTTGCAGACGCGCGCGGACGCCATCCATATCGAGCGCCCCGCCGCTGTCCGTCACATAAACGCACTGCGCGCCATAGCTTTCCATCAACAGCGCCTGTTGGGCCAGATGTTCCGGCTCAATCATATGGCTCATCATCAAAAAGCCAGACACATCCATGCCAAGGTCACGCGCGATGCCAATATGCTGTTTCGACACATCGGCTTCGGTGCAGTGCGTGGCGACGCGGACCGAGCGGACGCCAATGTCATAGGCGCGGCGCAGTTCTTCTACTGTGCCCACGCCTGGCAGGATGAGCGTTGTCAGCACCGATTTGGTCAGCACCGAGGCCACGGCCTCCAGCCATTCCCAATCAGTATGGGCACCAAAGCCGTAGTTAAAGCTTGCGCCTGACAGGCCATCGCCATGTGCCACTTCAATGGCGTCGACGCCGGCATCGTCCAATGCCTTGGCAATCGCCATGACATGGTCGAGGCCGTACATATGGCGGATGGCGTGCATCCCATCGCGCAGCGTAACATCTTGAATATAAAGCTTATCGCCAGCTTCGACGTTGAACTTGCCGCTCATGCTGCCATCCTCCGTGCCGCGAGAAGTTCTCCCGTGGCTTTGGCTGCTGCGGTCATAATGTCGAGATTGCCAGAATAAGGCGGCAGATAATCGCCAGCCCCTTCCACTTCGAGCATGATCATGGATTTAATGCCCGTAAAATCGCCCATGCCGGGGATTTTCAGGCGGTTATTATCGCCAAAGCGTTCAAACTGTACGTCCTGCTTCAGCCGATAGCCGGGCACATATTTTTGCACTTCGGCCACCATCTCCGCCACTGATTGGCGAATGGCGTCTTCATCGCCGCCTTCGGACAGAGTGAAGACAGTATCCCGCATGATCATTGGCGGTTCAGCCGGGTTGAGGATGATAATGGCCTTGCCCTTGGTCGCGCCACCCACAACCTCAATGGCGCGGGCCGTGGTGCGGGTGAATTCATCAATATTGGCGCGTGTGCCAGGTCCTGCCGAGCGGGACGACACTGACGCCACAATTTCGGCGTAATGCACGGCTTTGGACACGCGAGCGACCGCTGCGACCATTGGGATCGTCGCTTGGCCGCCACACGTGACCATGTTCACATTGGGCTGGTCCAAATGCTGGTGCATATTGACGGGCGGCACCGTGAAGGGGCCAATGGCAGCCGGGGTAAGGTCCACCACTTGAATGCCATCGGCGCGCAGAGCCTCATCATGCACTTTGTGCGCATAGGCAGAGGTCGCATCAAAGGCGATGCCAATTTCTGGGTAGCAGGGCAGCTTTTTCAGCCCCTCTATCCCTTCATGCGTGGTGGCAATGCCATGTTGGCGCGCCATGGCGAGGCCCTCGCTATTGGCGTCGATCCCGACAACAGCGGCCAGTTCCATATTTTGGGGATATTTGATCATCTTCATCATCAAATCGGTGCCGATATTGCCCGATCCGATAATGGCGGCCTTTACCCGTGCCATGTGATTTCCTTTAAACGAAATTGGCGGTGCAAGAGCCAATTGGCCCGGATGCATCGCTTAAAATCATGTCAAACCGATCGCCCTTAACGGCGGGGGCGAGGGGCACCAGCGAGCCCGATAGAATGACATCGCCCGCATCCAGCGTGACGCCATAAGCACCCAGTGTATTGGGATTGGGCAGGTCGAGCGCTCTGGGGTCCAGTCGTTCCGCACCCAGCACATAGACGCCGCAGGACGCATTGTCTGACACCGTATCGACAATGCCAATCTGCCAATCCTGAATGCGGCTATCAACAATTTCAAAACACGGCGCGATGGCCGCTGTCGCTGCAATGACTTGCTCTGCCGTCACGCCGGGGCCAACCAAATTGTCTTTCAGGATGAAGGCAATTTCGGCTTCAGCGCGGGGCGCGATTAAGGCTTTGGCATCAACATCAATATCGCCTTCAACAAACATCCAGTCGGTCAGAAAGCCAAAATCGGGCTGATGCACGCCCAGCATATCCTGCACGGCCTTGCTGGTGACGCCAATTTTCTTGCCCACTACTTTTTCACCATCACGGCGGCGGCGGGCAAGGAAATCAAGGCTGATGGCATAGGCATCGTCAATGGTCAGGCTGGGGTCACGGCCCATCAGCGGCGGCACCGTTCGCCGGTCCCGCATCGCTTCATATAATTCCTGGCCGTATTTCTCAGCCTTGGTCATTGAGGAAGGCAATCGAATATTGGTTGAACTCAGCCGCGCGTTCCACCTGCACCCAATGGCCGGTGCGGGCAAAGGTCATCGTGCGGGCATTGGCGCATTGATCGAGGAAATAGCGCGCGCCGCTTTCCGGGCAGAATTCATCATTATGGCCCCACAGCACGAAAATCGGCTGTGTGATCTCACCCACGCGCGGGCCTAAATTGGGGGTCCGCATCCGGGCCAGCACGTCCTTGGGCTGCGTCTTGGCAACGGCAAAGCGTTCGGCGACCAGTTGATCGGGGATTTTGGGCGCAAAATCTGGGTGGACCAGATTGGAGACGAGGCGCTTTTGCTCCTCAATGTTAAAATCTGGGCTGCCAAAGCCCGACACCATTTTGGCAATGCCGGGCATGGCGAAATAGCTTGCTTGCTCTTCCACGCAGCCCGGAGCCATCAGGATCAACTTTTCGGCAAATTCCGGGTGATCGAGCGTCATCTGAATAGCAACGCCACCGCCCAGCGAGTTGCCAACTAGGGACGCCCGTTCAATGCCATGTGCGCGCAGCGCCTCATAGACTGTGTCAGTGAAGAGGCTCAGCGTGTAATCAATGCCTTCCGGCTTTGATGACGCGCCATAGCCAATCATATCGGGCAGAATGACGCGATAACCGGCATCGACAAAAGCGTCGATATTCTGGCGGAAATTGGATGCGCCGGACGCGCCGGGGCCAGGCCCCTGCTCGTCCTGGGCATGACACCAGCACTGTCACTCTGACGCAGAACCAAGTCACCCCTGTGTCGCTCAACAGCACCGACTTTGCAAGTGGAGT
>RFZB01000120.1 GCA_009920915.1 Sphingomonadaceae bacterium | reverse complement strand
AGGCGAGGGCGAACAGGACCAGCAGCAATCCGAAGAGGGCCAGTCCGAAACGCAAATGGACGCGCGCGCCGAACAGGGCGAGGGCGAGGCCGAAGATGGCGACCAACAAGAAATGGACGCCGAAGCGGATATGGATGGCGATGGCGAGCCGGGGGATGAAGGCGAAGAGGGTATGATGCCCGTGCGCCCCAATCGCCCTTTGTCAGACCTGCCGCCGCAATTTGATTATCAGGCGTGGACGACTGATTTTGATGAAGTCATTGCCGCAACCGAGCTGTGCGACGAGGATGAACTCACCCGCCTGCGTGCTTATCTTGACCAGCAATTGACCCATTTGCAGGGGGCGGTGACGAAGCTTGCCAACCGCCTGCAACGCCGCCTGATGGCGCAGCAAAACCGCAGTTGGGATTTTGATCAGGAAGAAGGCTTGCTCGATGCCGCGCGCCTGTCGCGCATTGTCGTCTCGCCGGGCAGCTCGCTCTCGTACAAGGTCGAGCGCGATATCGAGTTTAAGGACACCGTCGTCACGCTGCTGATTGACAATTCCGGCTCAATGCGCGGGCGGCCCATTTCAATTGCTGCGATCAGCGCTGATATTCTTGCCCGCACGCTCGAACGCTGTGGCGTGAAGACAGAAATTCTGGGCTTCACCACGCGCGCTTGGAAGGGCGGGCAGAGCCGTGAAAGCTGGCTGGCAGCAGGCCGCCCGGCAACGCCTGGTCGCCTCAATGACTTGCGGCATATTCTCTACAAAGCTGCGGACGAGCCATGGCGGCGCGCGAAGAAATCGCTGGGCCTGATGATGCGCGAAGGTTTGCTCAAGGAAAATATTGATGGCGAGGCGCTGCTCTGGGCGCACAACCGCATCATCGCGCGGCCCGAAGATCGCAAAATCCTGATGGTGATTTCAGATGGCGCGCCGGTGGATGATTCTACGCTCTCGGTGAATAATGGCGCCTATCTGGAACGCCATTTGCGCCAAGTGATTGGCTGGATTGAAAGCCGCTCTCCGGTGGAACTCTGCGCCATTGGCATTGGGCATGATGTGACGCGCTATTACCAACGCGCTGTCACGATTATGGATGCCGAACAATTGGGCGGCACGATGATTGAGCAACTCGCCGGGTTGTTTGATACGGAATAGGGGCTCCGCCCCTGCAATTGACATTGCGTGGATTTGGAGCGAGCCTTGCTGGACAGTCTTACTGGCAAGGAGAGAGGCTATGTCTGATCGTGCTGGCGCAACTCCGAAACATATCTGGATCGTTGGCGGCCTGTCGCTGTTATGGAACAGTTTGGGCGCCTTTGACTATGTTATGACACGCACGCGCAACGCGGAATATCTGGCGCAATTCACGCCTGAACAGGTCGCCTATTTCGACGCCTTTCCGGTCGGAATGGGCATCGTATGGGCGCTGGGCGTCTGGGGGAGTGTTGCGGGCTCGCTTCTTCTGCTCGCGCGCAGCCGCCATGCAGTTGGCCTCTTTGGGCTCTCGCTTGTTGGCATCGTTTTGAGTGCGATTTGGCAGTTCGGGCTGTCTGGTGCGGATATACAACGCATCTTTGGCGTTGTGCCGATCGCGATGACGACGGCGGTTTTCCTGATTTGCCTTATGTTGTTCCTCTACACACGCAGACAAAGGGCAGCTGGTGTTTTAAGCTAGGCGTCAGCGGGTATAGGATTAGGGATAGCGCGGGGCTTATTTTCCCCATTTCCGCTGTGTTTTCCCAAAGCGGGTTTTGCGCGTTCCCGGCTTGCCTTCATTGGATCGGCCCATGATCGGGGCTTTGTGCTCATCCGCCGGTAGCCCCAATTCGGTTGCCTCAAGCGCGCGGATTTCATCGCGCAGGCGGCCGGCTTCTTCAAATTCTAGATCGGCAGCGGCAGCACGCATTTTCTTTTCAAGTTCTTCAATATAGGCGCGCAGATTATGGCCGACCATGTGCTGCGGCCCGTCTTCAATCTCGACTGTCACCTGATCGCCCGAGGCGACATGGGCGATGATGTCGCCGATATTCTTCTTCACGGTTTCGGGCGTAATGCCATGTTCCTCATTAAAGGCCATTTGCTTGGCGCGGCGGCGATCGGTTTCGGAAATGGCGCGTTCCATGCTGCCGGTCATCCGATCAGCATAGAGGATCACGCGGCCATCGACATTGCGCGCGGCGCGGCCAATTGTCTGGATGAGCGAGGTTTCGGAGCGGAGGAACCCTTCCTTGTCAGCATCCAAAATGCAGACCAGCCCGCATTCGGGAATGTCGAGGCCCTCGCGCAGCAAGTTAATGCCGACGAGCACGTCATAGGCCCCAAGTCGCAAGTCACGGATCAGCTCAATCCGCTCCAGCGTTTCGACATCGCTGTGCATATAGCGGACCTTAAGGCCGGCCTCGTGCATGAACTCAGTCAAGTCTTCGGCCATGCGTTTGGTGAGCGTGGTGACAAGCGTGCGATAGCCTGCCTCGGTCGTCTTGCGGCATTCGTTGATGCAATCTTGCACCTGATCTTCGGTCGGGCGAATGTCGACCGGCGGATCAATCAGGCCTGTTGGGCGAATGACTTGTTCGGCAAAGACGCCGCCCGTCTGTTCCATTTCCCAATTGCCGGGCGTGGCCGAGACATAGGTGGTCTGCGGGCGCATCGCATCCCATTCATTAAACCGCAAAGGCCGGTTATCAATGCAACTGGGCAGGCGGAACCCATATTCCGCCAGCGTCAATTTACGCCTGTGGTCGCCGCGCGCCATGCCGTTGACTTGGCCAATGGTCACATGGCTTTCATCGACAAAGAGCAACGCATTTTCCGGCAGATATTCAAACAAGGTCGGCGGCGGCTCACCGGGCAGGCGGCCGGTCAGGAAGCGGGAGTAATTTTCAATCCCCGCGCAAGAACCTGTGGCCGCAATCATTTCCAAATCAAAATTGGTGCGCTGTTCCAAACGCTGCGCCTCGAGCAGCTTGCCTTCGGCCACCAGCTCTTTCAGCCGTTCCTGAAGCTCAAACTTGATTGCCTCCATCGCTTGTTTGAGCGTGGGGCCGGGCGTCACATAGTGGCTGTTGGCATAGACGCGGACATAATCAAGGCTGGCGACCTTTTTGCCCGTTAGCGGATCAAATTCGACAATCTCTTCAATCTCATCGCCAAAGAAACTGACGCGCCACGCCGTGTCTTCATAGTGCGAGGGGAAGATTTCCAGATTATCGCCCTTCACGCGGAAATTGCCGCGCGCAAAGGCCGCATCGTTGCGCTTATATTGAAGGGCGACCAGCTTCCTTACAATTTCGCGCTGATCAACAGTTTGCCCTTTTTTGAGGTCAAAGATCATCGCTGAATAGGTTTCGACCGAACCGATACCATAAAGGCAGGAGACGGAGGCGACGATCAGCACATCGTCGCGTTCCAACAGCGCGCGCGTGGCCGAATGGCGCATCCGGTCAATCGCTTCGTTTACCGAGCTTTCTTTCTCAATATAGGTGTCAGACCGGGGGACATAGGCTTCGGGCTGGTAATAATCATAATAGCTGACGAAATATTCGACGGCATTGTCGGGGAAGAAATTCTTGAACTCGCCATAAAGCTGCGCCGCCAAAATCTTGTTGGGCGCGAGCACCAACGCCGGGCGCTGAACTGCCTCAATCACTTTTGCCATTGTAAAGGTTTTGCCCGAGCCTGTGACGCCGAGCAGAACCTGATCCTTCTCCCCCTCGCCAATCCCTGCCACCAATTCGGCAATCGCTGTCGGCTGATCGCCCGCCGGTTCATAATCACTGACAATTTTGAACTTCTTGCCCCCATCCGACTTGGGCGGACGCGCCGGGCGGTGGGGGACAAAGCTCTGGCCGGTTTCCGGCTCGTCCAGCGTGGTGCGGATGATGAGGGACATGAGGTGGAAACTAGGGCCAGTGTCCGCGCGGCGCAATGGGAGGTGGTAGGAAACATCTGCACCCTTGGCGTGGCATTTGGAGGTTATTGACAATAATGTCAGTGGCTTATAGCCATCCCATCATGACACCGACTCAATTTTCAGACCCCCGGCGGGAAAAGCTGCGGTTCCGTCCCTTTAAGGCGATGGGGCATTTTCGGCAGTTGATTAAGGATAAGGAAGATACTGAGCAGGTCTTCCGCATCTTTGAATGTCTGCCGCGCCGGTCCTTCTGGGCAGATGCCCGCGCGTTTTGTGAAAGCGCGCGCGGCCGCCAGTTGATGGAGAGTGAGCCCTATCTGCCGCCGATTTTGGATGATCATGAGGCGCTGTTAAAGCTGCCTGAAAATTCGGTCGCGCACGCCTATGTCGCCTTTATGCGGCGCGAAGGCCTGTCAGCGGCGGGCCTTGTCGCCGAAAGTGATAAGATGCGCGTGGGCCGCCCGGTCTTTCAAGATCAGCTGCAATGGTATGCCAATCGCCTGCGCGATACGCATGATTTGCTGCATATTTTGACGGGGTATGGCCGCGACGCCCTGGGTGAACAATGCGCCTTGGGCTTTACCTATGGGCAGGACCGTGCCTGGGGCAGTCTGTTGATTGCCTGGGCAGGCGCCTATGAATTGAAGCGCCGCTTTGGCACTGATGCCCCCGTTTACGCCGCCGTTGCCGAGGCACAGCGGCATGGCAAAGCCGCCCAGCGGATTTTTGAGCAAGATATTCGCGCGCTTTTGGCAGAACCACTGGAGGCGGCCCGCGCGCGGATGAATATTGGCACGCCAAGCCAATATACGCTGGCACATCAACGCTATCGTGCGCGTGGGATTGACCCATATAACTTCTTGGGTGCCGCGCAGGCGGCCTGATGAGGTGACATTGGCTGTCGTGAAATGGCGGCCCCGTCCTCCTCGGGATTGCAGTTTGCCGCGGACACGGGCAGGACGGCGGCGATGACCCTACGCCTGACTGCCTTGCTTCTGCTTTTGCTGCCCGCTGCGTGCGACAAGGCGGCAAACTCCGTGCAATCCGGCAAGACGGCAGCGGCGGCTGCAGCCCGGCAATCCACGCCTGTGATGACCGTGCTTCGCCCGGGCTTTTGGCAGACGCGCTTGATTGCCGACAGCATTGATTTGACCAGCTATCCCGCGCC
>RFZB01000119.1 GCA_009920915.1 Sphingomonadaceae bacterium | reverse complement strand
CAGTTGGGCGGCCCTAAGGGGTTTCTAAAGGCCGCGATAGGCGCGTAACCAAGCCACAAAGTCTGGAATGCCAACATCAATTGGTGTTGTGGAGACAAAGCCGAGGTCTGCAGTTGACGCGCTAGTGTCCTCCTCGAGCGGTCTTATCCGATGCCCACATAAACGCTATGCGCCCAATCCCGCCGGCGCTATTTTGTGAGCGCCAGGCCTTTCAAAATTTCGCTGATTTGGGCCGTTTTGTGGTCATCAGCTGCATAGCCTGCCTGCATTGGCGATATGGCGATACACGTCTGGTAAAGAATGGATTCGTCCTGCAATTGTTCGTTAGAAGGCTTGGCCGGATTTTGGCCGCTGACCAAGCCGGGCAGCGCCGGGATTTCCACCTTATGTGTGGGCGCCATTTCTTTTACTTCGGGCGATGCACGTGCCGTCCCTGCATAAAACTGTGATGCAGATTTGGCGCGGCTTGTTTGACGATAGGTCTCTTGCTTTTGTGACGCTAAATCGTTCTTTTGGTCAACTCAAACCCCGCCCGCCCATGGGCCGGTGATCGCCAGCGTTCTGCCAGGTGAATAGGCATTCACGAACAGCGTTTTGCCATCTGGCGAAAAACAGGCACCGGCCAATTCTGTATCGGCATTGAGCCGAGCGAGTGTGTAAGTTTGACCATCTGGTGTCACCCCACGCAGGTGATTAACTTTGCTCCCAGTGCGGTCCTCACAAACAATAAGATGACCCCAAGGGGCAATGGTCAGATTGTCCGCATAGTCCATCAGCTGCGGATTGCTGGACTCATGGAACAGCGCTAACTGGCCGGGCTGGTTTGCCTCGTTTGAGGTTCCTTCGTTCGGCGACGGTACATAGTGCATGATTTGGCCAAATCGACCCGCCCCGCCGGACGTGCAGGTGAAGAAGAATTCCACACCACCCTCTGCCCGGCGACCCAGATGGATGCCCTCGCCCCGGGCAAAACGCACTGCGCCTGCAGAATGGCCACGATGGCGCAGATCATCTTTTGGGTTCTCGACGTCCTCCAAGTCAATCCAACGTACGGCGCGCGCACTGCGCGGAACAAAATCAGTCCCATCCCAGTTTCGGCTGTCTCGATGGCCATCTGCAAAAGCAAGGGCTTGCAGTCGTCCACCTTCGGCCAATTTGCCAGGCATATGAGGAATGAAGCGATAAAACAGGCCGTCTGCTTGATCTTCCGTCTGATAGACAATGCCCGTGCGTGGATCGACGGCGGCTGCTTCGTGCCGGAAGCGGCCCATGGCCTTCAGCGGCACGGGCGTGACCAATGCGGATGCATGTGCAGGCACTTCAAATACCCACCCATGCGCTACCCCCGTTCGTGGCGCGTCAATGACGGTTTCCTCGCACGTCAGCCATGATCCCCAAGGTGTAACCCCGCCTGCGCAATTGGTTGACGTGCCTGCGAGCGATAAATGTTGTTTGACAACCTTTTGTCCCCGCTCATCGAGAAGCAGCGTCGTTGTTCCGCCCGGCAGAACGCGCCCTGTTTCACCGCGATCAAAATATGTAGCTGCGGCCAATTCCGCTTCTAGCTTGGGATCAGCTCCGGCCGGCCCCTTAAATTCGGAGCCAAGACTCAGCTCATGATTGCGCACCAGCGCCAGCTTGCCATCGGGCAAAAGAAAACATCCCATGCCATCAAAATTGTCCGGCGCGATAAACCCATCATCCATCACTTGCCCTGCTTTTGCGAGCACACGATAAGAAAAGCCCTTTGGCAGATCGAAATAGCCTGCCGGATCGGCAACAAGTGGGCCATAGCCTGGAACTTCATTGCGATAGCTGTCAGTTACTTGTGCTGTCCCCATCCGGGCCCAGCCTCCAAGGGCAAGTGCGGTCATGCTGGCTGCGGCAAAGCCGCGTCGGGTCATAGTCATCGCGAAGCCTTGTTTTTTGAAGCCTTAAGGGCATGCAGAATATCGCGCCAAGAGATGAGTTTAAAATTCTGCGCCGCCGGTGCATTAACCCCATCTTGTGCAACAAACAGCCCGTTTGGAAAAGCGCGTCCAAAAGAGCCTGGATGGACATCAATTCCATCGGTTTCTTCAACGCTGCCAAGCCTGTCTGCGGTCACGCGAAAACGACCAAGCGGGCGATGATCGGGCAAGCTATAAAGGGCAAAGCTATTGTCGCCTTGGCTGGAGACGATGAGCCATCCCTCCTTTGCGCCTGACGGCATGATGGCCAGTCCTTCAACATCTGCGACCAATTGGGCGTTATCGACAGCAGCGACTAACCGACCCTCCATTGCGCCAGGAGCGCGAGCGTCAAAGGCCCATACCCCCCGCGCTTCCTCGCCCACATAGAGCGTTTGACTGCGTGGGTCGACAACACAGCCTTCGGTTTGGGTGGCTAATTTTAGCGTACGAACCGTCTTGGCGGTGGGGGTGGTTTTCAGCGCGATCTGCAGGTGGTTAACCTCCCCATGCTTCAAGACGGAATATGCATGAAGAAAAGCTCCCTCGCGCCACAGGCACAGGCCATAGGCTTCTCCCATTCCACCTGCGACCGCGCCAATGCGCGCGAGTGACCCTGTCTTGGTATCGAGTCGATATAACTGAACTAAGGCCTGCGTGACGTCGTTTCTGTCACTTGCGGCCACAATAACGCCACTCCGGCCCATAGTGACTAAGGCCACATTATTCACCCGACCTGCCGCCACAAAGCTCTTCACGCGGCCATCCAGGCCATAGACATAAAGCCCGGCTTTTTTATCTGTGGCGACGATAAGGCTGGCTTCCGGACGGGCCGCATTGCGCCAGATTGCGGGATCATCTGCCGCATCGTCATCCGCTGTGCCCACTGGAACCGTCTCGGCCCTGGCGGTCACCTCCGCAGTCAGCGGCAATGACTGCGAAAGCGCTTGCCCCTCAACAGGTGTCGCAATCATTGCCCCAAGGGCTAAAAGCCAAACTTGGTGGATCAAAACGTTACCCGAATACCGCCGCCATAGCGGCGACCAAAACGTTCCCACTCAATGGTTTGGGCACTGATTGCAGGCGTTGGCGTTCCTGTTGCTGTCAACAGGTTTCCAGGTTCGGAATAGCGGCGACCGGGTTTGTTGAGCAAATTGGTGGCATCAAAGAAAATCTCAAAATTCTTTGAGATGGCATAGCGGGCGGAAAAATCGAGCTCGTCATCGGCCGCCCAATAGGTATCGCCTGCATCCGTTAGATCATCGGCGACACTGTCGAGCCAAGTGCTGCGCTTTTGATATTGAAGGCGCACGGACAGCCCATATTTCTCATAATATGCGCCAATGTTGTAAACGACGTCTGACGTGCCGGGCAGACGCATCTTGCGCGCGGGTACTGCTCCGATGGCTGGTTTCGTAACCTTACTATCATTTAGGGTGAGGTTTGCGCTTACGCCAAATCCGCCCATCCAATCGGGCAGGTTCAGCGATTGGGTCCAAGGTTCCAACTGAAGCTGTGCAGCGGCTTCAAAGCCATAGATCCGCCCATCGCCACCATTGGTAATTCCAGAGAAGGCATAGGATGAGCGGTCAACATTATTGCTGTTGAGAGCGTCCGATCCGAAGGTGCGCGTCTGGCTATAGAGAACATCTTTAACTTGCTTCGCGAAAACGCCTGCCATCAAATAGCCCTGCGGTTTCATATACCATTCAAAATAAGCATCGACACCATAAGCGCGTTCCGGCTTCACAGATGGATTGCCGCCGGAGATTGTCTGATTGGAATCATTCACGGTCACGTTTGGCCGAAGCTGATCATAATCCGCGCGGGCGGCACCCGAGTTGAAGGACAGGCGCAACTTCTTTGTATCGTCAACATTGAAGTTAAGATGCAGACTGGGGAAAATAAGCGTCTGGCTTGATTCCGCAGTTACTGGGCCACTCACACCCGCAACTGTCCCAACGGCGTTGCCGCGGTTTTTGACATGCTCCACGCGGGCGCCACCAACGGCCGACCCCCAGTCAAACTTTGCGTTAGCCATCACGAAGCCTGCATAAATTTGTTCCCGCACGTCATAGATGTTGCCGACATTGGGCGTGAACGCAAAATTCTTGCGAGCGGCTTCTGATGCCAGTTCCATCTTTTCTGTATCAAAATAGCGGAATGTGTAGCCCATCGGAATCTTGCCGAGAAAGGCCTGATCGAGGGAGAACGGGATATAGTCAGTGGCAATGCCAATCGCGGCAAATTGGGCCGCTGTATTAAGAGCAATCCGGCTCTCATCAACTTTCTTTGTGCGTTGGTCGAACTGGAAGCCAGCTTTGAGTATGGCTTCGCCACCGAAAAGCTCTGTTTCCCGAGCCAAAACAAACTTCCCAGTATAGGCCTTGGTGGTGTCAATGGCGTCTAACACCGTAAATGAAGACAGCGGTTTCGTGAAATTGTCGATCGCCGTCACTGCTTCTCCGGCCTGATATCGTGTTGGGCTGGAAAGCTGGATCGTATTAAACAGTTGGAGATTTCCACGATTTGGATTGGTGAAATCGTAAGAAACGGTTGGACGTAATGTCCGGGTGCTTGGGCTATCCCAAGTGGCTTCTCCAACGACTGATCTATCATCCTTAGACTCGGTAAAGTTGCCAAGCCATGAAAGCTTCCAACCGTCTGAAAAGGCATGATCGCCCGCCAGAGTATTGGTGAAGATGGACTGTCGGAAGGCGCGCAATGTGGAGCGCTGACGAATATCGACCCCATAAACTGTCCCTCGGAACGGCGTGTTGCCGATGCACACATCTGCATAGCCGGTGTTTGTAGGGCTTGTGTTTGCTGTAATGGTGCAGGCGTCCGCAGTTGCGGCCAAATCGCTCTGCCGATCATCAAGGTCGAAACGATAATTGTCCCGCGCTTCGTCATCTTTGAAGATGGTGTATACGGACCTCAGCGAGAGCGTGTTGTCAGTATCTGGCTTCCAATCCAAACGTCCCGACACTGACCAATTGCGACGGGTCAATCGATAGAGCTTATTCTCGGTTTCCTGTGCCCAGAAGCGTGTTGTGTTTCCTGGGCGCTGATCTTGCGACACCCGCTCATAATCAGTCTCAAAATTATCGGTGATCATGCCTCGCTCGTAAAAGCTGCCAGAGAGCAGCAGGCCGATTTCGCCTTCACCGGCCTGAAAGCGATCGGAGACAACGAGCGAGCCTT
>RFZB01000118.1 GCA_009920915.1 Sphingomonadaceae bacterium | reverse complement strand
CTGCGCCGTAAAGGCATCGACGATCGCGACGCCCGATCCATAGCGCACCAGCGCCGCTGCAATATAATAGGTGCTGACAGATACAATCTCGCGGACGTCCACTTGCGCGCGCTGCAAAGCGCTGGCCACCAAGTCGCCAACTGGGCCGCTGCCCGTGACACTGACCACATCCATGCCTTGGAGTTCGCGAACGGCCAAGGAATCTCGCCCGCTGCCAAACTGCCCCTTTGGAGCCAACACGCAGAGCGCGGCACTGGCAAGCTGTTTCTGTCGCATCCGGGGGTGATCCGGCGGGTCATAGCCAATCGCCAAATCACATTCCCGCTCATACAACGCGCGGGCCACATCATTATGATGCAGCGTTCGCACGCCAAAGGTCACGTCTGGGTTTTTGGCGCGAAACGCCGCGATTGCACGCGGGGCTATTTCCAGCCCAAGCGAGGGGACAACCCCAATGCGCAAATGGCCTGCCCCGGAGGCGCGCAAATTTTGTGCGGTCAATTGCAGCGAGGCGATACGATCAAACACCTCATCCACTTCGCGAAACAAGGCATGGGCCTCGTCAGACGGCACAAGCCGACCGCGGACAAGATCAAATAATTTGATGCCCAATTGCGCTTCGGTGTGGCGCAGAACCTTGCTGACCGCAGGTTGCGATACGTTCAACGCCCGCGCAGCCGCGCTGATCGAGCCATTCGCGTAAACCGCGTGAAAAACTTCAATTTGGCGTAGCCGCATGACTTAGGATTAGCGGCGCCAGACCGGCGCCGCTACCCCCCACTCCCCATGCGCTGCTGCGCGTGAGATCAGAAATCCTTCGACAGTTCGAAATAAACGAACCGGCCGAGCGAGTCATGCACCGACCCAAGGAACCCGTAATTGGTTGATGCCAAAGGTGGCGCCTTGTCAAAGAGATTGCGTGCCCCAACCCGGACGCGCGTGCCCGAGAGCATACCGGCCGATTTGTCAAAGCGATATTGGACATAGCTGTTGACCGTGGTGACGCCGGGCAAGGTGTAATAGGCCCCATTGATCAGGGCAGGCCCGGTATCAAATACTGGGCCCACATGGTTGACCAAGACGCCCGCTGTCACAGGGCCCGAATTCCACGTCAAATTACCCGACAGACGCCACGCCGGATTGCCATTGACCTTCACTTGGCTTCCAGCCTGGCTGATCGCAATGCCCGTACCGAATTTGCCAGCCGCATTTGCAGCAATGAGCTGCGCCTGCAGGTCAGACGGATCCTGCTGCCATTTGATCAGCTTTGACCCGGCCAGATCGAGGTTAAATGTCCCAAGCGGGGTATCCCGCAACTTATAGCTGACTGCGATGTCCAAGCCGCGCAGCGTGCGCGGGCCGAGGTTGAAATAATCATCCTGCACATAGGCCAGATCACCCACAACCTGCGTGCCAACGGGCGCCAAGCGCACAACATTGGGATTGGTGCGGCCATTTTGGCGTTCCAGCAAATCGAACAGAATTTGGTTCTGCGCGCCTTGCAGGCCAACAACGCCCTTTTCCTTCAGCGACCAGCGATCAACAGTGACCGTCAGATTGCGGATGGGCTGCAAAACCAGGCCGAGCGACAAAGTATCAGCGTTTTCAGGCTTTAGGTTCTTGTTCCCCGAGCGGACTTCCAGCGTGCTGACGCCCGTACAGGTGGTGTTGTTCAACCGGCATGCGGCAAAGTCGGTCCGCGTGTTCGACACTTGGACGCCCGAGCTATAAAATTGTGCCAAATTTGGTGCACGGAAGCTTTGCGACCATGACGACCGGAAGCTGAGGCCTTCAAAGACGGACCAGATACCCGCGACCTTTGGCTTCAACACATTGCCAAAATCCGAATAATATTCATCGCGCGCGGCAAGCTGGACATCCAGTGATTTGACCAGCGGGACGTTCATATCTTCTGAGACCACTGGTACAGCAAGCTCAACATAAGCTGAGCTGACCGTGCGCCGACCGCTGACGTCTGGCGAGGGGCTCGCCCCCATTAGGTCAGTGCCATATTTAATGCCGGTCACGCTGTCGGTATAGGTGACAGTGCCGTCCAACCGCTTATCGCGGTCATCAACATAGGTTTCCCGACGAATTTCAACGCCACTGGCAAAGCCGACGCTGCCGCCCGGCAGTTCAAAGATTTGCGGATTGGAAATGCGCAAATCCGCTGTGGCCAAGGATGTTTCGCTGATGCGGTGCGCATCGACCAAGAAAGACTGAATGGTAGCCGCATTGCTTGGCGTGGCATCGCCCAGCGAATAGGCGGTCTGGTTACCACCGTTGAACGGGTTATAGGCATCGGGCGTCGACTTGGCGAGCGCAGCTTGGAACAGCGTATTGCTGATCAAGTTCATTGTATGGTCGTCGGTGCGCGCCCAGGAATAAGAGGCAGCGGATTCCCATTTAAAATCGCCCCATTGCCCGCGCACCCCAATCAGGCTGCGAATGCTGTCATCCGTCACCTCAAAGGTGCGCGGTCCCGTATCGACCGGGCGGTAGGTTGTAATGCGCAAGGGCAAGCCAGCATCTGGCACGCCTGTCAGGCCGGGCAGGCGGTTGGGATTTGCAACGCCGTTAATCGTCGTCGCGCCAAAGGGGTTATAATAGTTGCTGGCCGGAATGGTGATGACCGCACTGGTCAACGGCGCAGATTGTTCTCGCTGGCCTTGCAGCTTGGCATGATAATAGCCGGCCTCTGCAAAGAGTTCTACATTTCCAAGATCTTGGCTGAAGGTCGAGAAGATGTTGATACGATCAAGACCACCGCGATTGGTGCGATCTGGGTTTTCATCATAGCGCAACACTCGGTCTGCTGCGCCGGTGATCGTCCCGCTCTTGAGGCAGAGATTGCCGGCATAAACCGTGCTCGAACAGCCTGCCGCCGTGTTTGAGGTCGGCTCGACATGGAAGACGCCACTTGACGTCAACGTGGCCGTGCCCTGCCTGACCGTCACGACGGGAACCGTTGTAAAGCTGCCCCAAGGCGATGACGTGGACCGGTTGTCAAACGCGGTATCGCCTTCCCACGGCGTGCCGACCATGCCGGCGCGATGATCTTCACTCGCAGAAAAATCACGCTCGCTGGCGTAAAGCGGGGTGCGGTGGGTATAGCTGCCAAAGACCATGAACCGGCCACCGGCTGAGGTTGTAATCCCTGCCTTTAGGGCTGCCGTGGCTTCGCTCGTGCCATCGGCAAAGCCATAGCGCGCGTCGGCCCGCAGCCCAGTAAACTTGTTATCCAAAACCACGTTGACGACGCCAGCCACAGCATCAGCGCCATAAATGGCAGCCGCGCCATCACGCAGCACTTCCACGCGCCGGGTGGCCCCGATGGGAATGGAGTTGGTGTTAACCGTTTGCACAGGCACAAAGTTTTCCGTCTGCGTGCCCGGCGTCAAAATCATGCGGCGGCCATTGAGCAGCACCAAGGTGTTGCCCGTGCCCACACTGCGCAAATTGATGGAGGCATTATCACCGCGCGCATCATTGAGGTTGCCCGTGGTGCGAGCTTCCTGAAATTGCACGTCGCCCGCCTGCGGAAGAGACCGAAACAGATCATCGCCTGAGACGCTGCCCGTGGCCAAAATCCGGTCTTCCCCAAGAACCGAGATCGGCAACGCACCAGAAATCTTGGCGCCTTCAATCCGGCTGCCCACAACAACAATTTCTTCAGTCTCGGCCTTTTTAGCGGCTGAACCCGAAGCGCCCCCAGACGCAGATTGGGCCAATGCAGCGGCGGGAGAAAGCGCCAGCAACGAACATCCCAAATACAGGCAAGCACGACCCCGATTGACAAAAATGCTCATAATCCCCCCCCAATAACTCTATTTTCATATCTTATGAATTTGACTTTGGCTGATCGCACCAAAACACGGCGCTGCCAAGCCAAGGTGAGTAAATTTATGTGGGCTACCCATATCCGGTGGTTATGGATAATGGCCGAGGCTGCTGAAAAACCGCCTATTGGCCGCGTCCTGAGGCGGCTGGTTTTTTCGACTCCGGGCCGGCTGCCTGCAGCGCTGCAAGCCCCGTATTGGCCTGCAAATTTTCCAGCAGCGTTTCTAGCGCCATTGGGCGAGCGAAAATATAGACGCCGCCCAAACGATATCAAAGCCCAGCACTGCAATGCCATATTGATCAAATAACAGGTCAATAAGCTCCGCCATGCGAATGCGGTTCCACGGCCAGCGGCCAATTTCCGCTAAGCTTTTTTCATCAATATCCAGAATGACGATACGGTCATCAGGCGCGTTGCTCGCCGAATAGCGCACCCGCGCATCATAGAGTTGCGCCTCCAACTGGGAAAACCCCGGCAGTGAGAGCAGACCCGCACTGTGGCCCGCAAAAAGCAGCGTGATGCATAGGGACAAGACGATCGGCCGCCATTTGCGACGCATCGCTGCCAACAGACGCTTCTTTTTTGAGTGTCTGAAAATAATATGTAATTTTTGTATTTAAATTGAGCAAGTGATCAATCGTATCATCTCGTCATAAGGTGCCGAGCCACAAAAAAGGATCTGCAAATTTCATTCGATGACTGAGCGCAAATTGTTGATATGCAAAATGGCTCAATTTATGTCATGACAAGGATAGTTAACTTCCCTATCCGCAGTAATTATTGGTATTAATTTATGAGTCGTTATAATGATCGGCCTTTACCATACAACGCGGCAAATTGAGGCAGAACTGAACATTCGGGCGCTATCGCTCGAGTTTGAAATTGTTTTGTGCCTGTTTGAACAAGGCCCTTTGTCGGCAAGTGAAATCATTGATATTATTCACGCCTCGCAGGCAGGGTTCAACCATATTGCCCGGCGCCTATTGGCCGATGGCATCCTCGTTTCCACGCGGAGTGAAGTGGATCGTCGCATGACGCTCTACTCCGTTTCGCCGCAGGTCGTAAAAGTCCTGTCTGGGAAATTGTCGCGGTTTAAGCGCGCCTAATGCGGATGGTTCGGCCGGTTCTTCGGTCGACGCTGCTTGCAACCGCCAAGGCTTGCGCGCTGATCCTTGAAACGCGCACAAATTGGCGCGGGCGATGTCAATTTATACGCTGGGCATCACCATTGGTGGAGGTGCCGCACTGATGCTGGGCTTCACGCTCCTCATCGATGCCGTTGCCGGAGGCGTGATCGGCCGTGGGGACGTGCACTTCTCCCCAGTCATCGGACTCGCCGTCGGCTGGTTCGACCCGGGCCAGGTGATCACCGTCTGGTTGGTCGCCGCCGTGGTCGCGGCCATGGTGTCGCTGGTCGACCATCGACGCGGCGATCTCGCCCTTCAATTCATTCCTCATTTTGCAAGGCATCGAAACACTCGCGGTGCGGGTGGATCGCATCTGCGAAAACACGCTTGCCGTGGCGAAATTCCTGCAAAAGCACCCTGCGGTCAGCTGGG
>RFZB01000117.1 GCA_009920915.1 Sphingomonadaceae bacterium | reverse complement strand
CTTCAGGGCTTTGTCTCAGAACGCGGCAAGATTGTCCCCTCGCGCATCACCGCTGTTTCGGCAAAGAAGCAGCGTGAACTGGCTCAGGCCATTAAGCGCGCCCGCCACATCGGGCTTCTGCCCTTCATCGTGAAGTAAGGAGCACACCCGATGGAAGTCATCCTGCTTGAACGCGTCGAAAAGCTCGGCCAGATCGGTGACGTTGTCACTGTGAAGAACGGCTTTGCTCGCAACTATCTGTTGCCGCGCAACAAGGCGCTCCGCGCCAACGAAGCCAACCGCAAGCTGTTCGAAGCCAATAAGGCGAAGATCGTTGCTGACAATGATGCCAAGCGTAAGGACGCGGAAGCGGCCTCGAAGGGCATTGACGGCGCATCGGTTACGCTGATCCGTCAGGCCTCGAATACCGGCCAGCTCTACGGTTCGGTTGCCGTGCGCGACATTGTCGAAGCACTGGTTGCTGATGGTAAGAAGGTTTCGAAGCAGCAGGTCGTGCTGGATAAGCCGATCAAGGCGATTGGCGTCTATGACGTTAAGGTCTCGCTTGATCTGCAGAGCCAGGGCGTGGATATCCTCGCTCAGATGTTCGAAAAGGACGTCGCAGGCTTTACCGAAGACTTTGATCCCAATGCCGAACCCGGCACAATTGCAGAAGAAGCCCCGGCCGAAGCTGCAACTGCGGACGAAGGCGAAGACGCCTAATCTTCGGGACAGTCCGATTAGGGAAAAGGCCGGCCATTTGGTCGGCCTTTTTCTTTTTGGGGGGTACGCGCCGACTTTGCCTTATCCGTCATGCTGAACTTGTTTCAGCATCCATCACCATCGCAGCAGCCGAGCTTGCATCCATCGTGCCAATGGATCCTGAACCAAGTTCAGGATGACGCAGAGTGCCGACCGGCAAATGCGTGTCGGCCTTTTTCTTTTGGGGCGGTGCGCTTAAGGAATGCGCATGACACAGATCTCCCCCGCAGACGATGCCCGCCACCTGCTGACGCAATTGGGCGTCCCCAAATCCTTGTGGACCAAGGGCAAACGTGCCGTTGCGAGCCCGGTTGATGGGTCGATCATCGCGCAGGTGGACGATGCCAGCACCGATCACGCCGCTGACGCTGCCGCGCGCGCCGAAACGGCGTTCCACATTTGGCGGCAGGTGCCAGCCCCTGTGCGGGGGGAGCTTGTCCGCCGCCTTGGCATGGCGCTGCGCACGCACAAAGACGCACTCGGCCGCCTTGTGACGCTGGATTGCGGCAAGCCCATTTCCGAAGGCCTGGGCGAAGTTCAGGAAATGATCGACATTTGCGATTTCGCGGTCGGCCTTTCGCGCCAGCTTTATGGCCTGACCATCGCGAGCGAACGCCCGCTGCATAAGATGAGCGAGACATGGCACCCGCTAGGGCCTGTCGCCATTATTACTGCGTTCAACTTCCCCGTCGCAGTCTGGTCATGGAATGCGGCCCTTGCCCTTGTCTGCGGCAATTCGGTCATTTGGAAGCCGTCCGAAAAAACCCCGCTGACTGCCCTTGCGGTGCAGGCGATTTTTGAGAGCGTGGCCCAAGAAATGCCCGAAGCGCCCGCGCATCTTTCGCAGCTTGTGTTGGGCGGCGCGGATGTCGGGGCAGCACTGGTCGATGATGGCCGTATGCGGCTGGTTTCAGCCACAGGCAGCACGCGCATGGGTCGCCTGGTGGGCCAGCGCGTCGCACGGCGCTTTGGCCGATCGCTGCTGGAACTGGGCGGCAATAATGCGACCATTGTGACGCCCAGCGCGGATATGGATTTGGCGCTGCGCGCGTCGGCCTTTGGCTTTATGGGGACGTCGGGCCAACGCTGCACCTCGCTGCGCCGCCTGTTCCTCCACCGATCCATTCATGATGCATTTCTAGAGCGTATGAAGGCGGCCGCCGCGTCCGTTCGCATTGGCGATCCGCGCGATCCGGAGAGCCTGATGGGCCCGCTGATCGATGAAGCCAGCTTTGATGCGATGCAGTCTGCTCTGGCGGCCGCACGCGCCGTCGGGGGCCGCGTGACGGGGGGAGACCGTCGGGATCGTCCCGGCGCCTATGTCACCCCGGCCATTGTCAGCATGGCAAAGCAGCGTGGCCTGATGTTGAGTGAGACATTCGCGCCCATCCTCTATGTGTGCGCCTATGATGATCTGGAGGAGGCTATTGCGCTTCAAAATGCCGTGCCGCAGGGGCTTTCTTCCTCCATCTTCACCAATGATCTGCGCGAGGCAGAGCTGTTCACATCCGCCACAGGCAGTGATTGCGGGATTGCCAATGTGAACATCGGCACGTCCGGCGCAGAAATTGGCGGGGCCTTTGGTGGGGAGAAGGAAACGGGCGGCGGCCGTGAATCAGGCTCTGACAGTTGGAAGGCCTATATGCGCCGCCAAACCAGCACGCTGAACTATGGCCGCGCTTTGCCTTTGGCGCAGGGCGTGAGTTTCGATCTATAAATTGGGCTAGAGGGCTTCGCCCTCTCGACCTTTGGCGCCGTCAGGGCTAGGCGGAATCACTTTCCCCCGCTAAGGCCCGGCCATGTCCCAGATCACGCCCGAAATCGTTGCCGAACACGGCTTTTCCCCGGAAGAATATCAGCGCGTTCTTCACGCCATGGGGCGCGAGCCGAACTTGACGGAACTTGGCATATTTTCGGTCATGTGGTCCGAGCATTGCTCGTACAAATCCTCCCGCGTGCATCTGAAGAAGCTGCCGACCAGCGCGCCTTGGGTCATCCAAGGGCCGGGCGAAAATGCGGGCGTGATTGATATTGGCGATGGCGATGCCGCAATTTTCAAAATGGAAAGCCATAATCACCCGTCGTACATTGAACCTTATCAGGGCGCGGCAACTGGCGTTGGCGGCATTTTGCGCGATGTGTTCACCATGGGCGCACGGCCTGTTGCCAATATGAATGCGCTGCGCTTTGGGCGGCCCGATCATCCCAAGATGCGCCACCTGATTTCTGGCGTGGTGCGTGGCATTGGCGGCTATGGCAATTGCGTGGGCGTGCCGACCGTGGGTGGGGAAGTGAATTTCCACCCGGCCTATGATGGCAACATCTTGGTCAACGCAATGACGGTGGGCGTCGCGCGGACCGACAAGATTTTTTACTGCGCGGCAGCAGGGATCGGCAATCCGGTCGTCTATGTCGGGTCCAAAACCGGGCGCGATGGCATTCATGGTGCAACCATGGCCTCAGCCGATTTTACCGAGGATTCAGAGGAAAAACGCCCCACGGTGCAAGTGGGTGACCCCTTTACCGAAAAACTGCTGATTGAGGCGTGCTTGGAACTGATGGCGTCTGACGCGATTGTCGCCATTCAGGATATGGGGGCGGCAGGCCTCACCTCCTCCTCGGTCGAAATGGCGTCGAAGGGCGGCGTGGGCATTGAGCTCAACATGAACAACGTGCCATGCCGCGAAACTGGCATGACGCCCTATGAAATGATGCTCTCTGAAAGTCAGGAGCGGATGTTGATGGTGCTCAAGCCCGGCCGCGAGGCTGAAGCCGAAGCCATCTTCCGCAAATGGGAGCTGGATTTCGCGGTCATCGGCAAGATCACCGATACTGGCCATATGGTCCTGACATTCAATGGGGAGACGGTAGCCGATATTCCGCTGGCGCCTCTCGCCGATGAAGCGCCGGAATATGAGCGGCCCTATGTCAGCCAAGCTGAATATAAAGCTTGGGCCAAAGTCCCCTCGCTGGGTGATGTGCCCAACAGCACAGATTTGGGTGCCGATTTAGTAACGCTCATGGCCTCGCCCGATATTGCCTCGCGCCGCTGGATTTGGGAGCAATATGACAACAAGGTCGGCGGGGATACCGTGCAGGCTCCGGGCGGTGATGCCGCTGTTGTGCGCGTCCACGGTTCTGCCAAGGCGCTTGCCATCGCGACTGATTGCACCCCGCGTTATTGCTATGCCGACCCCTATGAGGGCGGCAAACAGGCTGTGGCCGAAACCTATCGCAATATTTCCGCCGTTGGCGCAACGCCGCTGGCAATTACCAACTGCCTCAACTTTGCGAACCCGCAGCGCCCGGAAATCATGGCGCAAATTGTCGGCTGCCTTGAAGGCATGGGCGATGCATGCCGCGCGCTGGATTACCCCATCGTCTCAGGCAATGTCTCGCTCTATAATGAATCCAAGGCAACGGGCGGCGGCTCTGCCATTTTGCCGACCCCGGCAATTGGCGGCGTGGGCCTGATCGCGGATTGGAGCAAGGCCGCAACCATTGCCTTTAAAAAAGCAGGCGATGCCATTTGGCTGATTGGTGAGCCCGGTCGTCATTTGGGCCAATCGATTTGGCTGCGCGAAGTGCATGGCCGGGAAGAAGGCGAAGCGCCCAAGGTCGATTTGGCGGCAGAACGTGCGCGGGGCGAACAGGTCCGCACGCTGGTGCTCAATGGTGTGGCAACCGCCGTGCATGATATTTCAGACGGTGGTCTGCTGGTCGCACTTGCCGAAATGGCGCTGGCAGGCCGCATTGGGGCAGAGCTTGATGCGCTGACCACCGCCGAGGCCTTTGGCGAAGATCAGGGCCGCTATATTGTGACCACAGCGCCCGATGCCGTGATTGATGGCGCCGTGCGCATTGGCACTGTTGGCGGGCAAAATGTGGCGGGTGTGGCGCTGGATGCGCTGCGCACCGCGCATGAAGGCTTCTTCCCCGCGCTGATGAACGGCTAACGCGATCCCATCGTCATGCTGAACTTGGTTCAGCATCCATCACCACAGGCCATGCCCGTCTTGCGCCGACAATGTTCATGGATCCTGAACCAAGTTCAGGATGACGCGGATTAGACCGAAGCCGGAGCGCAAGTTCTACGCGAACCGCGCGCCTTCAATGGCAAGCGGCGCAAAGCGGATGAGGCGGCTCGTCGCCACCGCTGCCTGACGGTTGACGACGGCCAGCTTATAGTCCGGGTCTGTCACCATCGCGAGGAAAGCACCCGCATTCGGGTAAGCGGCAATGAAGGCAGCGTCCCAATGCTCGTCCGCTGGCCCGGTAAGAACAGCTTCCAGCTTGCCGCGCCAGATGATCTGCCCGCCCAGTCGCTCAAAAATTGGGCCGCTGGTCGTGCCATATTCTTCATAAGCCCGCGCGCCTGTCCAGCCTTTGCCCGCATGTTCATGGCCGTCTGGATAGGCGGCGAGATCGCGATAGCGGACAAGATTGAGCATATTAATCGGCGTGTCGCGCGGTAGCGATTTGAACACATCAAACGCCGCGCGTGTGGGGTCGACATAATTTTCCATCATTGCGCAACATCCTCTCCGGCCGGGCAGTCACCCTGATGTTTACCCGTGATTGTCGCATGAAAGCGAATAGGGGGCTTTTCTGACTTTGGCATGGGGCCTTTCAGCGTGTCATAGGGCATATCCGGCTCAATCCGGACGACAGCTTCCAAGGCAAAGTCCGACCCTTGATAAGGGCCATGGGCTGCAATTAACGTGCGGCCGAT